>JBBSGJ010000010.1:0-25791 GCA_038254195.1 Solirubrobacterales bacterium
CGTGCCCGACGGCCAACCGCTCGTATGGGCCCTGCGCGCCCTGGGCCACCCCCTGCCCGGCCGGGTCTACGGGCCCGAGCTCATGGCCCGCGCCTGCGAGCGCGCGTTGGAGACCGGCCGGCGCTTCTACCTCTACGGCGGGCGCAACCAGGGCGCGCTCGTCCAGCTCGCCCTCGAGCTTCGCCGCCAGTACCCCGGGCTGGCCATCGTCGGCGGCTACTCCCCGCCCTTCCGTAGGCTCACCGACGAGGAGCGCCGGTGGGTGATCCGCGACATCGACTCCTCGGGCGCCGAGGTGGTCTGGGTGGGAATCGGGGTGCCCAAGCAGGAGAAGTGGATGGCGGCGATGCGCTCCGAGCTCGCCGCGCCCGTGCTCGTCGGGGTCGGCGCCGCGTTCGACTTCCACGCCGGGTTGATACGGCAGGCGCCGGTGTGGATGCAGGAGGCCGGCCTGGAGTGGGCCTACCGCCTCGGCCAGGAGCCGCTGCGGCTCGGGCCGCGCTACCTGCGCAACAACCCGCGATTCCTCGCGGGCTTCGCGCAGCAGTGGGCGGCTCAGCGCGGGCGCTAGCGTCGTCGGGCGTGGACCGCGACGTCGCCATCGTGGGCCTGGGCCGGATCGGACTGCCGCTCGCGCTCTCCTTCGCCGACCGGGGCCTGCGGACGGTCGGGGTGGACGTCGACCCCGAGCGCCTCGAGGCCGTCCGGGCGGGCCGGATGCCCTGGCAGGAGACGGGCACCGAGGAGCTGCTGGGACGGGTGGGCGACCGGCTGGAGGTCACCGACCGGGTCGGGGACGCCGCGGGCGCGCGCGACCTCGTCCTCACCCTCGGCACCCCCTCCTTCGCCCACGTCGAGATCGACATCTCCGACATCCGCTCGGCCCTGGACGACCTGCTGCCCGTCCTCGAGTCCGACCACCTCATCGTCCTGCGCTCCACGGTCGCACCGGGCACGACGGAGTGGGTCGCGGGCTACCTCGAGCGACGGCTCGGCTTCCGTTCCCACGTCGCCCACGTGCCCGAGCGGATCGCCGCGGGACGCTTCCTCGAGGAGATCGCGACGCTGCCCTGCATCGTCGGGGGCGTCGACGAGGCGTCCACGGAGCGGGCCGCCGCCCTCTTCGGAGTGCTCGGTGGGCCGATCGTGCGCACGACGCCCGTACAGGCCGAGCTCGCGAAGATCTGGACGAACATCCTGCGCTACACGCACTTCGCGCTGCCCAACCTGCTCATGATGGACTGCGAGCAGTACGGCGCGAACGTCTTCGCGGTCATCGACCTCATCAACCGCGACTACCCGCGCGGGGGGATGGCCCGGCCGGGGCTCACGGCCGGGACCTGCCTGCGCAAGGACTTCGCCTTCTCCGAGGAGCGCTCGTACTCCCCGGGGATGCTCCTGGCGGTCTCGCGCGTCAACGAATCGGTCCCCCGGTTCCTCGTGGACGGGATGAAGCGCCGGCTCGGGTCCCTGGCGGGTCGCAAGGTGGCCGTCCTCGGCCTCGCCTTCAAGCGCGACACCGACGACGAGCGCGATTCGCTGTCGGCCAAGCTCATCCGCCTGCTCGAGCGCGAGCTCGCCGACGTCGCGGTGCACGACCCGCGGGTGGCGCGTCTGACCGCGCCCTTCGGAGACGTGGTGGAGGACGCCGACGCGGTCGTGGTGGCCACGAACCACTCGGAGTTCGAGCGGCCCGGGCTGCTCCACGTGCTCGCCGACGGGGCCGCCCGGGACTGCCTCGTGGTCGACCCGTGGGACTCCTTGCAGACCGGCCAGGTCTTCGCCTACGTGGCGGAGGTCGCGGCGCTGGCGTGAGCCGCGTCCTCGTCACCGGCGGGGCGGGGACGATCGGCGCGGCGGTGGTCCGCCGTCTCCTGCGCGACCCCCGGTGGGAGGTGCGGGTCTCCGACCAGCGCGAGGCCCCGCGCTGGATGCGCGAGGGCTGCGAGGTCCACCACGGCGACCTGCGCTCGCTCGACGAGGCCCGCCGGGCGACCGCGGGGTGCGGGCAGGTCATCCACCTCGCGGCGATCGTCGGCGGCATCGCGAACTTCCACCGGCTCCCGCACACGCTCACCGAGGTCAACGCGGCGCTCTACAACGCGGTGATCCGGGCGGCGCTCGACCACGCGGTGGAGCGCTTCGTCTACGTCTCGAGCTCGATGGTCTTCGAGCGCGCGACGGAGTTCCCGACCCCCGAGGCGCACGTGTGGGACGTGCCGGTGCCGCGCTCGGCCTACGGGTTCTCCAAGCTCGCGGGGGAGGTGTGGTGCCGGGCGGCGCACGCCGAGCACGGGCTGCCCTACACGATCTGCCGGCCCTTCAACGCCTACGGGCCGGGGGAGATGCCCGAGGACGAGCCGGGGATCGCCCACGCCGTGCCCGACCTGATCGCCAAGTGCCTCGCCGGGCAGGACCCGCTGGAGATCTTCGGCTCGGGCGAGCAGACGCGGACGCTCACCCATGTCGACGACATCGCGGACGGGATCGTGTGCGCGATGGGCTCGCCCGCGGGGGTGAACGAGGACTTCAACGTGTCCGCGGGCGAGGAGCTGACGGTGGCGGAGATCGCGCGGATCGTGGGGGAGGCGTGCGGGCGAGCGCCCGAGGCGTTCCGCCTCGCCCACGTCGAGTCCTTCCCGGTCGACGTCGTCCGGCGCTGGCCCGACGTGTCCAAGGCCCGCGAGCTGCTCGGCTGGGAGGCGCGGATCGGGGTGCGCGAGGGGATCGGGCAGACCGTGGAGTGGCTGCGGGGTCAGTCCGTGACGGCCGCGTAGAGCGCGGCGAGCTGCGCGGCGATCCGGTCGGGATGCGCGAGCTCGCGGGCCCGGGCCTGGGCGGCGCGGCCGGCGTCCGCATCCCCCCACCGCCGAGCGAGGGCGGCGGCGAGGGCGCCGGGGTCGTTCGGCGCGACGAGGTCCTCGGGCGCGACGAGATCGGGCAGGGCGCCCATCCGGCTGGCCACGACGGGGAGTCCGGCCGCGGCGGCCTCGGCGGCGGCGAGCCCGAAGGTCTCGGGCGCCCGCGTGGGGACGAGGGCCACGGCGGCTCCGCGCCGGAGGGCCGCGAGCTCGGCGGAGTCGACCCGGCCGCGGAACTGCACCTCTCCGCGGGCGGCCGCCTCGCGGCGGTCGCGCGCGGGACCGTCGCCGGCGACCACGAGCGGCCGGCCCGCCCGGGCGCAGGCCTCGAGCGCGACCTCGACGCCCTTCTCGGCGGTGAGGCGGGAGGTGACCAGCGCGTAGGCGCCCTCGTCCGCGCGCGAGCCCTCCTCCCAGTCGCGGACCACGCCGGGGAGGACGCGCAGGCGCTCAGGCGCGAGCGGGGCGCGGAGCTCGGCCAGGCGCGCGGCGGCGAAGGGCGAGGGGACGACGATCACGTCGGCCTGGGCCGCCAGCCTCCGCTGCCAGAGCGCGAGCCCGGCGGCGTAGGCGGCGGCCTCCGGGCGGTTTCCCCGGCAGTTCAGGCGGACGCCGGGGCGGGTGTCGCGACCCCGGCAGCGCGTGCACTCCTCGCCGTGGGTGAAGCACACCGCCACCGCGCACACGAGCCGGAAGTTGTGGAGGTGCAGGACGACCCGGGCGCCCGCCTCCCGCGCGGCGGCGAGCGCGCGCCAGCCCAGGGTGGGCAGGAGGTTGTGCGCGTGGACGACGCGGGCCCGCGTGCGCCGGACCGCGGCGGCGACATCGCCGGGGTCCAGGCCGCCGGCGAGGAGGCCCCTCGCGGCGCGGGCGGAACCGAGCAGGGTGGAGTCGCGCTCGAGCAGCTCGGCCTCGAGGCCCAGGTGCTCGCGGGCGAGCCACAGAAGATCGTCCACCGCACGCTCCTCGCCGCCCACGGTGCGGTAGCGGTGGTGGAGGAAGAGGACCACGTGCTCCCGCCTACGCTAGGAGAATGTGTCGCTTATCGCGACTGGCGACCCGCCTCCGGCGGCCAGGTGGCCGCCTCCGGCACCCTACCCCGGAGATCGCCGCGGGGCGTGAGGAGCGCCGCCGCGACGTCGTGGCCGGCCGGTCGCGCGGACTGCACGCCGAGCTGCGCGCCTTCGCCCGTTCCCCCTCGGTCCAGGCGGCCGGCCGGATGGTGGAGTGGGCGCGCCCCCGGCCGTCGCCCGGGCGGCTCGACGCGCCGTTCCTCTCCGGCGACCGCGGGACCGTGACGGGGCTGCGGGCGGTGGCCCGCGCGCGGGCCGAGGATCTCGCGCTCGACGCGCTGCAGACGCTGGCGCGGTCGCCCCCGCGGCTGGCGCGCGCGGCGGCGGCCGGGCCACGGCGGCGCGTGCTCGCCCTCGGGGTCGAGCGCGAGCCAGGCGCGCTCGTCCCGGCCCGCGTCGAGCTCGAGTCCTCCCGTCACGACGTGGCGCTGGCCACGATCGCAGTGGGCGGTCGCGGGCGCTGGGAGAACCTCGACGCGCTGCTCGCCGACCACCCCCCCGACGGGCGCGACTGGCTGCTGCTCGTGGACGACGACGTGACGCTGCCCCGGGGGTTCCTCGACGCCTTCCTCTTCCTCGCCGAGCGCTTCGACCTCGCGCTCGCCCAGCCCGCGCACCGGCGACTCTCCCACGCCGCGTGGACGGTCACCCGCCGGCGGGCCGGCAGCGTGGCGCGGCGGACGCGCTTCGTGGAGATCGGCCCGGTGCTCGCGCTGCGGGCCGACACCTGGCCGCTCCTCCTGCCCTTCCCCCCCCTGCGGGCCGGCTGGGGACTCGACGCGCACTGGGCGGCGATCGCCCGGCGCGAGCGGTGGCGGGTCGGGGTGATCGACGCGGTGCCGATCTCCCACCACTCCCGGCCGGTGGCTTCCTCCTACTCGGCCGAGGGCGCGGTGGCCGAGGCGCGGGAGTTCCTCGCCGGGCGGGAGTGGCTCGGGCGCGAGGAGCTCTCGGAGACGCTCGAGGTGTACCGGACGTGGTGAGCGTCATCGTCCCCACGCGGGGCCGCCCGGCCTACCTCGAGGCGGCACTGGCCTCGATCGTCCCGCAGGCCGTGGCCGCCGGGGGCGAGGTGGTCGTCGTCGCCGACGTCCGCGAGGCGGACGTCGTCTCCGTCGTCCGCCGTCACGGAGCACGGCTCGTCGCCCACCCGGCGCCAGGCGCCAACGCCGCGCGGATCACGGGAATGGCGGCGACGGACGCCGACCTGCTCGTGCTCGTCGACGACGACGTGGAGGCGCCCCCGGGCTGGCTCGCCGCACTGCTCGCCGCCGCCGACGCGCACCCGGGGTGGGACGTCATCGGGGGGCCGATCGTGCCGCGGCTCGAGGGCGCGCGGGCGCGGGGATGCGGACGCGACCGGCCGCCGGTGACCGGCCTGGACCTCGGGCCGCGCGACGTCGAGGCCGCCGCGGTGTGGACCGCGAACCTGCTCGTGCGCCGGTCGGCCCTGGCCCTCGCGGGGCTGGATCCCGACCATGCCTTCTACGGCGAGGAGGAGGAGTGGCAGCGGCGGCTGCGCGCCCGGGGCGGGCGGATCGGCTACGCGGCGGCGGGCGGCCTGGTCCATCGGCGCGCCGGGCCCGACGCCCGCCCCTGGGCCCTGACCCGCGCGAGCTGGGCCCAGGGCCGCGGGGCGCGGCGCTGGGACGGGGCGAAGGGGAGGGCGCCCGGGGTGGCGGCGGAGGCCGTCCTCGTGGGCCGCTGCCTGGGCCACGCGGCTCGGCGGAGGTGCGCGTGGGGGCTCTACACCGCCGCCCACGCCGGCGGACGGCTGCGCGAGGCCCTCGGGGCGTGAGGGTCGCGTCCCCCTCGGTCTATCGCCTCACGCCCGGGTCGGAGGTCGGCGGCGAGGTCCACGAGGTCGAGCTCCTGAAGCGCCTTCCCGAGCACGGCGTGGAGCTCGCGCTCGCGCTGCCCGCCGGCCACGGGTGGGCCGCGCCGCCGCCCGGGTGGCGCGTCGACACCGTGCGCGACCCGCGACGCGCCCCCTGGCCGCTCGCCCCGGCCGTATTCCTGCCCTGGCTCCGGCGCGCGCGGGCCGACCTGCTGCGCGGGGGCTCCGTGCGCTTCGCGGGTCCGTCGCTGCTGCTCGAGCGCCGGCGCTCCGGGCGCCCCGTCGTCCTGCACCACCACCACCTCGAACCCCGGTGGGCGAAGGTGGAGCTGGCGCTGCTGCGCGCGGCCGACGCGGTGGTCGCCGTCTCCGGGCACGGGCGCCGCGCCCTGATCGCGGGAGGCGTCGCTCCGGGCCGCATCCACGTGATCGCAAACGGCGTGCTCGCTCCGGCGGGCCGTGATCCCTGGCCCACGGCGTGGCCGGCGGGCGACGGCCTGCGCCTCCTGCACCTTGGGCGCCTCGAGGCGCGCAAGCGCCCCGCCATCGCCCTCGCGGTGGCGGCGGCCGCCGGCGGGCGGCTCGTCCTCGCGGGGGACGGACCGTTGCGCGACGAGCTGTCGGACCGCGGGGCGACGCTCCTGGGACGGGTGAGCGAGCAGGACAAGTGGCGACTGCTCGACGCCGCCGACGTCCTCCTCGTGCCCTCCGCGCTCGAGGGGTTCGGGCTCGTGGCCGCGGAGGCGCAGGCGCGCGGCGTTCCCGTCGTCGCCCGCGCCGGGACGGGGGTGGGGGAGATCGTCCGCCACGGCGAGACGGGATTGCTCGTGGACGGCGACGAGGACTGGGCGGCGGCCCTGGCCGCGCTGGCCGACCCCGCGACGCGCGAGCGGCTGGGCCGCGCCGCCGCCCTCCACGCGGCCCGGTTCTCGTGGGACGCCGCCGCGGCGCGGCTCGCCGAGCTGTACCGCGAGGTCGTCGCCGGCCACTCCCCCGCCGCCTAGGGCCGCCCTCCCGGCGCCAGCAGCCGGGGGAGCACCTCCTCGCGCAGTCGCTCCCGCATCGCCTCCGGGCGGTAGGGGGCAAGGCGCTCCCGCGCGCGCCGCGCGTACTCCTCCCGTTGCCCGGCATCCAGCGCGAGCCCCGCCGCCAGCGCCCGGACGAGGTCGGCGTCGACGAGCGCGGGGGCGAGCTCCCGGGCGAGGCCGAGCGCCTCGTAGGCCCCGGGGGAGGGCACCGTGACGAGCGGTGTGCCCGCGCTCAGCGCCTCGAGCTGGGCGATGCCGTAGTCCTCGCGGCGCGAGGCGTTCACGAAGACCCGCGCCCTCGCCACGAGCGCGAGCCACGCCTCCCGGCCGAGCAGCCCCGCCCACCGCACCCCCGGCGGCTCGGGCACCCCGCACCGCGCGAGCCAGGCGCGTCCCCGGGCCGCCTCGACCCCCCCGATCACGAGGCGCCCGCGGCCGGTCCGCCCCCAGGCGGCGCACAGCACGTCGAGCCCCCGCTTCCACGGCCAGCCCGCGTAGGCCACGGCGTCGATGTCGCGCTGACCCGCCGCCGACACCTCCGCCACGGGGACGGGCAGGCGCACCATCGCGGCGCCGAGCCCCGCCGCCGCCTCGGCCGCGGCGACCCCCCACGGCAGCAGCAGCGCCGCGCGACGGGCCGCCCGCCGCTCGGCGGCGCGCTGCCACGCGCCCGCCGCCCCCGGCCGGTTCAGCGCGCTCGGGGAGTCGAACCAGACGGCCAGCGGCGGATCCTCGGCCAGAAGGAACGCCGTGGTCGCCCCGGACGCGATCACGGCGTCGGCGCCGCTCACGCCGCGTGCGACCCGGGCGGCGGCGACGGACTCGACCAGGTCGGTGACCGCGATGTGACGGCGCAGCGCCCCGGCCCGCCCGAGCGCCACGGGCCGGACCCGCACGCGGCATCCGACGTCGACGAGCGCGGCGGCCAGCGCGGCGTCGGCGTGGCGCAACCCGGGCGTCGTGGCGAGGGAGACGAGGGCGATCTCCGGCCGGCGTCGCCCCACAGGAGCGAACATACCCGCGGTGGATCCCGTTTTGCTCGTCACCCCGCACATCCCGCCCGACCGCGTGGCGCCCTTCGCGGCGCTCCATGCCCGGGTGGGGATCGAGGTGCTGCGCTTCCGGGGCCGCACGCACCACGCCACCGCTGACGCCCCCCTCCCCGAGCTCCCCTTCCCAGTCTCCGACGTCACCCAGCGCGAGGTGTTCCGTCGCTGCGCGCGCAGCCGCCGCGCGGTGATCGCCGGAAGCGCGGGCCGGCTCGCCCTGCCCGCGGCCTGGGCCGGCGCCCGGCGCGCCCGCGTGCCCTTCGTGTTCTGGACCGCGCTCTGGCGCCACCCCCGCACGCCCGCCCACCTGCTCTCGTGGCCCCTGCTCGCCGCGCTCCACCGCCGCGCGGATGCCGTGGCCACCTACGGGCCGCACGTCTCGGCCCACGCCCGGCGCCAGGGGGCGCGGCGGGTGGTCGAGGCGCCCCAGCCCGTCGACGTCGCCTTCTGGTCGGCGCCGCCCACCGCCGACGAGCGCCGGGCCCCCTATCAGGTGGCGTTCGTCGGTCGCGCGGACCCGGAGAAGGGTCTTCACGTGCTGCTGGCCGCCTGGGGCTCCTTGGACTTCCGAGCACCGGACGCAGCGCTGCTCATCCTCGGCGGGGGCCGTCCTGAGCCCGACGCCCCCACCGCCGACGCGTCGATCTTCGCCCCGGGCGGACGATCTCCCGAGGAAGTCCGCAACTTCCTCGGGGCCAGCGACGTCCTGGTGGTACCGAGCCTCCCCACCCGCTCGTGGATCGAGCCGTGGGGACTCGTGGTCAACGAGGGCATGCTCCAGGACACCACCATCATCGCCTCCGACGCCGTCGGCGCCGCCGCGGGCGGGCTCGTGCGCGACGGCGAGACCGGCCGGGTGGTCCCCGCGGGCGACGCCGCCGCCCTCGCCCGGGTCCTGCGGGAGCTGGCCGAGGATCCCGAGCAGCGCCGCCGCCTCGCCGCGCGCGGCGCGCAGGAGGCGCGGCGTCTGACCCCGGAGGCCTGGGCGGACGGCATGCAACAGGCGCTGATGCTGGCCGGGGTGGATGAGGGCCGGTGCTAGCGTCCCTCGGCGAGATGCGGCGAGGTCTCCTCCTCATGCTCGCGCTCGTCCTCGCGCTGCCCGCGACGGCCACGGCCTCGGGCGAGGACGTGGTCCGCGACTGCACGATCAACGGGCGGCTGACGCGCACGTACTCCCTCGCGGAGCTGCGCGACGCCCCACGGCGCCTGGACGCGAGCGATCGTGAGTACTCCAACTGCACCGGGGTGATCGCCGACGCCATCCGCGCGGCCTCGGTCCGGGCCATCACGAAGAAGACGGGCCCCGGCCGGCACCTGGGCTCTCCCGGCGCCGCCGGCCCCACGAGCGGCGGGGGCGCGACTCCCTCGTCCTCCACGTCGCCGGGCTCCGTACCGGACGCGGGGAGCATCCCACCTGTCTCCGGGGGCCCCTCGCGCCGGCATCCCAGCGTTCTGCGCTCCACCGGCGAGGGCGCCGGGCCGGCCTCGCCCGCCGGGCCGGCCTCGCCCGCCGGGCCGGCGGCGCAGGCCTCCCGCACCTCCTCCGGGCTCGACGCCCTGCCCACGCCCCTGCTTGTGCTCCTCGTCGCGCTGCTCCTCGCGGCGATCGCCGGGGCGGGGCTGAGCCTGCGCGGCCGCCTGGGCGGCGGCCGGCGCTGGAGCGATGTCCTTCGCCGCGGCGCCTAGCGCCGCGCGCGTCCGTCCCCGCGTCACCGGCGCACTGGCCTCGGAGCTCACCGGGGCGGGCGCCGGGCTCGGCGCCGGGCTCGGCGCCGCATTGGCCGCGGTCGCCTTCGCGGCCGGCGGCGGGCAGACCCTCGGCGAGGCCACGTGGGCCGAGGTCTGCCTCGTCGTGGCGAGCGGCGTCGTCCTCGGCCTCGCGCTCGCCGTCGCCCCGCCCACGCGGCGGCTCTGGGGGGCCGGTGCCCTCGCCCTCTTCGCCGCGCTCGCGGTGTGGACGGCGCTCTCCGTGGGCTGGTCGGTCTCGCCCGAGGACTCCTGGCGGGAGGCGAACCGCACCTTCGCCTACCTCGCGGTCTTCGCCGCCGGCGCGGCGCTGGCGCGGCTCGCGCCGGGCCGCTGGCCGGCGGTGCTCGGCGCCATCCTCGTCGCCTGCCTCGCGGTCGCCGCATGGTCCCTGCTCACGAAGGCGCTTCCCGCCGAGCTGGCCCCGGCCGAGCAGCAGGCCCGTCTCCGCGCCCCCTTCGCCTACTGGAACGCGGTCGGGCTCATGGCCGCCCTCGGGGTGCCGCCCAGCCTGTGGCTCGGGGCCCGGCGCGAGGGACACGGCCCCGCCTCCGCCCTCGCCGTCCCCGCCGCCGGCCTGCTCCTGCTCACGGTGATCCTCGCCCAGTCGCGGGGAGCGCTGCTCGCCCTCGCAGCCGGGCTCGTGCTGTGGTTCGCGGTCGTGCCGCTGCGGCTGCGCGGGTTCGCGGTCCTCGCCGCCGCCGTCGTGGGCGCCGTCCTCGCCGCGGTCTGGACCTTCGGGCACCCCGCCCTGACCGACACCGGGGTCGCGCTCGCGGCGCGGGAGGACGCGGGCGGCTCGTTCGCGGTCCTCGTCCTCCTCCTCGTCCTCTTCCTCGCCGGAGTGGGGCTCGCGCTCGGGTTCCTGAACGCCGAGCTCACCCTTCCGTCCGGCGGTCGCCGACGCGCCGGCCTCGCCGTCCTCCTCGTCCTCGCCCTCGGCCTCCTCGCCGGGCTCGGCGCGCTGCAGACGCGTCCCGGCGGCGTTCGGGGGCAGGTCTCCTCGGCCTGGCACAACCTCACGAACACCCACGCCAAGCCGCCGCGCGGGCCGGCGCGGCTGACCACCACGGCGAGCGCCCACGCCCGCTACTGGGAGGAGGCGTGGCGGGTGTCGAGCGCCGACCGCTGGCGCGGCGCCGGTGCCGGCGGGTTCGCCATCGCGCGCCAACGGATCTCCCGCGATGACCTCGTCGTCCAGCACGCCCACGGCTACGGGCCCCAGACCCTCGCCGACCTCGGCCTCGTCGGGGTCGGGCTCTCCCTCGCCCTGCTCGCGGCGTGGTGGCGGGCCGCGCGCCGCGCCGCGCCCCTCCGGGCCGGCCCGCGGGAGGGGGAGCGGGCCGGGCTCGTGACCCTCCTCGCCGTCGTGGTGATCTTCGGGGTGCACTCCGCCGTGGACTGGACCTGGTTCGTCCCCGGCACCGCCGCCGTAGGGCTCCTGGCCGCTGGCTGGCTCGGCGGCCGCGGGCCCCTCGACGAGCCGACCCGGGGTTGGGTGCGACCCGGTCCGGGCCGTCTCGGCGCGGCCGCCGGCGCGCTCGCGGTCGTTCTCATCGCCGCCTGGACGGCGCTCGGGCCCCTGGGCGCGCAGAGCGCGACCGACCGCGCGCTCGGGCTCGCCTCCCGCGGCGACCTCGCCGGCGCCCGCGACGGACTGGCCTCGGCGCGGAGCTCAGACCCGCTCGCGCTCGAGCCCCGCTTCGCCCTGGCCGAGCTCGAGGGCGCCGCGGGCCGCGGGGGGGTCGCCCGGTCAGAGCTCGTAGGCGCCGTCCGGACCGCGCCGCAGGATTTCGAGCCCTGGCAGCGCCTGGGTGAGTGGGACGCCGACCACGGCCGCGCCACCCGCGCCGGCTCGGAGCTCGCCGCCGCCCACGCGCTCGCACCATATTTCGTCCCGAACACGCAACCATCCGCGCTTCCCGTGCGTTAAGGCCTCCCGATGCCCCGTCGCCTCTTTCTGACCTCGATTCTCCTCGTCCTGCTCGCCGCGCCGGCGGCCCGCGCCTCCTCACGCCAGGAGACGATGTTCCAGGACGACGCCGACACCCACTCGCTCGTCTACGGCTCCCCGGAGGAGGTCAGTGCGGAGATCGCCCGGCTCAAGGCGCTCGGGGTCGACCGGCTGCGGATCACCGTGAGCTGGGGCCTCGTCGCGCCCGATGTGGAGTCCTCGACGCGACCCAACTTCGAAGCGAGCGACCCCAACGCCTACCCCGCGCACGCCTGGGACCGCTACGACACGATCGTCCGCGACGCGGCCGCCGTGGGGATGGCGGTGAACTTCAACGTCAGCACCCCCGCTCCGAAGTGGGCCCGGGAGCGCGCCCCGTCGCACGCGGCGTCGCCCGTGGAGGACGAGCGCTTCGGCTCGGCCTACGCGATCAAGTCCAACGAGTTCTACAGCTTCATGTACGCCCTCGGGCGCCGTTACGCGGGCGACTGGACGGATCCCTCGCCCCCACCGGGCGCGAGCGCGATCCTGCCGCGCGTCTCCTACTGGTCGATCTGGAACGAGCCCAACCGCTTCACGTGGATGGCGCCGCAGTGGAAGCGGGTCGGGCGCACGTGGGTACCGGCGGCCATGGTCCGCTATCGCGCGATGGTCGACGCCGCCTGGGGCGCCCTCGGGCGCACCGGCCATCGGAGGGACACCTTCCTGGTCGGCGAGCTCGCGAGTACGGGCCGGGCCGGGCACGCGCGCCTGTCGTTCCTCAAGCCGCTCTCCTTCGTGCGCGGGCTCTACTGCCTGGACCGCAACTACCGCACGCTGCGCGGACGCTTCGCACGCCTCAACGGCTGCCCTGCCTCGGGCTCACGGACCGCGATCCGGCGGGCGCACCCCGGACTCTTCTCGCTCACGGGCTGGTCACACCACCCCTACTCGTTCCTCTCCGCTCCGGGGATCACCGAGCCCGACCCGAACTCGGCCGTGCTCGCCGACCTCGGCCGCCTCGAGCAAACGCTGGACCGGGTCTTCCGCTCCTTCGGCTCCCGCCGGCGCCTCGGCCTCTACCTGACGGAGTACGGCTACCAGACGCGCCCGCCCGACCCCTACCAGTTGTTCACGCCCGCCGAGCAGGCGATCTTCCTCGACCAGGCGACGTGGATGACCATGCGCGATCCGCGCGTCCGCGCCCTGAGCCAGTACCTCCTGCGCGACGCCCCGCCGAACCGCAGCAAGCCCCGGAGCTCGCCCGTCTACTGGGAGACGTTCCAGACGGGGCTCCTCTACGCGGACGGGCGACCCAAGCCCTCGCTGGGGGCCTACCGCCTGCCGCTCTGGCTCCGCGCTCCCACCGTGCCGCGCGGCGGGGTGCTGCCCGTCTGGGGCATGGTGCGCCCGGCCACGGGCGGGCGCCGGGTGACCGTGTCCGTGGAGCTCAAGCGGACCGGCCAGACGCGCTTCCGGACCGTGCGGCGGCTCACCTTCGCGACCCGGAGGGGGACGTTCGCGCTGACCCTGCGGCCCTCGCGCTCGGGCGCGGTGCGCTTCGCCTGGCGCTCGCGGGGCCGGACGTTCCACTCGCGGACGGCGACGTTCTCCGTGAGGTCTCGCTAGGTCGCGCGCGCGGCGGAGACCGATCCCCCCACCCGGTCGAGCACCTCGGCGGGCAGGGCGCCGGGCCGACCGGCGTCGCGCACCGCGAGCAGAAGCTTCTCGTACTGGTCGGTGACGGCCTCCCACGAGTAGCGCGTGGCGCGCTCGCGGGCCAGGGCCCGGTAGCGCTCCACCCGCTCCGGGTCGTCGAGGAGGCCCCCGAGCTGTGTTGTGAGGTCGTCCACGCCACCCGCGCCCGAGAAGAGGACGCCCGCGTCGCCCACGGTCTCCACGTTCGGAGGGTGGTCGTTGACCAGGACGCAGTTGCCTGCGGCGAGCGCCTCGAGGATGACCGGATGCGTGCCCCCGACCTCCGTGGGGGCGCAGAAGAGGTAGGCGTGGCGCTGGAGCTCCCAGTAGCCGCGACCGAACAGGTAGCCCGGGAAGACCACCCGCGGATCGGCCGAGCGCATGACCTGAAGGATGTAGTCGTCGGCGTAGGGGGCGCCGCCCACCACCACGAGCTTCATCCCCCGCGCGCGCTCGCGGTCCAGGCGCGCCCACGCCTCCACGAGCAGGTGCGGGTTGTTCTCGGGCTCGAGGCGCCCGACGAAGAGCACGTAGCGGTCGGGCTCCAGCCCGAGGCGCTCGAGCGTCTCCGTCCCCTCGTGCCCCGGGTCCTCCACCCCGTAGGGCACGACCCCGATCCGCTCCCCGTAACGGCGCTCGAAGACGTCGGCGACGGTGGCGGAGTCCGTGATGGCACGGTCGGCCCAGCGCGGGGAGGTGCGCTCCGCGAAGCGCAGGTAGGCCTTCGCGGCCGCCGGCCACTTGCGTCGGACGGAGTCGAGCCCGTCGACGTTGATGACCGTGGGGATCCCCGCCGAGCGGGTGACCAGGCACAGGGGCGAGTTGCCCGCGATGAAGAACAGCGCGACGTCGGGACGCACCTCGCGGGCCGCGTGCACCGCGGAGAGCAGCGTGTGGACGAACGTGTCCAGGTACTTGTTGCGCACGGTGGGCAGGTGCACGAGCCGCGCGCCCTTGTACTCCGTGAGCGTGCGGTCGACGACGTGGGGTCGGCAGTAGACGACGACCTCGTGCCCCCGGGCGTGCAGGCGGCACGCGAGCTGCTCCGCCGCGGTCTCGAACCCCGAGTAGGCGGCGGGGATCCCGCGGGTTCCGAGGATGGCGATCCTCATCGTGCGAGAGCGAGCGTATAGGCCGCGAGGTGGTGCTCCGCCGCGCGCTCCCAGGAGAGGCCGGCGGCTCGGGCCCGCCCGCGCGCGGCGAGATCGTCGCGGAGCGCGGGGTCGCCCGAGATGCGCTCCAACGCGCCGGCGAGGTCCTCGACGCTCAGCGGATCGAAGTAGAGCGCGGCCGGTCCGCAGGCCTCGGTCACGCCGGGGGCGCGAGCGGCGATGACCGGCACGCCTGCCGCCATGGCCTCCAGCGGGGTGAGCCCGAAGCCCTCGTGCAGCGCCGGATGGACGAGGGCGAGCGCCGCGCCGAGGAGCTCTGCGAGTCGCCACGGGTCCGGGCGCGGCTCGACGCGGACCCCGGGCCGGCGGGGATCGGCCACGCCGCCCGCGAGGACGAGGGGCAGGGCAGCGGAGACCTGCTCCGAGTAGCGGGCGTGGGCGGCGAGAAGACGGGGGAGGTTCTTGCGCGGCTGGTCGTCACCGACGTAGAGGAGGTGGGCGGGCGCGGCGCGAACGACGTCGAGGGGCTGGCCGGGGCCGTGGGGCGCGACGACGATCCGCGCGGCGGGCACGCCCCAGCGCGCGCGGACGTCGCGGGCGGTGGTCTCCGAGGGGACGACGACGACCCGCGCGCTCCGGGCCGCGGCGCGGTGGGTGAGCGCCGCCCAGCGCCGGTAGGCGGCCGGGTAGAGCTCGGGCAGGCGGAGGAAGGCGAGGTCGTGGACGGTCACCACCCGCGGCAGTCCCCCCGGCCGCCCCACGGCGGGGAGCGGGTGATGGACGAGATCGGCCTCCTCGGCCCGCGCGATCCGCGGCAGGGCGGCAAGCTCCCACCGCAGGTCGGCGGCCGCGTTGCGCACCGAGCCGAGGCCCCCACCCGCGGGCGGCCTCCGGTGCGGATTGCCGGCGAGGACGACCTCGACCCCCAGCGCGGGCAGCGTCCGGGCCAGCGCGGCGGCGTAGGTCCCGGTCCCCGTCGGCCCGCGGTTCAGGAAGGTCGCGTCGAGCAGGACCCTCATCGCCGGGCGCTGGCCAGGAGCAGCGGCCCCGAGCGCTCGATCTCCACCCGGGCCAGATCGGCGTCCGCGAGGGCATCGCGCAGCGCCGCGGTGGTGTAGAAGCGCAGGTGGTCGCCGAGGGGCGGGAACGCGCGCTCGAAGGCCACCAGCGCCCGGAGCGCCCGGCGTAGCCGGGGATGATCGGGAACGGTGACGAGCAGGACGCCGTCGGGGTGGAGGACCCGCCGCGCCTCGGCGAGGAAGCGCGCGGTGTCGCCCACGTGCTCCAGGGTCTCCGAGCACCACACGACGTCGAACGATCCGGTCGCGAACGGAAGCGGGGCCTCCTCGGCGATCCGCACCCACTGGCCCTCGGGGTGCACGCGGCGGGCCCGCTCGAGCGCCGCCTCGGCGATGTCCGCTCCCGTCCACTGCCCGGCGGGCGGGGCTTCGGCCGCCCACGCGCCGTCCCCGCAGCCCAGGTCGAGGACGCGATCGCCCGGCTCCAGATGGTTGCGGAGGAAGCGCGCACGCCGCTGGAGCTCATCCCGCCCGAGCTCATCGGGCAGCCGCGTCCAGAGGTCTTCGTAGAAGGCGCGCACGGCGGGCGTAGTGTGGCGGCGTGAGGGTCCGCTTCGACTCCCGCCCCGCCGCCGACCTGCGCGGCATCGGGCGCTACGCGCGCTGCCTGCTGGCCGCCCATCGCGAGGCCGGGCACGACGTGGTCGAGGGCCGCCGTCCGCGCGACGACGTCTTCCACACGCCCTGGATCGACGGCGCGCCACTGCTCGGCCGGACGCCGACGGTGGTCACCCTCCACGACCTCGTCCCCCTCAAGCGCCGGGCGGAGTACCTGCGGACAGGCCTGCGCTTCGGCCGTCACTACGCCGCCGTGCGCCGCGCCGCGGCGGTGATCGTCCCCACCCGGGCCGTGGCCGCCGACGCGGCCGGACTGCTGGGGATCCCCGAGGAGCGGCTCCACGTGGTTCCCGAGGCCGCGGCTTCCGTGTTCGTTCCGCGACCCGCGGAGGAGGTCGCCGCGGCGCGGGCCCGGCTCGGCCTGCCCGAGGAGTACCTGCTCTGGGTCGGCGGTCTGCTCCGGCGCGATCCGCGCAAGCGGGTGGAGGACCTCGTGCGGGCGCCGCGCACATTGCCCCTCGTGCTCGCGGGCCCGACCGGGCCGTGGGCGCGCGGACTCGGCGGGGAGGTGATCCTCACCGGCGCGCTCGAGGACCCCGAGCTCGCCGCGGTCTACACCGGTGCGCGGGCGCTGGTGTTCCCGTCCGACGAGGAGGGCTTCGGTCTGCCGCCCGTCGAGGCGCTCGCGTGTCGCACCCCGGTCGCGGCGAGCGACGTCCCGGCGCTGCGCGAGGTGCTCGACGGGCGGGCGACGCTCGTGGGCCTCGAGGCGGGGGTGGAGGCCCTCGTCGCCGCGGCGGAGGCGCTCGAGCGACCTGCCCCTCCCCCTCTCGCCCGGACGTGGGCGGACGTCGCCGCGGAGACGTGGGCGGTCTACGAAGGCATCCTCTCGAGCCGACCCGGGTAGTCCCATGGCAGAGATCGAGGGAAGGAGACCCGCATGCGCAGCACGGACGAGGTAATGGGGTGGCGGAGCCGCAAGGCGCTGGACCGCGATGGGGACAAGCTCGGGACGATCGAGGAGATCTACCTCGATGCGGAGTCGGGCCACCCGCAGTGGGCGGCGGTGAAGACGGGGCTGCTCGGCTCCAAGCTCACCTTCGTGCCGCTCGAGGGCGCGCGACCGCAGGACGACGACGTGGTGCTCGACTGGCCCAAGCACGTCGTGAAGGAGGCGCCGTCGATCGACGCCGATGGTGAGCTCTCCCCCGAGGGGGAGGACCGGCTCTACGACCACTACGAGCGCTACGACACGCCTGAGCACCACGGCGGGAGCGCCGCGGAGGGCGGCTCGTCGCGTGACGACGATGACGTTGCTCCCGCCGCGGCGACGGGGGCGGCGGTTTCGAGGGGCGTGGGCCGTGGCGACGACGACGCGGGCCCCCGCGGCCAGGGTGGCCGCGACGCGGGGCCAGGTCAGGCCGTGTCCGGCGACCCGGGGTCCTCCTCCGGCGGGACGGTCTCCCCGGGGCAGAGCGCCTCCTCCGGCGGGGACACGTCGTCGTCCACCGACGCGTCCGCGGGCGGCACCCGCCGCCCGCGCATCAAGCGCTTCATCGAGGAGGAGCTCGGCCCCGACGGCAACCCCGTCCGGCGCTCCACGCGCACCGAGGAGACCTTCGACTAGGGGTGCCGCTAGGGAGTGGCGCGGAGGCCGAAGGGCGTCCGCGCCCGCCTGCGCGGGGCCAGCCTGCGTCGCCGACCCAGGGCGTACGGTGCGAGGCGGGCGGCTTGGCGGTAGGCGAGACGCAGGTGGCGCTCGCGCAGGACGACGTGGCCGAGGGCAAGCAGCTCGTACATCGCCACGGCGGGCAGGTCGCGCACCAGCTCGCCCGGCGTGTCGTTCTTCAACGCCATGAGGTAGCGGTTGCGGAACTGCATCCGCCGGTCGGCCTCCGACATCCGCGCGCGCGTCGAGGGGGAGTAGTGACGGACATGCAGCACGACGCTCCGCGGCTCGTACACGCAGCGCCACCCCAACGTCCGCGCCCGCCAGGCGAGGTCCGCGTCCGACGCCCAGCGCACGAGGTCGGGATCGAAGACCTCGCCGCCCAGGGCGCAGTCCTCGAGGGCCTCCCGCCGATACACGGCAGCGGCACCGTCGGCGCCGAAGACGTCCTGCCGGCGGGCGTAACGGTCGGCGGGCGCGCCGTGGCCGACGAGATTGTTCTTGCGCCGGCGGTCGACGACCATCCCGGCGGTGTCGAGGAGCTCGAGGCGCTCCCCCGGCGCGGGCCCGAGCGTCCGCACGAGCTTCGGGGCCACCGAGCCCACGCCCGGCTCGGCCAGGGCGGCCAGCGCGGCGTCCTTGTAGCCCGGCTGGACGAAGGTGTCGGCTTGGAGCAGGGCGACGGCGTCCCCGCGCACCTCCCCGATCCCCGCGTTCATCGCCGCGCAGTAGGACACCCGCGGGCACAGGCGCAGCACACGGGCGCCCATCCCCTCGGCGAGCTCGGCCGTCCCGTCCGTCGAGGCGTTGTCGACGACGAGCAGGTCGTCGGGCGCCTCGGCGCGGGCGGTGGCGAGCGCGGCTCCGAGCAGCGGCGCCTCGTCCGTGGAGAGCAGGAAGAAACCGGCCGTCACAGGCAGCTCCGCACCGTAGCCGCGGCGCTACGCTCGCCCGGCCGTGGGCACCCCGACCGCCTCCCCGCCCCGCCCGGCGTCGACGATCTTCGGGATCCCCATCGATCTCGGCGAGCCTCCCGAGCTCCTCGGCACGCTCTCGCGCTGGGCCGCTGAGCCCCAGACCCGGCGCGTGATGTACGTCAACGCCCACGTGGTCAACCAGTCGCGGGTGCAGCCCGAGCTGCTCACGGCCCTGCGGCGGGCCGACCTCATCTACTGCGACGGCTACGGGGTGCGCCTCGCCGCCCGCGCCCTCGGCCTCGCCGTGCCCTACCGCATGACCGGCGCCGACTGGATCTGGCAGCTCGCCGCCCTCTGCGAGGCCGCCGGGCAGAAGCTCTACCTCCTGGGCTCCGACCCCCCGTATGCGCGCCAGGCGGCCGAGCGGCTGTCGCGCGAGTTCCCCGGCCTCGACGTCGCCGGCGCCCATCACGGCTACTTCGCGCTGGGCTCGCCGCACAACGACCGCGTGCTCGAGGACATCCGCGCCGCCGGGGCCGACATCGTCCTCGTCGGGATGGGCACGCCCAAGCAGGAGCTGTGGGTCGACCGCTACGCCGACGAGCTGGGCGGCGCGGTCGTGTGGTCGGTCGGGGCGCTCTTCGACTACGTCTCCGGCCGCGTCCCCCGCGCCCCCCACACGCTGTCCGACAACGGCCTGGAGTGGACCTTCCGCCTCGCCGTCGAGCCCCGGCGCATGTGGCGCCGCTACCTCATCGGCAACCCGGTCTTCCTCGCACGCGTGCTCCGCGCCGCACGCCGCCGCGCTCCCTGACGCGGGAGCGCCGAGCGACGTCACCGCAGCGCGTCGAGCCCCGAGCGCCCGCGCAGGGCCCTGGCGTGGACGAGCACCCACCGACCGTGCGCCCGGCGCAGCTCGGCGTATCGGTCGGGGTCCTGCAACGATCGGGGCACGACCCTCGCCCACCGCCCCACTCCACCGACGAGGTTGAGCAGCGCCACGGCCCAGGTCCGGACGACCCCGCGCCGCCGGACGAGGAATCCGTACGTGCTGCGCTGCCAGTGGGGGGCGAGCTCGGCGCCGAAGAGCTGCGTGGTCGACGCCGCGAACGCGTGGTCGACCGCCGCCCGCGGCTCGTAGCGCGTCGCCCATCCGGCCTGTCGCAGGCGCCAGCCCAGGTCGAGGTCCTCGGCGTACATCCATTGGCGCTCGTCGAAGCCGCCGACCTCGTCCCACGCCGTGCGCCGCACCAGCAGGAACGCCGCGACCGCCCAGGGCACCCGCCGGGCCCGGTGCTCGTCCCAGTAGCCCGGGTGGGCGTACCGATCGCCGAGCGCCCGCAGCACGCGGAACGCCCCGCTGGCGTGGAGGAAGGTGTAGGGGACGGTGGGGAAGGCGAAGGCCGAGTGCTGCGTCGTGCCGTCTCCAAGCACCAGGCGAGGGGCGATCGCCCCGGCGCCAGGATCGTGAGCCCCCGCGGCCAGCAGCGCGTCCAGCGCGCCCGGACGCAGGGCGACGTCGGCGTTGGCGGTCGCCAACCACGGCGCCGAGGCCCGCGCGGCGACGAGGTTGATCGCGCGGCCGAAGCCGAGGTTCTCCCGCGAGGCGATGAGCCGCGCCCAGCTGAATTCCTGAGTGACGAGCTCGGCGGAGCCGTCGCTCGAGGCGTTGTCGACGACCCAGACCTCGGCCCGGCCGCTCATGGCCTCCGGCGCGAGCGAGCCGAGGCACCGGGCCAGGAGCTCGCGGGTGTTCCACGAGACCACCGCGATCGTGACGAGGGGTCCGGCCATCAACCGCGGACGCGGGCGGGGGAGTAGAGCAGCGCGCGGTAGAGGCGCTCGTGGCCGGCGGCGTCCCGGGCCGTGAGCACGGGGGCGTCGACGGCAAGCCATCGCTCCAGGCCCACCCGCGCCGCGTCGCTCGCCGCGACCACGGCATCGCTCTCGAGCGCGGCGGCGGCCAGCAGGCGCAGACGCAGGCGCCGGTCGGCGAGGTGCTCGCGCCGCAGGGTCTCCGTGCAGGTGAAGACGACGGGGCGGCGGGTCCCGCGGCGCCACAGGCGGGCCGCGAGCGCATCCGGGGGCGAGAAGGAATGGGCGAGCTCGTACCCGCCGCCGGACAGCGCCCCGAGCAGGCCGGGGATGTGCGTGAGGGGACCGGTGAACCCGCGCGCGCGCAGCGCCCCCTCTCCGAGCCGGCGGGTCCGGATCACGCGCACGTCGCCCTCCCGGGTCGCGCTCGGCGCGCCCCCGTGTGAGCTCAGCACCGTCGGACGGTGTCCCGCGTCGGCCAGCGCCGTCGCCAGCGCGTGGACGAGCAGATCGGCCCCGGCCGCGGGGGAAGCGCCGTAGGAGTGGTACAACAGCGCGACACGCAGGGGGCCGTCCTCACCCGCGCTCACAGCAGGAGCGTCCGGTACCGGACGCTCCCGGCGGCGAGGCCGAGGACCTCGGCGAGCTGGCGGACCGCCTGCCCCGGCAGCTCGGCGAGGGCGACGAGCCGCGCCCGCCGACCGGGCCCACGCCGGCGCGAGGCGCGGAGAACATACGGAGCGGCCAGGGCGACGAGGGGGCTGCGGGCCCGCGACCCGAGCAGGCCCAGGAACGCCGCGCTGACCCAGAGATGATCGGGGTCCCAGAACACTCCCAGGGTGAGCTCCGAGCGGAACTCCGGGTGATTGGAGACGAGGTAGGCGAGATACCGCCACTTCCAGTTCTCCCGCAGGATCCCGGGGAGCGTGTGGGACTCGACGGCGTGGTTGACGACCGCGTCCGCCGCTCCGACCACCTCCGCGCCCGCGGCGCGGGCGCGCAACGAGAGGTCGACGTCCTCTCCGGCCACCGCTCGCTCGTCGAAGCCGGCGAGGTGCTCGAGCAGCTCGCGGGGATAGAGGATGTTGCACGTCTGGGCGTAGGGGCCGACCGGGTCGACGTGGAGCGTCCGCACGTGTGGGGCGCGGGTCACCTCCCACTCGAAGGGGTCGGGGCGGGTCGTTCCCTGGACCACCGTCCCCCGCGCCGCGTGGGCCGCGGCCACGAGCCGGGCCAGCCAGTCGGCCTCGGGCCGGCAGTCGTCGTCGGTGAACGCGATCAGGCCGCCGCTCGCCGCGCGCCAGCCGAGGTTCCGCTGCCGGGCGGGACTTCCCGTGCCCGGGCCGATCGCGATGGCGTGGAGCCGCCCCGCCTCGCTGAGCGGGTGTCGGGCGATCACGCGCTCGGCGGTCCCGGAGTCGTAGTCATGGACGACGACGGCCTCCCACGGCTCCGAGCAGATCTGCCCGGCGAGGGAGTTCAGCAGCCACCGCAGCCGCAGCGGCCGCGCGTGGGAGGCGACGACGACGCTGACGCTGACCGGTCTGAGCACCGGCGCCGGAGTCTATTCTCGCCGTCGGTGCGCATCCTGACCGTGGGAAACATGTATCCGCCGCACTACTTCGGTGGGTACGAGCTGGTCTGGCAGGCTGCCGTAGACCACCTCCGCGAGCGCGGCCACGAGGTGAGGGTCCTCACCACCGACACGCGGACCGGCGCCGCCGGGGCCGATCCGCCCGACGTCCACCGCGAGCTGCACTGGCGCCTGCGCGACGCCGAGTTCCAGCCGCTCGGCCCCCGGGGGCGCGTGGCGATGGCCCGCCACAACCACCGGGTGCTCGCGCGTCACCTGGTCGACCTGCGCCCCGACGTGGTGAGCTGGTGGTCGATGGGCGGGCTGCCGCTCACCCTGCTCGAGAGCGTCCGGCGACGGGGGGTGCCCGCGGTCGCCTTTGTCGCCGACGAGTGGCTCGACTACGGGCGCTGGGCGGACGGCTGGACGTCCGTCTTCACCGGCCGTCGCGCCCGGCTCGCGCCGCTCGCCGAACGGCTCTGCGGGATCCCGGCGACGGTCGATCTCGGCCGGGCGGCCACCTACCTGTTCGTCTCAGAGCACACGCGCCGCCACGCGCTCGGGCTCGGGCTCGGGCTCGAGCGCACCGGGGTCGCCCACCTCGGCGTCGACGCCGCCTTCTACGCTCCGGCGCCCGAGGTCGGATGGCGCTGGCGGCTGCTCTACGTGGGGCGCATCGACTTCCGCAAGGGCGCGGACACCGCGATCGAGGCGCTGGGGCGCCTTCCCGCCGAGGCGCGCCTCGAGGTCGTCGGAGGCTGGGACCGCCGTGAGGAGGAGCGGCTCCGCGGCCTCGCCGCGCGCCTCGGCCTCGCCGGCCGCGTCCGCTTCGCCGGGCACCGTGAGCACCACGAGCTGGGAGAGGTGTACGCCGCCGCCGACGCCGTCGTCTTCCCCGTCAACTGGGACGAGCCGTGGGGCCTCGTCCCGCTCGAGGCCATGGCGAAGGGCCGCCCGGTGGTCGCCACCGGGCGTGGCGGCTCGGGCGAGTACCTGCGCGACGGCGAGAACTGCCTGCTCTTCGCGGCCGGTGACGCCGACGCGCTGGCCGGCGCGCTCCGACGGCTGGCCGGGGATGCCCACCTGCGCGGGCGCCTGCGCGAGGGGGGACTGGTCACCGCGCCCCGGCACACCGAGGCGGGGTTCAACCAGGCGGTCGAGGAGGCCGTGCTCGCCGCCGCCGACCGGACCCCCGCGCGGGCCACTCCGGTCCCCGCCGCGTGAGGATCCTGCACCTCGGCTCGGGCTTCCGGCCTTTGCGCAGGGGCGGACTCGTCGCCTACGTCGAGGATCTGATGGCGGCCCAGGTCCGCCGCGGTCACGAGGTGGCCTACTTCTTCGCCGGCCGCCAGTACCCCTGGCTCCGGCGCCCCCGCCTGCGGCGCTGGGAACGGGGCGGCATCGCGATGCTCGAGGTCGTCAACTCCCCGCTCTACGACCATGGCCGCCAGCCCGCCCTCGAGCTGGGCGAGCCGCGGATCGAGCGGATGCTCGCCACGGTGCTGCGCGGGTACCACCCCGACGTCGCGCACGTCCAGGAGCTCGCCGGCCTCCCCTCCTCGGTCCTCGAGGTCGTTCGTGCCGCCGGCGTGCCGGCGGTGATGACGCTCCAGGACTACTTCGCCCTCTGCGCGACCTTCAAGCTCTTCGACGCCGGCGGGCGCGTCTGCCTGCGCGAGGAGATCGGCGCCGACTGCGTGGCGACCACCGCCGCCGATCAGCGCGATCCCGGCCTCCTCTTCGACGCGACGGTACGCCATGACGCGTGGTATTGGGATCTCCTCCGGCGCGTGCCCGACGAACGGCGCACGGAGATGGTCGGGCGCTGGGGGAAGTTCGGCGCAGACCATGCTCTCCCCCGCCTCGGCGAGCGCCGCAGACTGGCCGGGCCCGCCCTCGCCGCGGCCTACCAGCGCCGGCGCGACGTCAACGTCGCGCGCCTGAACCGCGTCGATCGGCTGATCGCGATGTCGCACCGGGTCGCCGAGATCTACGCCATCCTGGGGGTCGAGGAGCAGCGGCTCCGGACGCTCGGGCTCACGCTCGCCCACCTCGAGGGGATGCGGTCGCGGCGGCCACGGGGAGTCGGGCCGGTCACGTTCGCGAGCCTCGCCGCGTTCGAGTCGGAGGCCAAGGGTGGTCGCCTGCTGCTCGACGCGGTCCGCCGACTGGACGAGACGGGATGCGCGGGACGTTTCCGGGTCCTGGTCTTCGGCGCGATCCAGCCGGCGCTCGCGCGCGCGGCGGAGGGCATCGCCGGCCTGGAGATCCGCGGCCCCTACTGGCCGCACCAGCTCGACGAGCTGCTCGAGCCGGTCGACGTCGGGCTCATGACCTCGATCTGGGAGGAGGCCTACGGCTACGCCGGGGTGGAGTTCCTGGCCAAGGGCATCCCCGTGATCGCGAACGCGATCGGCGGCATGCCCGAGTACACGCGCGAGGGTGAGACGGGCTGGCTGAACCACTCGTGCTCCGCGGAGGAGCTGGCGCGCCTCATGGGAAGCGTGATCGAGGAACCCGACCGGATCGCCCGGCTGAACGCCTGGCTGCGCGCGCACCGCGACTCCGTCATCAAGCCGATCGGGGCGCACGCGGACGAGATGGACGAGGTCTACCGCGAGGTGATCGCCGGCGCCCGGCCTCCCGTCGCGCGCTGACCGCGGCCGCCATCGCGAGGACGACGATGAGCGGCTCGAGCGGGGCCCGGTAGCGGGTACCCGCGGCCGTCGTGTAGACCACGCTCGTCGCCAGCGCCAGGGCGGCCACGGCGAGCACGAGCCGGCGCCGCCCCTGTCGCCAGGCGAGCGCCAGGCCGAGCAGGGCGAGCACGAGCAGCGGCCAGTACATGGCGAGACCCACCGCGGTGACGGCTCGCGTCCGACCCTCGAACGGGACCTCGAAGAGCAGGTCGCCCGGCGGTCGAAGATCCCAGACGCGGGTGATCCCGTTGTAGAAGAACGCCCTTGCGACCGACCACGGATGCGCCGCGACGTACTCGCGGGCGCGCCATGACCGCGATGGCCGGCACGAGCAGGATCGCCGCCGGCTTGAGCAGCACGAGCAGGCCGAGCAGCACGCCGACCGCCGCGGCCCGCCGTGCCGTGACGACCGCCGCGGAGAGGACCAGCGCCAGCGTCACGGTCGTGAGCGGGATGGCCAGCGCCTCCGAGTAGAGCCGGACGTCGAACTGCCACGCGTTGGGGTACACGGCGACGACCAGCGCCGCGAGCACCGCCACCAGCGGCGTGAACAGGACCCGGCCCAGCGCCCAGGTCGCGGCGATGCCCAGCGGCGCGAGCACGATGGCCTGGACCGCGAAGACCCGGTCGGGGGAGCGACCCAGCAGCGCGTCGAGCGCTCCCACCCACGCTCCGTAGCCCGGGGTCTTCCAGGTCGACGCATGCGCGATCCCGTACGTAGGCGAGGCGCACGCCGACGCCGAGGACCACGGCGATCCCGAGCACCAGCAGCTCCCGGCGGTCGGTCGTCCCCAGCGGCTCCGGATCAGCGACCCCATCCCGGTACGGATGCTGGCACAGCAGGGGTTCCTCTCCGCCCGCGCCCGGCCGGTAGGGTCTGCGCGGTGAACGGCGCAGCCACCGGCGGCTCGCTGGCCGACGAGATCGCCGCGCTCGAGTGGTACCACACGCTCGAGCTCGCGCCCGGGGTCGAGACGCCCGGGTGGAACGACACCCGTCCGATCGTCGACCGGCTCGGATTGGCCCCTTCCCTGGCCGGGCTCCGTTGCCTCGACGTCGGGACGTTCGACGGGTTCTGGGCGTTCGAGATGGAGCGCCGTGGGGCCTCCGAGGTGGTCGCCATCGACATCCTCGACCCCGA
>JBBSGJ010000011.1:0-25296 GCA_038254195.1 Solirubrobacterales bacterium
CCCCGGCGGCGCCGACCGCGCCGACGCCCTGGGAGCCGAGGATGAGCACGACGGCCCCCACCCCGACGCCGGGGCCCACGGGCAGCGCCATGAGCGTGACCATCGCGATGAGGACCGCGGTGGCGTCGAGCAGCGAGGCGTTGATTCCCAGGGCGTGCAGGACCAGCCAGTTGCGCAGGACCTGGAGGGAGACGGAGACGACGACGAAGGCGACGACGCGCGGGCCGCCGCGGGAGCACCGCACGACCGCCAGGCCCGCCCAGAGCTCGCGCCCCTTCCGGACCATGAAGCGGCGCAGCCCGGCACCGCCGCCGAGCAGGACCGCGAGCGCGACGAGCGGCGCCCACCAGGGGATCCCGAGCGGCGCGACGAGGGTGAAGGAGCAGAGCACCGCGAGCACGGCCTCGACGGCGACGATCGGCATCTCGGCGGTCAGCAGGGTGCGGACCCGCGGGCACTCGCTCTGAGCCGAGCGGCGCAGGGTGGCGATCCGGACGGCCGCGCCGAGCTGGCCGTTGAGCAGGGAGCCGATGAAGCCGGTGCTGGCGGCGCGGAACAGGCGACGGCGGGAGACCGTCCCGCCCGCGGCGCGCACGCTGGTGTGCCACGCCTCGCTGCGGGCGAGAAGCGCGACGGTCTGCATCGCCGCCACGAGGGCGAGGACGCCGAGGGGCGCCGCGCCCAGCGCGGTGGTGAACTCGGCGCGGTGGCCGGCCAGGAGCGCGGCGATCCCCACGGCCGTGCCGAGGATCCCGACGAACGTCAACGGACCCCGCCATCGCCGGCCGGCCTGCCTCCACCACTGCCCTGCCGGCACGTAGGCCCTCTCTGTAGCTCCGGTCCCGAGCTTAGACGGTCGCCGCCCCACAATTAGAATGCCGTTCCCAGTGATCTCCACCAACCAGTTCAAGAACGGCAACCACATCGACGTGGACGGGACGGTCTTCAAGATCGTCGACTTCCAGCACGTCAAGCCCGGCAAGGGCGGGGCGTTCGTGCGGACCAAGCTGCGGCGGGTGAGCGACGGGGCGTCGCTCGACAAGACCTTCCGGGCGGGGGAGAAGTTCCGCTCCGTGCGCACCGAGGTCCGCAAGATGCAGTTCCTCTACAAGGACGGAACGGACGCCCACTTCATGGACTCGGGCTCCTACGAGCAGCTCACCGTCCCCGAGGAGGCGCTCGCCGAGGCCCTGCGCTGGATGTGCGAGTCCGACGAGGTGGACGTGCTCTACATCGACGACGAGCCCTCCGACGTGCAGCTCCCGAGCGCCGTCGACCTCGAGGTCGCCCAGACCGACCCGGGCGTGCGCGGGGACAGCGTCTCGGGTGGCGGCACGAAGCCCGCGACCCTCGAGACGGGCGCCGTCGTGCAGGTCCCGCTGTTCATCGACACGGGCGAGCGCGTCCGGGTGGACACGCGGAAGGGCGAGTACGTGTCACGGGCCTAGGCTCGACCGCGTGCGTCGCTCAGACCAGCGCCGGGGGGCCGTCTTCGCCCTCTACCAGCACGACCTGACCGGCCGGCCGCTCTCCGACGCCCTCGGTCGCGACGCGCCCATCTTCACGCGCGCGCTGGCCCACGCGGTAATCGACCACCAGGACGAGCTCGACCCGATCATCGCCCGTCACGCCCGGGGCTGGACCCTTGACCGGATCGCGCCCCTGGAACGGGCCATCCTCCGCGTCGCGCTGCTCGAGATGCTCCATCCCGGCCTGGTTCCCTCCGACGAGCCGATCTCTCCCGAGGGCGCGATCGACGAGGCCGTGGAGACCGCCAAGTCCTACTCGGGCGCGGACGCCCCCGGCTTCGTCAACGGCATCCTCGCCGCGGCCAAGCGGGCCCACGACGAGGAGCCTGACGGGCGCGCCGCTCGCGCCTCCGGGGAAGCCGGCCCGCGGGTGGTCGGATGAGCGAGAGCGCTCCCGAGGGCCGCCTCACCGAGCTCACCGAGGAGCTCCGCGCCGCCGCCGTCCGCCTGTCCGGCGACGACCTGACCCCCGACGAGGCGGCCGCCCTCGTCGAGCGGACGGCCCGCCTGGCCGGCGAGGCGGCGGCCGAGCTCGACCGCCGGGCCCGCGCCGCCGGCGCCCGTTGACGGCCTTCTACCCCGAGCACCTCCGCGAGGAGGTCGAGGCCTATCTCGCCCGTCTGCGGTTCACCCCCGAGCCCGCCACGGCCGGCCTCGAGGAGGCCATGCGCTACTCACTGCTCGCCGGCGGCAAGCGCATCCGTCCCGTCCTCGCGCTGGCCACCGCGCGCGCGATCGACCTTCCCCACGAGGAGGTCATGCCGCTCGCCGCGGCCCTCGAGCTCATCCACACCTACTCGCTCATCCACGACGACCTCCCGGCGATGGACGACGACGACCTGCGCCGCGGGCGCCCCACCTGTCACCGCGCCTTCGGGGAGGACGTGGCCATCCTCGCGGGCGACGGCCTCTACGCGGAGGCCTTCCGCCACGTCCTGACCCACCAGCGCGCGGACCCCGTACACGTCCTCGCCGCCGTCGCCGAGCTCGCGGCTGCCACCGGGGTCGGCGGGATGGTCGGCGGCCAGTATCTGGACGTCGCCGATCCCGCGGTGGACCTCCGCCGCCTCCACGAGCTCAAGACGGGCCGACTCATCGGCGCATCCGTCGAGTGCGTACTCCTGCTGAGTGGCATCTCCGACCTCCGTACACTTGAGTGCTTCAGAGCCTTCGCGACCGAGCTCGGCGTCCTGTTCCAGATCGTTGACGACATCCTCGACGTGACCGGCACGGACGACGCTCTCGGCAAGCCCCGCGGATCGGACGAGCGCCACGGCAAGCGGACGTTCGTGTCGGAGTTCGGTCTCGACGAGGCGAAGCGGCGCGCGGAGGTCTCCCACGCCCATGCGCGGGAGACCCTGCATCGCGCCGCCCCCGCCGGGGCCCCGGAGCTCGAGCTCATCACCGACTTCATCCACTCCCGCCCCTCGTGACCCGCATCCTGCACCGGATCGACTCCCCCGCCGACCTGCGCGGGCTCTCCGAGGCGGAGCTCGTGGCGCTCGCGCAGGAGGTCCGGGAGCACATCATCGACACGGTCGGGGAGATCGGCGGCCACTTCGGGGCGAACCTCGGCGCCTGCGAGCTCGCGGTCGCCCTGCACTCGCTTCTGGAGTCCCCCCGGGACAAGGTCCTGTGGGACGTCGGCCACCAGGCCTACCCGCACAAGGTCCTCACGGGCCGGCGCGACCAGCTCGCGACGATCCGCAAGTACGAGGGTCTCGCGCCCTTCTGCGCGATCCACGAGTCCGAGCACGACATCATGGGCGCCGGCCACGCCTCGACGTCCATCGGGTACGCGGTCGGGCTCAAGGAGGCCATGCGCCACGGCCACGCGCCCGACGGGAAGGTCGTCGCGGTCATCGGCGACGGCGCCATGACCGGCGGCGTCGCCTTCGAGGCCATCCATCAGGCCGGTGGCCTCGGGACCCCGATCGTCGCCGTGCTCAACGACAACGGGATGTCGATCTCCCCGAACGTGGGCGCCCTGTCGCGGTCGTTCAACCGCATCCGCCTGAACCCCAAGCTGTGGAAGGCGCGCGAGGGGGTCGAGCACGGGCTCACCGAGCTGCCAGGTCCCCTCGGCGCGGCCTTCGAGAAGCTCGGGCCCGCCTTCAAGGAGTCCATCAAGGCGTTCATGACGCCCGGGCTGTTCTGGGAGGAGCTCGACTGGGCCTACATGGGGGTCATCGACGGACACGACGTCCCCGCCCTGCGCGAGGCGCTCTCCGAGGCCCTCAGGGCCGAGCGGCCCGTCGTCGTGCACGTCGCCACCGTGAAGGGCAAGGGCTTCGCCCCCGCCGAGGAGGGCGGCCTCGAGGGGATGGAGAAGTGGCACGCGGCCAAGCCGAAGTCGATCGCCAACGGCTCGGCGGTCAAGCTCGCCAAGCCGGCCGTCGCCGGCGCTCCCCAGTACACCCAGGTGTTCGGGGAGGCGCTGCTGGAGGAGTGCCGGCGGGACGGACGCGTGCTCGGGATCACCGCGGCGATGAACTCCGGCACCGGGCTGAACATCCTCCAGAAGGCCATGCCCGAGCGCTACTACGACGTGGGCATCGCCGAGCAGCAGGCGATCCTCTTCGCCGCCGGGCTCGCGCTCGCCGGGGCCAAGCCCGTCGCGGCGATCTACTCCACCTTCCTCCAGCGCGCCTACGACCAGATCGTCCACGACATCTGCCTCCAGCAGCTCGACGTGACGTTCTGCCTGGATCGCGCGGGCCTGGTCGGCGACGACGGCCCGACCCACCATGGCGTCTTCGACATCGCCTACCTGCGCTGCCTGCCCAACCTCGTCCTCGGCGCCCCGCGCGACGAGGCGATGCTCGTGCACATGCTCCACACCGTGATCGCCCACGACGGGCCGGCGGCGATCCGCTATCCCCGGGGCGAGGGTGTGGGGGTGCCGCTGCCGACGCGAGGCCCGGAGCTCCTGCCGGTCGGCGAGGGCGAGATCCTGCGCGAGGGGAAGCGGGTGGCGCTGCTGGGCTACGGCACCGGAGTCCAGAAGGCGCTCCAGGCCGCCGACGTGCTCGCCGGGCGCGGGCTCGAGGTGACCGTCGCCGACGCACGCTGGGCCAAGCCGCTGGACGCCGCCCTGGCCGCGCAGCTCGCCGCCGAGCACGACCTGCTCGTGACCGTCGAGGAGGGCGTCCTGCAGGGCGGCTTCGGCTCGGCGGTGTGGGAGACGCTCAACGAGACCGGCATGGTCCCGCGGATCCTCCGCGTGGGCCTGCCCGACCGCTACGTCACCCACGGCTCACCGAAGCTCCTGCACGAGGAGGTCGGCTTCACGGGCGAGCGGATCGCCGAGCGGATCGCCGCGGCGGTCGGCGAGCCCGCGCTCGCCGAGCGCTGAATCGACACGATTCTCCGGCCACCTGCCGACGATTCCGTTGCACCGGGTTACCGACCCCGCCCCTTGGTGGTACCTGGGGGTCAAGGTCCTGTCAACGCCCGTCGAGATACCTGAGAGATGCCCCACCTGTCCTGCACCGAGCCCGTCTGCCGCCACGAGTGGTGCGAGCCCACGAACCCGGAGATCCCGCGCTGCCCACGCTGCGGCGGCTTCTGGGTCCGTGCCGTCCCGGACAACCGTCCTGGCCGCCCCGTCGCGCGTCGTCGCGAGCGGCTGCTCACCCGTTCCAGCGCTCTCGCAGGCCGCTAGCGAAGAAACCCGCGGTCCCGAAAAAGAAACGACCCGCCGAGGCGGGCCGTTTCCGGGAGGAGAGAGTTATCTCTATATGTGATCTGTGGGGTGAAGGTCCTACGCCCGCTCCGCGGAGCGGGGCACACCAGGAGAGTGCCCGATCCGGGGTCACTCCACTGTGAGGTCGATCACAGAGTGGAGGCGGCCTTGCGCAGGGCCTTGAACACGATCCGCCGGAGCTCGGATCGGTTGCGCGGGCTCACCGCCCCCGGCGCGTGCCGCGCCTCGCGGAGTATCCGCCGCATCTCGGCCTGCTCGGACGCCGAGAGCTCCCTCCAGCCCCGCTGCCCGCGCCGGTAGATCGTGCGGGCGGCCTCGAGCACCGTGAGCCAGGGCAGGGCGCGGCCGCCGACGCGGCGGGCCAGGAAGGAGACGGGGCTCGGCATGACGCGAGTCACCCTACGGGCCTCCGGGCTAACGTCCCGCCGCGATGGCCGCCGCGAAGGTCCGCCTCGACGCGCTCCTGGCCGAGCGCGGGCTGTTCCCGTCGCGCTCGCGCGCCGCGGCCTCCGTGCTCGCCGGCGAGGTGCGCCTGACCGGCGACGGGCGCCGCGTGGAGAAGCCGGGGACGCTCGTGGCGCCGGACGCCGAGCTCGACGTCCGCGCCGGGCGCGCGTTCGCCTCGCGGGGCGGGCTGAAGCTCGAGCATGCGCTGGAGGCGTTGGGGCTGGACGTTCCCGGCCGCCGCGCGCTCGACGTGGGCGCCTCCACGGGCGGCTTCACCGACTGCCTCCTGCGTCGCGGCGCAGCGCACGTGATCGCCCTCGACGTCGCCTACGGCGAGCTCGCCTGGGTCCTGCGCGAGGACGCGCGCGTGACGGTCCTCGAGCGGACGAATGCTCGGCACCTCGTCCGCGAGGCGCTGCCCTACCCCCCCGATCTCGTGGTCATCGACCTCGCCTTCATCGGTTTGGCCAAGGTCCTGGAGCCCGTGCTGAGCTGCGCCGCCCCCGCCTTCGACTGCCTCGCCCTCGTCAAGCCGCAGTTCGAGGTCGGCAAGGGCAACGTCGGCAAGGGCGGGGTGGTGCGCTCGCCCGAGCACCGCCGCGCCGCGCTCATCGGCGTCGGGGAGGCGGCGCGGGCGCTCGGCTTCACCGTGCTCGCCTTCGCCTCCTCCGGGCTTCCCGGCCCCAAGGGCAACCGCGAGTCCTTCGTCTGGCTCGCCGAGGGCGGCCGTCCCGGGGCGCAGGAAGACGTCGAGGCGGCCGCCCGGGAGGTGGAGCCGTGAGGAGGGCGGCCCGGCGGGTGACCGTGTTCACCCACCGCCGCGCCGCGGAGACCGCCGAGGCGCTCGGGTTCCTGTGCGCGGAGGCCGAGGCCGCCGGGGTGGAGCTGCGCTTCGATCCGCAGGAGACCCGCAAGCACGGCCTGGTGGCGGCGCCCTGCCTGGCCACCGACGCGGCGGTGGAGGACGACGTGGATCTCTGCCTCGTCCTCGGGGGCGACGGGTCGATCCTCAGCGGCCTGCGCGCCTATGCGGGGACCGGGGTACCGGTCTTCGGGGTGAACTTCGGGGAAGTGGGGTTCCTGGCCGCCGCGGATCGCGACGAGGTCGAGGCGGGTGTGCGCCGCGCGCTCGCGGGGGAGTTCGAGGTGCTCGGGCTGCCGGGGATCGAGGTCGCCCGGAAGGTCGTCGGCACCGCCGACGCCACGGGCCAGGTCCGGACCGCGATGAACGATGTCTCCATCCACCGCAAGCCGGGCCTCCGGGTCGCCCAGCTCGCCTACCGGGTGGGCGACGACGAGGTGGGACGGGTGCGCTGCGACGGCCTCGTGGTGGCCACGCCGGCGGGCTCGACGGGCTACAACCTCGCCAACGGCGGGCCGGTCATGGCGTGGGGGGTGGAGGGCTTCGTGGTTTCGTTCATCGCCCCGCACTCGCTCACGGCCCGCTCGCTGGTCGTCGCGCCGGACGACGTCCTCACGGTGATCAACCTCTCCTCGGACGAGCCCGCGGACATCACCGTGGACGGACGCCCGGCCGGCGAGCTGCCGCCCGGCGCGGCGCTGGAGGCCCGCTTCGCGCACGCCCGCGGGTCGCTCGCCCAGACCCCGGGCGCGACCTTCTACCACCGTCTGCGCCAGAAGTTCGGCAGGCTCGCCTCAGGTCTGTGACTCCGAGCCGGTCCTCCGGCGGGTCCGTCGGGGCGGGCTGGTATCCCGTCTGGGAGTGCTCGCCGAGCTCCGCATCGAGAACCTCCTGCTGATCGAGCGGGCCGAGCTGCGCCTGGCGCCGGGGCTCAACGTGCTCACGGGGGAGACGGGAGCGGGGAAGACGATGCTCGCCCACGCACTCGACCTGCTGCTGGGCGGGCGGCCCCGCCCTGGGGTGGTGCGGCCCGGGGCCGCCGAGGCGTGGGTGGAGGGGGTGTGGGAGCTCGACGACGACCTGCGCGCGGCGCTGGGGGAGAGGCTGCCCGCGGACGCCGAGGAGCTCGTCCTCGCCCGGCGGGTGGGCGCCGACGGGCGCACACGGGCCTACCTCGGAGGCCGGGCGGCGACCCTCGCCGACCTGCGCGAGGCCGGCGACCGCCTGCTCGCCTTCTACGGCCAGCACGAGCACCGGCGCCTCGCGCTCTCCTCGGCGCAGCTCGAGGTGCTCGACGCGTTCTGCGGCCCGATGCAGGCGGCCCGGCGCGCCGCGCACGCCACCGCGTGGGCGGCGGCACGGGAGGCGCGGGCGCGGGTCGAGGAGCTCCGCGCGCTGGCCGGGGCGCGCGAGCGCGAGCTTGACCTCCTCTCCTACGAGCTCGCCGAGATCGAGGAGGCCGCGCCGGCGCCGGACGAGTCCGAGGCGCTGGCCGTCGAGCGGGGGCGGTTGCGCGAGGAGGAGGGCCTGCGCGCGGCGGCGCTCGGGGCCGCCGAGGCGGTCTCGCCCGACGCCGGGGGCCCGGGCGTGGCCCAGGCGCTGGCCGAGGCGGGCCGGGCCATCGACGCCCTGGCCGGCGTCGACGCGGCGCTCGACGCGCTGGCCGAGCGCTGGCGCTCGCTCGCGCTGGAGGCCGCCGACCTGGCCTGGGAGCTGCGCGCCTACGAGGCGGAGCTCGAGAGCCCGGCGGGCCGGCTGGAGGAGGTCGAGGAGCGGCTGGGGATCCTGGCGCGGCTGGAGCGCAAGCACGGGGGCTCGGTCGCCGCGGTCCTGGCGCACGCCGAGGCGTGCCGGGCGCGGCGCGCGGAGCTCGCGGGGGCGGAGGTCGCCCGCGAGGATGCGCAGGGCGCACTGGCCGGGGCCGAGGCGCGGGCCGAGGTGCTGCGGGGAGAGCTGCGCGAGGCCCGGTGCGCGGCGGCGGGGCCGCTCGGATCGGCGGTGCGTGAGCGGCTCGGCGAGCTCGCGATGGAGGGCGCGGCGTTCGCGGTCGCGGTCGCGGAGCGCGAGCCCGGGTCCACCGGGGGCGACCAGGTCGAGTTCCTCATCGCGCCGAACCCGGGCGTGCCGGCCCGGCCCCTGCGCGAGATCGCCTCGGGCGGCGAGACCTCCCGGGTCATGCTCGCGCTCATGACCGTCGCCCACACCCGGGGTGGAAAAGAGGCCGGGGGCGGTGAGGACAGCCGGCTGCTCGTCTTCGACGAGGTCGACGCGGGCATCGGCGGCGTCACCGCGCGGGCGGTGGGGGCCCAGCTCCGGGCGCTGGCGGCGGGCCGCCAGGTGCTGTGCATCACCCACCTGCCCCAGATCGCCTCGGTCGCCGCCCGGCACTTCCGGATCACCAAGGAGGTTCTCGGGCCGGGCCCCGCGCTCACCCGCGTCGAGGACCTCGACGCCGAGGAGGTCCTCGGCGAGCTCGCCCGGATGCTCGGCGCCGACGAGGAGGACTCCTCGGCCCGCGAGCACGCGCGGGCGCTGCTGGCGGCGTGAGTGCGGGCGCGAGCGCGCGCTCCGTCCCGCCTGGGCGCGCCCGCGGTTAGGGTCCGCCCCCATGGTCACCCTCCCCGGGCTGCCCGGCGTCGAGCACGAGTGGGTCCAGGCGGGCGAGGTGAGGCTCCACGTCGCCCGGGCCGGCGCGCGTGACGCGCCCGCCGTCGTGCTCCTGCACGGCTGGCCCCAGCACTGGTACGCGTGGCGGCGCGTCATCCCCCTGCTGGCGGGAGACTTCCAGGTCGTCGCGCCGGACCTGCGCGGCTTCGGCTGGTCTGATGCGCCCCCGGGCGACTACGCGAAGGAGACGCTCGCCGGCGACGTCGTCGCCCTGCTCGAGGCCCTCGGGCTCGATGACGTCGTCCTCGCGGGCCACGACTGGGGCGGCTTCGTCGGGTTTCTCGTGTGCCTGAGGGCGCCCGAGCGCGTCCGGGGCTACCTCGCCCTGTCGATCACGAGCCCCTGGTCCCGCCTCGACGCCCCGCTGCGCGACCGCTGGCGCTTCCTCTACCAGGTCCTGGTCGCGGCCCCGGGGCTCGGGGCCGCCGTCCAGCGTCACACCCCCTTCCTGGACACGATCTTCAGGACGCAGGGCGGCGACCGGATCTGGTCGGCCGAGGAGCGCGAGGCCTTCGTCGCGCCCTTCCGCGAGCCCGGCCATGCGGCCGCGTCCTCGGCCCTCTACCGGACCTTCCTCCTCTCCGAGCGCGCGGCGATCGCGCGCGGCGAGTGGGACGCGCAGGAGCTGCGCGTCCCCTCCACGCTGCTCCTGGGCCGCGGGGACGATGTGGTCACCCGCCGTCTCGTCGCGGGCGCCGAGCGCCAGGCGGCACTGCGCATTGAGGACACCGACGGCGGCCACTGGCTGCCCGAGGAGCGCCCCGAGGTCGTGGCCGGGCACCTCCGCGGGCTCTAGGGGTGCCGGAGGTGGCCAAATGGCCGCCGGAGGCGCGCCCCCGAGCGTTCTCCGTAGCCTCGGGTCATGTCCGCCGTGTCGGAGGTTCGCGAGGTCGCCGGCGTGGCGCGCCTCGGCAAGCGGACGAAGCATCTCGTCAAGCGCCTGCGCCCGGGGGACGTCGCGGTCATCGACCACCAGGGCATCGACCGCGTGTCCGGGGAGGAGCTCGTCGTCGCCGGCGTGCGCGTGGTCCTCAACTGCGCCCCCTCGGCCTCCGAGCGCTACCCCAACACCGGTCCGCTGGTGCTCACCCAGGCGGGGGTCCACCTCGTCGACCTCCCCCACTCGGACCTGTTCGCCGCCCTGCGCGACGGGGATCCCCTCCGCGTCCGCGGCGGCGAGGTCTGGCGCCGGGGCGAGCTCGTGGCCCACGGCGAGGTGCAGGACCTCGAGCGGGTCCAGCGCCTCACCGACGAGCGCCGCCGCGAGGTCGGCGACGCGCTGCGCGCCTTCGCGCGCAACACCGTCGAGCACATCCTCGAGGAGGAGGACCTCCTCACGGGCCGGATCGAGCTGCCCCGCTTCCGCACGGAGTTCCGCGATCGCCCGGTCCTCGTGGTCGTCCGCGGCGTCGACCATCGCGACGACCTCCGTGCGCTGCGCCCGTACATCCGCGACGTGCGCCCGGTCCTCATGGGCGTCGACGGCGGAGCCAACGCGCTGTGCGAGGCGGGCCTCAAGCCCGACATCGTGGTGGGTGACATGGACTCCGCCACGGAGGACGCCCTGCGCGCCGCGGGCGAGCTCGTCGTCCACGCCTACCCGGACGGGCATGCCCCCGGCCGCGACCGGCTGGATCGCCTCGGGCTGCCCTACGCCGTCGTCCCCGCGCCCGGGACCTCGCAGGACGTGGCCATGCTCCTCGCCGCCGAGAAGGGCGCCCAGCTCCTCGTCTCCGTGGGCGCGCAGTTCAACCTGGTGGAGTTCCTCGACAAGGACCGGCGTGGAATGTCCTCCACGTTCCTGACCCGGCTGCGGATCGGCGAGATCCTCGTCGACGCCAAGGGCGTCTCGCGGCTGTACCGCCCACGCCCGGGGGTCGCCCCGGTCGCGCTCATCGCCGTCGCCGGGCTCATCGTCCTCGGGATCACCGTGGCGGCGACCCCGGGCCTGAAGGACGTCGCCGACCTGCTCTGGCTCAAGCTCCAGGTGCTGCTCGGGCTCGAGTAGCCCGGACGGCCACGCCGTGTTCGACTTCCGCTACCACGCCGTCTCGCTCGTGGCCGTGCTCGTGGCGCTCGCCGTCGGGCTGTTGCTCGGCGTGGCCATCGGCGACTCGGGCCTCGTCTCCTCCGCCGAGCGCGACCTGCGGGCGTCACTGCGGCGCAACGTCGTCGAAGCGCGGGGCCAGGCCGCCGACGCCCGTCGCGGGCTCGCCGAGCGCCGCGCCATCGAGGCCAGGGACTTCTTCCCGCTCATGGTCGGGGGCCGCCTGCCCGCCGCCCGCATCGGGTTGATCGGGTTGGGGAACGTCGACGATGCGACGGTCCGCCTCGTCCAGCGCGCGCTGGAGGACTCGGGGGGGCGCCTGGCGTCGGTCTCCGTGGTGGGCGAGCCGCCGGCGCTCGCCGCCCTGGCCAAGGTCGCCAACCCCGCCCGCCCCCCCGAGCTCGCGGGCCGGCCCGAGCGGGTCGGGCGCCTCGCGCGCCGGGTCGGCGTCAGCTTCGTCCAGGGCAGCGCCCTGCTCAGGCGCGTGCGTGCGCGGCTGCTGCGCCGCGGCACCTCGAGCGGCGCGCTCACCGGGGTGGAAGGAGTCGTCCTCGTGCGCTCGACCCCGGAGCTCACCGGTGAGGATGCGACGGACACGACGGCGTTCGAGGACGGTCTCGTGCGCGGGCTCGTCGACGCGGGCGTGCCCGTCGTGGGCGTACAGACCAGGGCGCAGGAGGAGACGGGCATCCGCTGGTTCCAGCAGCGCAACCTCGCCTCCGTGGACGACCTCGACCTCCTCGAGGGCCGCGCCGCGCTCGTGCTCGCGCTGGCGGGGGAGAAGGGGTCCTTCGGGGTGAAGCCGACAGCGGACGCGCTGCTGCCCTCGGTGGTCCCGCCCGGGCGTTGACGGGCCGTCCGGCGGCGAAACTAGCTTCTCGTGGGTGCACGCCCTGCCCCTCCTGCTCTCGGCCGCGGCGGCCGTGCTCGTGGCGCCGTCCGGGCTGCGCGCGCTCCCTGCGCGGGAGAACTTCCGCGGCCGCTCGCTGCCCTGTCCGGGAGGCGTGGTTATCGTCGCTGCGGCGCTGCTCGCGCTCGTCCCCCTGACCGCGCTCGCCGAGCTGGGCAACGCCGACATCCTCGAGCCCGAGCTCGGTCGGATCGCGCTCTACGTGCTCGGCGTCGCCCTGCTCGGGCTGGTCGACGACCTCCTCGCCGGCCCGGCCCGCGGCTGGCGGGGGCACGGCGGCGCGCTGCTGGGAGGCGAGCTCTCCACCGGCGTCCTCAAGGCCGTCGGCGCGGTCGCCCTGGCCGGGCTCGCGCTCTCGGGTCGTGGGCTCTCCGACGCGCGCTGGCTGCTCGGCGTGCTCGTGCTCGCCCTGGCCACGAACCTCCTGAACCTCCTCGATCTCCGCCCCGGTCGCGCCGCCAAGGCGCTCGTCCTGCTCGGCGCGGGCCTGCTCGTCGGCACGCGCGACCTCGACGCGCCCTGGGCGCTCGGCCTCTTCCTCGGCCCGGCGCTCGTGCTCGGCGCCCTCGACGTGCGTGAACGCGTGCTCCTCGGCGACACGGGCGCGAACCTCCTCGGTGCCCTCGCCGGGCTCTGGCTCGTGCTCACCCTGGGCACCGCCGGGCTGGCCGTCGCGCTCGCGCTCCTCGTCCTCGTCACGGTCTACGGAGAGCTGCGCTCGCTCTCGGAGTGGATCGAGAAGACCCCCGTCATCCGCCACCTAGACTCGATCGGAAGGCCATCCGCATGAGCTCCGAGCCCTCGTCCACCCGCTTCATCTTCGTCACCGGGGGCGTGGTGTCCTCGCTGGGCAAGGGGATCGCCGCGGCCTCGATCGGGCGCCTGCTCGTGGCCCGTGGACTCCGGGTCGCCCTCCAGAAGTTCGATCCCTACATCAACGTGGACCCGGGGACGATGTCCCCCTACCAGCACGGCGAGGTCTTCGTCACCGAGGACGGCGCGGAGACCGACCTCGACCTCGGCCACTACGAGCGCTTCACGGACTTCAACACCCACCGCGGCTCGAACGTCACCACGGGCGCGATCTACAACTCGGTCATCCGCCGCGAGCGCCGCGGGGACTACCTCGGCGCGACCGTCCAGGTCGTGCCGCACATCGTCGACGAGATCAAGCAGCGCATCCGGCTCATCGCCGAGGCGCAGGACGTCGACGTCGTCATCACCGAGATCGGGGGCACCGTCGGCGACATCGAGTCCCTGCCCTTCCTCGAGGCCATCCGCCAGTTCCCGGTCGACGTGCCGCGGCGCTCGTGCATGTACGTGCACCTCACGCTCGTGCCCTACATCACCCACGCGGGCGAGCTGAAGACGAAGCCCACCCAGCACTCCGTCAACGAGCTGCGGCGCATCGGGATCCAGCCCGACGTCGTGGTCTGCCGCTCGGAGTTCGCCCTCGGGCCGGACATCCGCCGCAAGATCGCGATGTTCGCCTCGCTGCCGGTGGAGAACGTGGTCTCCGCGCGCGACGCCGACAACATCTACGCCGTTCCCCTGAACTTCCGCCGGGAGGGCGTGGACGACCTCGTCCTCGAGCACTTCGGCCTCACCGCCGGCGAGCCCGACCTCTCCGGGTGGGAGGCCCTGGTCCGCCGTGCCGCGAGCACCGAGGACTCCGTGCGCATCGCGCTCGTGGGCAAGTACGTCTCGCTCGAGGACGCCTACCTGTCGGTGGTGGAGGCGCTGCGCCATGCGGGGTTCGCGCACGGCACCAAGGTCGAGATCGATTGGATCGACTCCGAGGCGCTCGGCGAGCCGGCCACACGGGAGCGCGTCGCCGCCGCGGACGGCATCCTCATCCCCGGTGGGTTCGGGGGGCGCGGGATCGAGGGCAAGATCGCCGCGGCGCGGCTCGCCCGGGAGGAGCGCATTCCCTACCTGGGGATCTGCCTCGGGATGCAGCTCGCGGTGGCGGAGTTCGCGCGCCACCTCGCGGGGATGGACGGCGCGAACTCTACGGAGTTCGACCCCGAGACGCCCTTCCCGGTCATCGACCTCCTGCCCGAGCAGAAGGAGGTCGCCGACATGGGCGGGACGATGCGCCTGGGGGCCGACCCGATCAAGCTCCACGCCGGCACCAGGGTGCGGGAGCTCTACGACGAGCCGGTGGTCTACGAGCGCCACCGCCACCGCTACGAGGTCAACAACGTGCTGCGGCGGCGCCTGGAGGCGGCCGGGCTCGTGGTCTCCGGAACCTCGCCCGACGAGCGCCTCGTCGAGGTCATCGAGCTGTCCGAGCACCCGTTCTTCGTCGCCTCGCAGTACCACCCCGAGTTCAAGTCGCGTCCCGAGCGCCCCGCGCCGCTGTTCCGGGGGTTCGTCGGCGCCGCGCTCGAGCGCGCCCGGGCGGCGCACGACCCGGGAGCCCTCTCCGCCGCGAGCCCGTGAGGCCGGCCGACGCCGGCGAGCGCGCCCGGCTCGGCGCCCTGTTCGCGGAGCTGTGCGCGATCCCGAGCCCCTCGGGGTCCGAGGCGGCGGTCTCCGCGCGGGTCCGGGAGGAGCTCGAGGGCCTCGGACTCGAGGTGGAGGCCGACGAGGCGGGGAACCTCCTGGTGCCGATCGCCGGGGCCGATCCCGGCGCGCGGACCGTCCTGCTCTGCACGCACCTCGACACCGTCGGACACACGGGCCCGATCCGCCCCGTCCTACACGAGGACACGTGGGTCAACGGCGAGCCGGACGCGATCCTCGGCGCCGACAACAAGGCGGCGGTCGCGCACGTGCTCCTCGTCGCCCGCCGTGCGGTCGCCGAGCCCCCACCCGTGGGAATCGAGCTGCTGTTCACCGTGGGGGAGGAGGAGGCGCTGCGCGGGGCCAAGGCGTTCGACGTCCGCCGCCTGCGCGCCGACCGCGGCTACGTCTTCGACCACGCCACGCCGCTCGGCGAGGTCGTCCTCGCCTCACCCACCTACCACCGCGTGGAGGCGGAGTTCCTCGGCCGCGCCGCGCACGCGGGAATCCGCCCCGAGGACGGGCGCTCGGCGGTCCTCGCCGCCGCCCGCGCGCTGGCGGAGATGCGCCTCGGGCGCCTCGACGCGGAGACCACTGCGAACGCGGGGATGATCACGGGCGGCTCGGGCGCGAACGTCGTGCCCGAGCACTGCCACGTGACCCTCGAGGCGAGGTCTCTGGACGAAGCGCGGGTGGAGGAGACCGTCGCGGGCATCGTCGACCACCTCCAGGACGGGGCGAACGCCGAGGAGGTCGACCTCGACGTCGCGGTGGAGTGCCTGTTCCGGGGCTACCGGACGGCGCCCGACGCTCCCGAGGTCCGTGCGGCGGAGGCCGCGCTGCGCGCCCGCGGCCACGCGCCGAGCCACATCGTCACCGGAGGGGGGTCGGACGCGAACGCCCTGCGCTCGGCGGGCCTGCCGTGCGTCAATCTCGCCAACGGGACCGAGCGCAACCACCAGCCCGACGAGCGCGTGAGCGTCGCCGCGCTCGCGGGCGCCCTCGACGTGACGCTCGCCCTCGTGGCGGAGTGCGCGAGGACCTAGTGCTCCCGCTGCGCCGCGGCAGGGTGCTCGCCGCCGCGCCGCCCGAGGGCGGCTGGCAGGTGCTCGAGGTCGATGTCGCGGGGGCGCGGCGCCCGGCGCATGCGGACACGGGCCTGCTGGGCGAGACGCGTACGGGTGACGAGGTCCTCGTCAACGTCGCCGCGCTCGACCTCGGGCTGGGCTCGGGCGGCTTCGACGTCCTGCACGCGAACCTGTCCCGCGGACTGCGCGGCGAGGGGGAGCCCGGCGCGCACGTGATGAAGCTCAACTACACGAGCCTCCAGCACGCGGTGACCCCGGTCGAGGCCGAGCGCGGTGCGCCCCCGGAGGGGCCCGCCGGATCAGTCCTGGGTGTCCCGGTCGGCAAGCCGGTCGCCGTCCTCGCCCTCCACGGGCAGCTCGCCCCCGTCGCCTGGGCCTTCGCCCGCGGGAATCGGACCGGCCGACCCCTGCGCCTCGGCTACGTGCAGACCGCGGGAGGCGCACTCCCCGGGCGGCTCGGCCGCGACGCGCGCGCGCGGCGCGCCCGCGGCCTGCTCGCGGGCTGGATCTCCGCCGGGAGCGCGTACGGGGGAGAGGAGGAGGCGATGAGCACGCCGGGCGCCCTGCACGCGGGGCTGGCCCGGCACGGCTGGGACGCCGCGGTCTGCGGCCCCGGCCCCGGGATCGTGGGGTCGGACTCGGCGCTCGGCCACGGCGGGATGGAGGCGCTCGCCTCCGCGCACGCCGCCCTGGCGCTGGGAAGCCGCACGCTCGTCGTCCCCCGGATGTCGTCAACCGACCCCCGCGCCCGCCACCGCGGGCTCTCGCACCACACCCGGACCGTGCTCGACCTGCTGCTGAAGCCCGTCACCGTCGCCCTCCCCCCGGGCCGGGAGCCCGGGCGTGACCCCCACGACTGGCGCCCGGGGGCCGCCGACCTCGACGGCTACCGCGCCGCCGGACTGCCCGTGCGCACGATGGGCCGCACCCTGGAGGAGGACCCCGACTTCTTCGCCGCCGCCCTCGCCGGGGGAAGCGTGCTCGCCGCGCTGGCGGATGAGGATGAGTGAGGCCGCTCCGCACGCGGTTCGCGCGGCGCGCGAGCGCACCCACTACGACGCCCACGCCCGGGCCCTCGACCCCGCGGCGATGCCCCCGCGTCCGCCCGACGAGTGGGAGGCGGCGGTGCTCGCCTCCGCCGGACCCCTGCACGGCCGCCGTGTCCTCGAGCTCGGCTGCGGGGACGGCTCGCTCTCCCTCGCGCTCCTGGCCCGTGGCGCCCAGCTCACCGCGCTGGACCTCTCGCCCGCCTCCGTCGCGCTCGCCGAGGCCCGCGCCGCCCGCTGGGCCCCGGACGCGCACGGGCACTTCCTCGTCGCGCCCGCCGAGGCGACGGGCCTGCCCGCCGGCGCGTTCGACCTCGTCGTGGGCAAGTGGGTCCTGCACCACCTCCCCCTCCGCCCCGCCGCGCAGGAGATCGTCCGGCTCCTCGCCCCCCGCGGTCGCGCCGTGTTCGTGGAGACCTCGGGGCTCAACCCCGTCCTCGCCCTCGCCCGCCGGCTGCTGCCCGGCCGTCTGGGGGTCGCGCGGTGCGGTACCGAGGACGAGCGGCCTCTCGGCGGGCGCGAGCTCGCCGTCCTGGACCGGATCTTCGCGACCGTCGACGTCGACTTCCCCGTCTTCTGGCTCGCGCAGATGGCCGACCGCCACGTGGTCCAGTGGCGCTCGCCGCGCTTCACGCGGGCCGCTCGGCGCCTCGACGGGGCCCTCGCCCGCCTCCTCCCGCCGGTCACGCGCTACGGCTACTGGGTCCGGGTAACGTGCGCCGCGTGAGCCGCGACTGGGAGAAGACGAGCGAGGAGACGAAGTACGAGGGCAAGCTGGGCACCGTCCGGATCGAGACCCACCGCCACGCCGATGGGGAGGAGGTGACCCGCGAGGTCGTCGCCCACCCCGGCGCGGTCGGCATCCTCGCCCACGACGAGACCCACGTCTGGCTCGTCCGCCAGCCGCGGGAGGCCGTCGGGGAGCGTACGCTCGAGGTGCCGGCGGGCAAGTACGACGTCGAGGGCGAGGATCCACTCGCGACCGCCAAGCGCGAGCTCGCCGAGGAGGTCGGCCTCGCCGCGGGGGAGTGGACCGAGCTGCCGTGGTTCTTCACCTCGCCGGGGTTCACGGACGAGCGCGTGGACCTCTACGAGGCGACCGGGCTCTCCACGGCGCAGGCCGATGCCGAGGAGGAGGAGCGCATCGAGATCATCCGCTGGCCGCTGGACGACCTCGACGCCGCCATCGCGCAGTGCCACGACTCCAAGTCGCTCATCGCGCTGCTCCTTCTGCGCATCCGCTTGCCCTGAGGGAAGGAGGGGCAGGGCGGAGGGCGAAAGGGTCCTCCGCATGGCCGTCTCCGCCCCTCCGCGCCCGTTCACGGCGCTCGTGCTCGACTTCCTCGCCTACCTGGAGTTCGAGCGCGGGCTCTCGCGCAACACCCTCGAGGCCTACCGGTCCGATCTCCTCCAGCTCGGCGCCTTTCTCGGTGCCCGGGAGCTCGACCCGCTCGCGGTCACCCACTCCGACCTCGCCGCCTGGGTCGATCAACTGGCCGCGGGCCGCGACGGCCGTCCGGCGGCGGCCACCACCGTGCAGCGCAAGGTCGCGTGCCTGCGCTCCTTCTACCGCCACCTGCGCCGCGAGGAGCTCATCACCCACGACCCGACGAGCGAGCTGCGCGCCCCGCGCAAGCCCCAGCGACTGCCCCAGGTCCTGTCCCGCGAGGAGGTCGCCCATCTGCTCGCCGTTCCCCGCGGCACGGATCCGGGCGCCCTGCGCGATCGTGCCCTGCTCGAGCTGATGTACGCCTGCGGCCTGCGCGCGTCGGAGGCGACCGGTCTCCGGGTGGAGGACGTCGACCTCGACGAGGGTGTCCTCCGCGCCCGCGGGAAGGGCGACAAGGAGCGCCTCGTCCCGGTGGGCTCGCAGGCCGTCGCCGCGCTACGGGTGTGGCTCGCCCGGGGCCGTCCGCCGCTCGTCGGCCTCGAGGACGAGCCCCGGCTGTTCGTCAACCTCCGCGGGCGCCCGCTCACCCGCCAGGGCCTCTACAAGATCGTCCAGCGCCACGCGCGCACCGCCGGGCTGGCCGCGCGGATGAGCCCGCACACGCTGCGCCACACGTTCGCCACCCACATGCTCGCGGGCGGCTGCGACCTGCGCGTGGTGCAGGAGATGCTCGGCCACGCCGACATCGCGACGACCCAGATCTACACGCACCTCTCGGCCCAGCGCCTCAAGGACGTGTACTTCGACGCACATCCGCGCGCGCTCGTTCGCAGGGAGCGATCGTGAGCCGGTGGCAGACTGGCCCGTCGTGGCCAGTCGCCCGCTCGCGCCGCTCCTCCTGACCGTCCTCGTCCTCGCGGGCTGCGGGCGCGATCGGACCCGACCCCCCGATCTCACCCATGCCCGCGTGGGCGAGGGGTTCATCGCCCTGGACCTCGCGAGCTCCGGCCTCTCGCTGCGGATCCCGCGCGGCTGGCAGCAGTGGAGCATCCCCCTCCCGGGCCTGACGTCGCTGGGCTCGGGAGGCGCGAACGTCGCCGTCTGGCGCTACGAGCGCTCCGAGCCGCTGCCGTCCGGTCCCACCGCCCTGGCGCGGGCGCGTGACGCCCTCGTGGCCGGGGCGCGCCGGCGCGACCCGTCCCTCGTCGTCTCCTCCGCGCGCGTCGTGCGGATCGACGGGGCGCCGGGGGTGGAGCTCCTGGCCTCCGAGCGCGTGGGCAGCCTGCGCCGGCGCGTGCGCTCGACCCACGTCTATGCCTCCGGAGCGGAGATCGTGATCGACGCGCTCGCGCCGCCGCGGCAGTTCGCCGAGCTCGACCGGGCCGTCTTCCGCCCCGTCGTGGCCTCCCTGCGCCTCTCCGCGCCGCAGCGGTGAGCCGACGCAGCCCCCTCCTCTGATGCCCGAGCTGCCCGAGGTCGAGACGATCCGCCGCCACCTCGCGCCGCGGGTGGAGGGGCGGCGCTTCGGCGCGGTCGAGGTGCTCGACCCACGCTGGACGGCGCCCGAGGCGCCCGATCGGATGGCTCGGGCGCTCTCCGGCCGGCGGGTCGAGGAGCTCGCCCGGCGCGGCAAGTACCTGCTCTGGCGGCTGGACGACACGCGGACTCTCGTGCAGCACCTGCGCATGACCGGCACGGTGCTCGTGGGCCCGGAGCCCGAGCCGGCCCACACGCGGGTCCGCCTCCCCCTCGACGACGGGACACGGATCGTGGTGGTCGATCCGCGCCGCTTCGGGACGGGCCACCTCGTCGCCGACGAGGCCGCCTACCTCGGCCCGCGCCTCGGCCTCGAGCCTCTCGACGCCGGCTTCACGGTCGCGCACCTCCTCGCCCTGACCCGGCGCTCACGCGCGCCCGTCAAGGCCTTCGTCCTGAACCAGACGCACATCGCGGGGGTCGGGAACATCTACGCCGACGAGGCGCTGTTCCGCGCGCGGATCCATCCCCTGCGCCCCGCGGAACGGCTCTCCCGCCCGCAGGTGACCGCGCTCCGCGACGCCATCGTCGCCGTGCTCGAGGCGGGGATCGACGCCCGCGGCGCCTCCATCGACGACTTCCGCGACCCCGACGGGGTCCAGGGCTCCTTCCAGGACGCGTTCCGCATCCATCTCCGGGCCGGGCGCCCGTGCCTGGAGTGCGGCGGCCCGGTGCGCAAGCTGGTCGTCGGCGGCCGCGGGACCCACGTGTGCGAGCGCTGTCAGCCGCGCCCGCGTGCGGTCAGGCGGCCTTGAGCTCCGCGAGGTCGCCCGAGCGGTCGAGGGCGACGAGCTCGCGGAAGCCGCCGATGCTCTCCCCGTCGACGAGGATCTGCGGGAACGTCATGAGGCCGGTCTTCCGGGCCAGCTCGGCCCGGCCGTCCGGGTCGCGTGCGAGATTGATCTCCTCGTACTCGACGCCGCGGGAGGCGAGCAGCGCCTTGGCGTTGCGGCAGTAGGCGCACGGCTCCGTCGAGTACATGACGACGTTCTTCATACTTCAGAAAGTATAGCTACGTGGCCGGGAGCCTGAAGACCGAGGGGATCGTCCTGCGCTCCCTGCGCTACGGGGAGGCCGACCGGATCCTCCACGTCCTGACCCCGCACCGGGGGAAGCTCGGGGCGATCGCCAAGGGCGTGCGCCGCTCGCGCTCGCGCTTCGGGGGGCGCCTCGAGCCCTTCGGGCGGGTGCGGCTCGTCCTCCACGAGGGCCGCTCGGACCTCCTCACGGTGACGAGCGTGGACACCGTCGCGGTGTTCAAGCGCCTGCGGGGCGATGCGCGGGCGCTCGACGCCGCCGGCCGCGCGTGCGACGCCGTCTCGCGCCTGTTCGGAGACGGCGACCCGCACCCCGAGGTCTTCCACCTGCTCGCCAACTTCCTCGCCGTGCTCGACGAGGACCCGGCCCGTGCCGGCCGCGGCGCCTCGCTCGCCTTCCGTCTGAAGCTGTTGGTCGCCGCCGGGCTGACCCCGCAGCTCGGCTCGTGCGCCGAGTGCGGGGAGGAGGAGGGGCTCGTCGCGTTCTCCGGCGCCGCCGGCGGGGTGGTGTGCGGCGCCTGCGAGGGGAGCGGCTTCCCGTTGGGCGCGGAGGCCCACGCCTTCCTCGTGGACGCCCTCGGGGCGCCGCTGGCCGCCGCGCCCACCGCATCGCGCCGCGCCCTCGGCCAGGCCGAGCGGGCGGTGGGGGAGACGGCCGAGCACCACGCCGGAATTCGCTTGCGGCCAGCCGCAAGGGAATTCCGCTGATCCGGCTGCGGCGATCCGTGCCGGTTCTGTGCCGGAAGCGTGACGAAGCTGCCGTGTCACCCCCGCGCCGTCCGGGCGCGGAGCGATCCTCGACGTCATGCCCCCCTGACAGAATCCGCTCACGTGAGCGCCGAGGTCTTCCCGCACCCCACGGGTCCCGTGGCCGCGCGCTTCGCCGGAGGGGTGTGCGAGCGCGAGGCGACCGAGCTCTCGGCGCTGGCCACGGCTTCCTACCCGGCGCGCCGGGAGCGCCCGGAGGAGGACTGCGGGCTGCGCACGCCGTTCCAGCGTGACCGCGACCGCATCGTGCACGCGAAGGCGTTCCGTCGCCTCGCCCACAAGACGCAGGTGTTCGTCGCGCCCGAGGGCGACCATTACCGCACGCGGCTCACCCACACGCTGGAGGTCACGCAGGTGTCGCGTACCGTCGCACGCGGACTGCGGCTCAACGAGGACCTCGTCGAGGCGATCGGCCTGGGCCATGACCTCGGCCACCCGCCCTTCGGCCACATCGGTGAGGACGTGCTCGACGCGTGCCTGCGGGCGCGCTTCGACCGCCCCTTCCGCCACTTCGAGCAGTCCCTGCGCGTGGTCGACGTGCTCGAGGGGCTGAACCTCACCGCCGCGGTCCGCGACGGGATCCTGCACCACTCGAGCCGGACGGAGGAGCCGGGGACGCTCGAGGGGCGGATCGTGCGGCTCGTCGACCGCGTCGCCTACATCAACCACGACATCGACGACGCGGTGCGAGCCGGGGTGCTCGACCCGGCGGACCTGCCCACCGAGGCGATCGGCACCCTCGGGCCGACCGGCTCGGCGCGGATCGACGCTCTCGTGCACGACCTCGTGGAGACCTCCGCCGCCGCGGGGGGCATCGCGCAGGGCGAGGAGGCCGGCGCGGCGATGGCCGAGCTGCGGGCCTTCATGTTCGAGCATGTCTACCTCGGCGACGCCGCGCGGCGCGAGCACGCGAAGATCCAGCGCGTGGTCACGTCGCTCTTCGAGTTCTTCTGCGCGCGGCCGGAGCTCGTGCCCGTGTCGCCCGTTGAAGCGGAACTGCCCGAGCGCGTGGCGGACTACCTCGCGGGGATGACCGACCGCTTCGCGATCCGCGCATTCGAGGACCTCTGCGTGCCCCGCGCCTTCTCGCCGTGACGCGCTACGCGGAGGGCTCGAAGGAGCGGGTGCGCGACGCCACCGACCTGCTCGCGCTCGTGGAGACGCGGACCGAGCTCTCGCGCAAGGGCGTGGACTCCTACTTCGGGCGCTGCCCGTTCCACGACGAGCGGACCGCCTCCTTCCACGTGCGCCCGCAGGTGGGGGTGTACTACTGCTTCGGCTGCCATGCCAAGGGGGACGCGTTCTCGTTCCTGATGGAGACCGAGGGGCTGGGGTTCGTCGAGGCGATGGAGTCGCTCGCCGAGCGGGCGGGGGTCGAGCTCGAGCGCGAGGAGGAGGACGCCGGGGCGGCCGAGCGCCGCGGCCACGAGAAGCGCCTGCTCGAGGTGCTCGAGCGGGCCGCGGCCTGGTACGCCCGGGCGCTGTGGGAGTCCGACGACGCGGAGCGGGCCCGGGCGTACCTGCTGGGCCGCGGGCTCGCGGAGGAGACGCTGCGGGCGTTCGGGGTCGGGTGGGCGCCGGAGGCGTGGGACCGGGTCCTCGTGGCCTCGCGCCGCGCCGGGTGGAGCGAGGAGGAGCTCTTCGCCGCCGGGCTCGTGCAGCGGGGCAAGGGCGGCCGGGTGTTCGACCGCTTCCGCGAGCGGATCATCTTCCCGCTGGCCGACGAGCGCGGCCGGGTGCGCGGGTTCGGCGCCCGGGCGATGCGCGAGGACCAGGGCGCCAAGTACCTGAACTCCGCGGAGGGCCCGGTGTTCTCCAAGGGCCGCCAGCTCTTCGCGCTGGACCGGGCGCGGCGGCCGGCGGCGACCGCGGGGGAGGTCGTGCTCGCCGAGGGCTACACGGACGTGCTCGCGCTGCACCAGGCGGGGGTCGCGACGGCGGTGGGGCTGATGGGCACGGCGCTGACCGAGGACCAGGTCGGGGTGCTCGCCCGTACCGCGAAGACGGTGGTCCTCGCGCTCGACGCCGACCGCGCCGGCCAGGAGGCGATGCTCAAGGCGGCGCGGCTCGCCGAGGGGCGGGGGCTCGAGCTGCGCGTGGTCGGGCTGCCCGAGGGCTCGGACCCCGCCGACCTGCTCGCCTCGGAGGGGGCCGAGGCGCTGCGCGCGCGGTTCGGGCGCTCGATGCCGTTCGTGGTCTTCCGCGTGGAGCGGGCTCTGGCCGAGGCCGACACCGGAAGCGCCGAGGGCCGGGATCGTGCGTTGACCGGGCTCCGTCCCCTCGTTCGCGGGCTGCCGCCGAGCATCGTGCGCGAGGAGCTCGTCCAGCGGATCGCCGCGCACCTGCAGCTTCCGGAGACCCTCGTGGCCACGCTGGGCGGCGGTGGGAGAGGCCGCCCCGGGCCGGGCACTCCCGATGGCTCGCGGGCGACCCGCCCCGCGCCCGTGGCCGCCGCCCTGGACCGCCGCGAGCGCACGGAGCGCGACTTCCTCGCGCTCGTGCTGGCCCTGCCCGCGCCGGGCGCCGAGGCCCTGGCCCGGCTGGACCCCGACGCGCACTTCACCACCGAGGCGACCCGCCGCGCCGCGCGCCACATCGCCGCCCACCCCTCCGATCCGCTCGCGGGGGTCGCCGAGGAGGACGCCGAGCTCGGCGCTCTGCTCGCGCGGATCACGGCCCGCGCCGAGGGCCTCCGCGCCACCCGGGATCTGCTGCGCCAGGCCGAGTTCATCCTCGACCTCGGCCGGACGGAGCGCGAGATCGCCTCCGCCCGCGCCGAGCGCCGTCCCCACGCCGACCTCGCGGCCCACCGCGATCGCGTCCGCCGCGGGATCGAGGAGCTGGAGCTCGGATAGGCGCGCGCCGGGGGCGCCTCTCCCGGGTGCTTTCCGTCCGACCCACGAACTAGTGTTCGCATCATGAAACGCGATTGGCTCGCCTCTCAGCTCGACTCCGGGCGCTCGGTCGAAGCGATCGCCCGGGACGTCGGCCTAGACCCCTCGACGGTCGGGTATTGGCTGAAGAAGCACGGACTGACGTCCCCCCACGCTCCCAGGCATGCCGCGCGCGGAGCGCTCCCGCGGGCCCACCTCGAAGCTCTGGTCGCACGAGACTGCACCGTGCGTGACATTGCCGACGAGGTCGATCGCAGCATCGGCACCGTTCGCCACTGGCTCCGTCGCTACGGGCTCGAGACGACCCGCGAGGCTCGGCGGCGCAAGACGCGTGGGCGGCCCCTGGGCCGGACGGAGGGTGAGTGTCACCGGCACGGGCAGACGGCGTTTGTCGTGCGCGACGGCGGGCGCGCAGCTTGTCTGCGCTGCCGTTCCGAGCGCGTCGTCGCCCGCCGTCGGCGCTTGAAGGAGATCCTCGTCGCTGAGGCCGGCGGAACGTGTCTGATCTGTGGGTACGAGCGCTGTATCGGCGCCTTGGAGTTCCACCACCTCGACCCGGCGCAGAAGCGGTTCGGGCTGGGCATGCGCGGCCTGACCCGTTCCCTCGACGTCCTGCGGCAGGAGGCGCAGAAGTGCGTCCTGCTCTGCTCGAACTGCCACGTCGAGGTCGAGGCGGGAGTCAGTACCCTTCCCGTCGTCGCTGCCGGTCTCCCTGGTAGCCGCGATCCGGGGTAGCTCAATGGTGGAGCAGCGCCCTGTTAAGGCGATGGTTGTGGGTTCGAGTCCCACCCCCGGAGCTATGCCAGCCACTTTGCCCTCATGAAGCTCATCGCCTGCTGGGGCACGTTCGACCACCCCGGG
>JBBSGJ010000012.1:0-25148 GCA_038254195.1 Solirubrobacterales bacterium
CCCCCGGGCGCCGCGCGCGCGGGGGCCGGGGTTGTTGCGGGGCCATGGGGGGGGGGGGGGGGGCGCCCCCGGGGGGGGGGGGGCCGCCCCGGTTCTCTAGCTGGCTGGAGCTCCTACTTCAGGTAGGTGAAGGAGAAGTCCCAGCTGTTCGTGAACTGGTTCGAGATCGACACCACGTTCTTCGAGCGCAGGAGCGGGGTGTTGTCCCAGACCCAGGGCACGACGACACCCTTGGCCATGACCATCTTGTCGACGGTGCCCCACGCCGCGCCACGGGCGTCGATGCCGACGACGGTCTTGGCCTTGTCCATGGCCGCGTTGATCTTCGGATCGTCGAGCTGCGGCCAGTTCGAGTTCCCGGCCGGCGCGATGCTCGCCCCGTTGAACGTCGGGTCGAGCAGGGTCTGCGGGTCCTGGAAGTCCTTCGCGAACCCGGTGTTCGGGCAGAACGCGACCTTCGCACTCGGGACGTTGCAGAACTTCTGGTACATGATGTCGTGCGGCACGAGCTTCACGTTGAGCTTGAAGCCCATCGTGCGGAGCTGCTGCGCCGCGTTCTGCGCGGTCTGGGCCGGGACGCCGGAGTTCTCGCCGACGAACAGCAGCGTCTCCTTGCCGGTGTACTTGCCGCTCGGGTAGCCCGCCGCCTTCCAGTACTTCATCGCGACGGCCTTGTCCCCCGCCGTCTTGGTCAGGAAGTCCTCGGTGCCCTTCAGGCCACCACCCTCCTCGAAGCCCGGGAACTGGGGCTGGATGATGTGCGTGGCCACCGGCCCGAGGATCGGGCCGCCACGTGACAGGCGCAGCGAGTCACGGTCGAACGACGCGATCACCGCCTTGCGCAGGTTCTCGTTGTCAAACGGCTTGACCGTCGTGTTCATCGACATGTAGCGCACGCCGGCCGCCGGGGAGAACGCGAGCTGCGTCTTGTCCGCGCCGCCCGCGCCCTGACTGACCGACTTGAGGATCGGCGCCGACGGAACCAGGTTGCCCCCGATCAGGCCCGATCCCTTGAGGATCTTCTGCGAGCCCGACGTCGGGTCCTGCACGCCCTCGTCGATGTGGTACGAGTTCACGTAGGCCTTGCGGTAGTCGGTCTTGGGATCCCAGTTGGGATTGCGCACGAGGTCGATGCTCTTGCCCGCGCTGTGCCCGGTGATCTTGCCCTTGCCGTCGTTCTGGTACATGTACGGCCCGGTGAAGACCATGTGGTCCTGATAGGACGACGGAGTCTCCTTGTCGTACTTCGCCGCGTACTCCTTGGGCACCGGCACGGTGATCGGCAACGTCAGTGCTCCGACGAAGAACCCGGCGTAGGGCTTGGTCAAATGGAAGACGATCGTCTGGTCGTCCGGCGTTTGGATCCCGGGGATCGGCTTGGGCCCCGTCTTGAACCCCGCGGGCGCACCCTCGATCGACGAGAAGTAGGCCGGGACGTACCCATTGGACACCGTGTTGCCGAAGCCCCTCTCGATCGCGTACTTCACGTCGGCGGACTTCACCGCCCGGTTGACCGGTGCCGAGTACTTGATGTTCGGCTTGATCTTCACCGTCACGGTCTTCTTGTCGGCCGAGACCTTCGGCTGCCCGTCCGCGAGGTCGGGCAGCATCGTGGCGTACTTCGGCGGCCCGAAGGAGTACAGCGGCCGCTGGGTGGCGAGCGTCACCGCGAAGGAGAACTGCTCGTAGGTGATACCCGGGTCGGGCGAGTCCACGTCAGACTCGGCGAGGACGTTGATGTCGCCGCCCTTCTTGCCGGCGAGCGGGTCACCTCCGCTCTGGCCGCCGACGTTGACGCCGGCCGTCGGATTGCCCTTGGAAGAGGGGGAGGAGGACGAACTCGAGCCGCAGGCGGCGAGCGCGAGGGTCATGGCCAGCGCGAACGCGGCCCATACGACCCTAGTGAGGGGCCGGGACATAGGAGATCCTTTCGCTTGGGAGATCACTTCGAGGTCTTGGGGTTCAGGGCGTCCTGGAGGCCGTCGCCGATGAGGTTGAAGGCGAGGACGAGCAGGACGAGGGTCACGCCGGGGAAGAACAGGAACCACCAGGACGTGGCGAAGTTCTGGGTGGCGTCGGAGATCATCGACCCCAGGGACGGCCGCGGCTCCTGCACCCCGACTCCGAGGAACGAGAGCGCCGCCTCGAAGAGGATGTTCGAGGGGATCAGCAGCGACGTGTAGACGATGAGCGGCGCCACGAGGTTCGGGAGCAGGTGGGAGAAGATGATGCGCCGGTTCGACGCGCCGAGCGAGCGCGCCGCCTCGACGAACTCCTTCTCGCGCAGGGAGAGGACCTGACCGCGCACGATGCGCCCGATGTACGTCCATCCGGCGAAGGCGATGACGACGACGACGGTCACCACGCCGGGCTTCATGAGGCCGCCGAGGCAGCCGGCGCCGAGGGAGCACGAGGAGGAGATGCCGATCGCCAGCAGCAGGACAGGGAAGGCGAGGAAGACGTCGAGGATGCGCGAGAGCACCTGGTCGACCCAGCCGCGGTAGAAGCCCGCCAGGAGCCCGACGACCACGCCGATGACGAGCGAGATCCCCGTCGAGAGGACGGCGACGAGCAGCGAGACCTGGAGCCCGTAGAGCACGCGGATGAAGATGTCGCGGCCCTGCTTGTCGACGCCGAAGAGATGATTGCCGGAGGGACCCGTGGGCAGACCGAAGGCGGGGTCGAGCGCGCCCTTGTCCGGGATGTCGTAGTGCGGGGCGCCCACCAGGTCGCGGATCAGGGGGGCCGCGATGGCGATGGCCACGAAAAAGACGATCACCCCGAGGGCGACGAGCGCCACCCGATCCGAGCGCAGGCGTCGCCAGAACAGCTCGAGCGGCGAACGCGCGGCGATCTCCGGTGTGCCGACGGCACCCGGATCCCCGACGACGTCGGCCGTGACGCTCACACGCTCCTCATCCCTACTCCTTCCGGAACCGGCCTCACCCGGATCCCTTCCTCACGCGGGCACCATACACACGGTGCTGACTACCCTCTGCGGGTCCGGCCCCGATAGCTCAGCCGGATAGAGCGACTCCCTCCTAAGGAGTAGGCCGCAGGTTCGAATCCTGCTCGGGGCGCTGGGGCTGCCTCTGCTTGACGGGCCGGGCGTCTTCCCTCACGGGTAGACGTTCACCGGAGTCCCGTACGTGAGCCAGCGGTAGATCGAGACCGCGTCGGGCGGCGGGACGCGCACGCACCCGTGGCTCGCCGCGTAGGCGGGCACCGAGCCGTAGCCGTGGACGGCGTAGCCGCCCGTGAAGTACGACGAGTAGATCATCCCGTGGGAGTTGACCCCCGGGGTCTTGGAGTAGATCCGGAAGCTCCCGGTGACGGTCGGCGTCGAGGGCTTGCCCGAGGACACGGGGTAGATCCGCTCCACGTCCCCGCCCGCGCCCACGAGGACGAGGACCTGGCGGGAGAGGTCGATCTCGGCGTGGCGCGCCCCGCGGTAGCGCGGAACGAAGCCGCCGCGCCCGGCGAAGAGCGTGCGGGCGATACCCGGGCCGGGGGCGAGGATACGCGGCAGGTGATTGACCTTCCGGTAGGCCAGCAGCGCGCGCTGGGTCGCTCCGTCGAGGTAGCCCGAGCGACTCGTGACGTAGTGGCGCGCGGCGAGACCGTTCTGGAGCAGGCGGACGGCCGGGCGCGAGGTGCTCGACGCGGCCAGGACGCGCATGCCCAGACCGCGCCGCGCCCCGCCCGCCCGCACCTGGAGCAGGCCCTCCCGCCGCGTCTGGAAGGTGACCAGGAACGTGCCGCGGCCGCCCCGCGTGCGTCTCACGGCGACGGAGCGGGAGAGCACGCGCCGCCCGTTGCGCCGCACGACCACGCGCGCGCGTCCACCCGGGACATAGTGGGCCACGGTTCCGCGCACGCGGGCGCCGGCGCCCTCGAGGCCGACGACGAGGCCGTAGGCGTGATGCGGGTGGCCCCAGCGGAGGCTCACCTGGGCGGGAGCGGCGGCGGCGGACGCGGGGACGGCGGCGAGCGCGAGGGTGAGGATCGCGGGCACCGCCCGCCGGAGTCGGGGGGTCGAGAGGCGGCGCATGGGCCGTGAGAGCCTAGCGGCCGGCGCGCGCTGCCGTAAGGGGTGCAAGCACCAGTGCGCACGCGCCGAGGGACCCGGCCAGCAGCCCGAGGGTTCCCGCCCCCAAGCCGAGGATCGCCCCCAAGGAGATCGCGTTGTTCGCCGCGTGGAGGCCGACGCACGGCAGCAACGATCCCGTCGCCTCCCGCACGACGCACAGCAGCGCGCCGAGCACCCCGAGCTGGACGAGCAGGACGGGGGGCGTGGAGGTGAAGTGCACGAGGCCGAAGATCAAGCCGATGGCGAGCGCCGCGCCCGCGGGGCGCAGGGCGCCGCGCAGCGCGGGGTAGCAGAACCCCCGGAACAGGAACTCCTCGGCCAGCGGCGCGAGCACGCAGACCACGAAGGCGATGGGCAGCACCGCAGCCGACCCGCGCTGCACGTGGAGCTGCTCGAAGAGGTCCTTCTGCTCCTTGCCCCCCGCCACCCGGGCGAAGAGCAGGGCGAACGCGCCGTAGGCGGCGACGGCGATCCCCGCCCACATGAGCGCCCGACCCGGCGCGGTCCGCACGATCCCGAACGAGGCGAGGCGCGGTCGGGACGACTGCGCGAGGATGCCCGCGAGCACGAGCGGGCCGGCGACGAAGGCGACGTCCTGGAGCGCGTTCAGCCCGACGTTGACCGCGCCGTTGTCCCCCTGGAGCACCCCCCTGACGCCCGCGGCGGCGAGGATGGTCGCGAGCAGCACGGAGCCCAGCAGGGTGAAGGCGAGGGCGAGCAGGACGGCCGCGGGCGCGGCCCACCACGGCCACGGTCGGCCGGCCGCGAGGGGGGCGGCGCTCACCCCCCGGACTCTAGGTCAGTGGCTCGCGCCGCGTCACAGCAGCGCCCGCAGCGAGGTGATCGCGCCCCGGGTCCGGCCGGAGCGGTCCACGAGCACGCCCTCGACCCCCGCGGCGCGCGCGCCCGCGCGGTCGAGCGCCGGCGAGTCGCCGACGTGCACCGCCTCCCCGGGCCGGGCGGCGAGGCGGGCGAGCGCGCGGTGGAAGAGCTCGGGATCGGGCTTGGCGACGCCCTCCTCGGCGGACGTGAGCACGGCGTCGAGGAGCGGGCGGAGGGCGAGGAGGGCGAGGACGTCGTGCAGCGAGACGTCCCAGTTGGAGACCACGGCCAGCCGGGCCCCCCGGGCTCGCAGCGCGGCGAGGACCTCTCCTACCTCCGGGTAGGCGGAGAAGGCGATGGCCGCCACGAGGACCTCGGTCACCTCGTCGTCGACACCCGCGAGGCCGAGCTCCCGCGCCACGAGCGCCCCGCAGCGGGTCCGGAGGCCGGCGAGCCCGGCGCGGTCGCCCGCCTCGTCGTGGTGGGCGCGGTAGAAGGCGATCTCGGCGCGCATCGCCCGCTGCGCGTCCGGTATCCCGATCTCGACCCCGAGGCGCTCCCGCAGCCCGGCCCTGAGCCGCGGAACGGGGTCGGCGAACGTCACGAGCGTGCCGAGGGCGTCGAGCAGTACGGCGCCGGGGGGGGATCGTCGGCGCGGGGGCGAATACCCTTCGTATCCATGAGCCGACGCGAGCGTCAGCGGCGGCGGCAGCGGGGACGCGGGCATTCCGCCGTCCGCGGCAGCCTCCTCACCTTCGTCGTGATCTTCGGGATCGCCAGCCTCGCCGTGGCCGGAGTCGTCGGCTGGGTGGTGTCCGTGGCGGACTCCACGCCGGACATCGGGCAGCTCAAGCCGCTCGACGAGGGCTCGAACTCCGTCGTCTACACCCACGATGGGAAGCGCCTGGGGTTCATCTCCTCGCTCATCCTGCGCCGACCCGTGGACGATGCCGCCATCCCGCGCTCGCTCAAGCGCGCGACGGTGGCGATCGAGGACAAGCGCTTCTATCAGCACACGGGCATCGACTACGAGGGTGTCGTCCGGGCGGCGGTCAAGAACGTCACGTCGGGCAGGACGGTGCAGGGTGGCTCCACGCTCACCATGCAGCTCGTCCGCAACACCTACCTGCCCGACGAGCGCTACTCCAGGGACTTCAAGCGCAAGATCCGCGAGGCCAAGCTCGCCGAGGAGCTCGAGAAGAAGCGCTCCAAGCGGTGGATCCTCGACTCCTACCTGAACTCCGTCTCCTACGGGACCGTCGGCGGGCAGACCGCCGTGGGCGTCGAGGCCGCGGCGCGCATGTTCTTCGGCAAGCCGGCGAAGAAGCTCACCGTCGCCCAGTCCGCCCTGCTCGCTGGCCTGCCCCAGGCGCCCTCGAGCGACAACCCCTTCCTCAACCCGCAGGGCGCCTACGCCCGCCGCAACGAGGTGCTCCGGGCGATGGTCACCGCGGGCTACCTGAGCCCGGCACGGGGGGCGGCGGCGGCGCGGAGCAAGCTCGGCGTGAGGCCGAACCGGTACTTCACGGCCCGGCGCGAGCAATTCTTCTTCGATTACGTCACGCGGGAGCTGATGCGGCGCTACGGGGTGCGCACGGTCCGCCAGGGCGGCCTGAAGGTCTATACCACGCTCGACCTGAAGCTCCAGGAGCAGGCGCGCAAGGCCATCGCGGGCCGGCTCTCCGTGCCCGGGGACCCCTCCTCGGCGATCGTCTCCATCGACCCGGCCAACGGGCGGATCCTCGCGATGGCGTCCTCGGCCTCCTACGGGCGCACGAAGTTCGACTACGCCGCGCAGGCCCAGCGCCAGCCCGGGTCGACGTTCAAGGTCATGATCCTCATGGCCGCGCTGTCGAAGGGGATCGACCCGAGCTCGACGTACTACACGTCCCGGCCACTGGCCGAGGGCTGGCTCGCGAGCGCCCCGACCTACTCCGTCTCGACCTACGGCCACACCTACAGCGGGTCGCTCAACCTCGTCCAGGCCACGCTGAAGTCCGACAACACCGTCTTCGCCCAGCTCGACGCCGACGTCACCCCGGAGGCGGTGAGCGACGCGGCCCACAAGATGGGAATCACGTCGAAGCTCTACGGCTACCCGGCCGAGGGACTGGGCGGCCTCACCGACGGGGTCTCCCCGCTCGAGATGGCCAACGCCTACGCGACGGTCGCCTCCGGGGGCTGGCGCAACACCCCGACCGCGGTGCTGCGGGTCGTCCACCCCGACGGGCGCGTCGACGACCTCGGACGACCCAAGCGCGTGAAGGCGTTCTCCGACGGGATCACCACCGAGGTGACCAAGATCCTCAAGGAGAACATCCAGGCGGGCACGGGGACGGCGGCGAACATCCCCTGCCCGGCGGGGGGCAAGACGGGCACGACCTCCGACTACAAGGACGCCTGGTTCGTCGGCTTCACCCCGCGGATGTCCACCTCGGTGTGGGTCGGCTACCCCAACCCCCCGATCCCCATGACCTCCGTCCACGGCATCGAGGTCGCCGGCGGCACCTTCCCGGCAGAGATATGGCACGACTTCATGCTCACCGCGAAGGGCTCCTACTGCGGGGACTTCCCGCCGCCGACCACCCCCTTCTCCTCCTCGCCGTTCTTCGGCCGCTTCGCGAGCACGGGCCGGAAGGCCACCCCGGACTCCTCCTCGGGCGGCTACGGCGCGCCCTCCTACGGCGCGCCCTCCTACGGCGCGCCCTCCTACGGCGCGCCCTCCTCCGGCACGCCCTCCTACGGCGCGCCCTCCTACGGCACGCCGCCCGCGACCCCGGGCACGACGACGACGCCCACGAGTCCCTCCCCCGTCCCCACGACCCCGCCGCCCGTGCCTCCGCCGCCGCCGGCCACGCCGCCCGCCGGCACGGGGACGGGCGGAGCCGGCGGGAGCGGCGGGGGCGGCGGCGGGGCGGGCAACCCGCCTCCCAAGCACTGAATCGCCTCCCGCACCCGCTGCTAGGCTCGCCGCGGATGCCCAAGGAAGAGAAGGTCGAGCTCGAGGGCGAGGTCGTCGAGGCCCTGCCCAACGCGATGTTCCGCGTCAAGCTCGACAACGACCACACCGTTCTCGGCCACGTGGCCGGGAAGATGCGGCGCTTCCGGATCCGGATCCTGCCAGGCGACCGCGTGCGGGTCGAGCTCTCCCCGTACGACCTGGATCGCGCGCGGATCGTGTATAGACACAAATAGCCTGCGGCGGTGCGTGAGCGGGAGGTGATCGCTGCGCTCGAGGGGATCCTCGGGCGGCGGGGGGATCGGGTGCGGGTGGGCCTCGGCGACGATGCCGCCGTCGTGCGGGCGCGACCCTGGGCGGTGACGTCGGCCGACCTCATGGTGGACGGCGTCCACTTCGAGCTGGGCCGGGCGAGCTGGGCCGACGTAGGGCACCGGGCGCTGGCCGGGGCGCTGTCGGACCTCGCGGCGATGGGGGCCGAGCCGGGGGAGGCGTACCTCGCCGTGGTCGTGCCCCCGGGCGCCCGGAGCGAGGACGTGCTCGCGCTCTTCCGCGCCGCCGAGGCCCTGGCCGTCGCCACCGACACGACCCTGGCGGGCGGGGATCTCTCCGCGGGGCGCGACCTCACCGTGGCCGTCACCGTGGTGGGCTGGGCCGAGCGCGCCGAGGATCTCGTGGGGCGCGACGGCGCGCGGCCCGACGATCTCGTCGGGGTCACGGGCACGCTCGGGGCCTCGGGCGCGGGGCTCGCCATCCTGCGCGGGGAGCGGGAGGGAGATCCCGCCCTCGTCGAGCGTTACCTGCGCCCCTTCCCGCGCCTGATGGAGGGACGGGCGCTGGCCCACACCGGGGCCTCGGCGATGATCGACCTCTCCGACGGGCTCGCCACCGACGCGAACCACGTCGCCGCGCGTTCCGGCGTCCGTCTCGAGCTCGACCTCGCGGCGCTGCCGCTCGCCCCCGGCGTGACCGATCCGGCGTTCGCCGCCACCGCGGGGGAGGACTACGAGCTGCTCGTGTGCGTGCCGCCCACGCGGCGCGCCGAGGCCGAGCACGCCGGCGCCCTCACGTGGATCGGGGCGGTACGCGCGGGCTCAGGGGTGGGGATCGGGGGCGCGGAGGGCGCGCTCACCGGTCACGAGCACGTCCTCTGATCCCAGCGCGCAGGAGGGGACCGCGATGCGGGCGAGGATCGCGTCGGCGACGGCGCGGCAGTCGACCTCGTACGCCCTCCGCCGCACCAGCTCGGTGATCTGCTCGGGGCTCACGGTCGACAGCATCGGCCCGGGTGCGGACGGACCTGACCGGGTTTCGGCTCCGTTGGACGTTCAGCGGGGGACGGTCCGGACCAGGCGGGCGAAGACGATGATGCGGTGCGAGGCCGAGTACAGCGGGTGGCAGGCCGACAGGACGAGCCGCGGGTAGCCGACCGAGCGGGTGACCCGCACCGCATCGGCCGGCACGATCTTCGTGTACTGCACGCGGTAGGTGAAGCGCGCGTAGGGGAGGTCGAGCTGGATGGGGTCGCCGCGGCGCAGCTCGTCGACGTGGCGGAAGGGAGCGAGGTACGTCGTGCGGTGCCCGGCGATCGCCGTCGTGCCCGGTAGCCCGGGCAGCGAGGTCTCGGGATAGTGGCCCGGCCCCTTGCGCAGGGACTCCGTGTCGGTGCCCTCCACCACCACGTAGCTCGCGTCGATGCGGGGGATGCGGATCCGCCCCAGGGGGTCGCCGGCTTTGAGCCGGCGGCGCAGTGCCCGGGCGAGGAACGGCACCTGGCGCTCAGCGGGCAGGCCGCGCAGGGCCCGTTGCTGGCTCGCCAGCAGGAGCGGCCGGTTGCCGAGGGCGTCCAGGCGGTCCCCGAGCTGGTCCTGGTGGATCCGCGCGTAGATCGCCGAGGCGGGCTCCTGCCACACCAGGGTGAGCGCCGCGTCGATGACGAGCAGCGCCCCGGCGACGATGAGTGCGGTGGAGAGATGACGGAGCGCGGTTCGCATTACTCCCTTATCGGCGCAGGGCGGACTGTGTGCCACCCAATGATCCCGGACCCGCGTAGGAGGCGGGTCCGCGGACGGATTCGGAGGACTGCGGCGCCGCCAGCGCCTCCGACGGCCGCCGGGCGGCGACGGCGAGGACGGAGCCCCACGCGCCGAGCAGCGCGGCCCAGGCCAGGGCGGGGAGGATCCCCACCGCCCCGCCCGCGAGCGCGAGGACCGCGCTGCGCGCAAGCTCGAGGGGAGCGAGCCCCCACGCCGAGGCATAACCGACCCCGATCGCCACGGCGGGGAGGATCCCGAGCACGGCGAGGGCGAGGGCGATCCCCCGGCGCGGGCGCACCACGGGCGTGACGGCCCACAGCCAACCGTGCAGCGCCGGCAGGGCGAGCGCCGCGGCGAACGGGTTCACCGCCCACAGCACGAGGCCGGCCCCGACGGCGACGGCGAGCGCGGCACCCCCCGCCCCCGGCTCCTCCCCGACGTCCCCCCGCACGGCGGCCAGGCGCAGGACGAGCCGCCGCCCGAGCGTCCAGCCTCCGACGAGGACGAGCACCACGAGGACGAGCGCCGCGGTCATCGCCGGCCCGGACCGCGCCCCCGCGCCCACCGCGCCGCCCGGTGTGACGTCGAGCAGTCCCAGGAGCCCGGCCGCACGCGCCCCGAGCACGACGAGCATCCCCGGCACGACGCCCACCGCCGCCCAGCGCAGCCACATCAGGGGCCTCCCGCGTCTCCGGGACACCCGCGCGAGGCCGTCGACCAGGCCGAGCAGCAACGGGAGGAACAGCGCGCCGCAGAGCAGGCGCACGGCCCACGCGGGTACGACCTGGCCCGACCACACGAGGTAGCGCGCGGGCGCAGCGATCGCCCCGCCGCCGTCCAGCGCCGTGACGGCGCGCAGCACCCCGCGTCCGAGCCCCTCGACCCGCGCGGCGTCGAGGGTCTGGCCCTGGGTCGGCCCGCGCTCCCCCGACGCGGAGACGAGCACGGACGGCACGCCCTCCGAGAGCAGCGCGCCCTGACCGCCGAGCGTCATGGGGAACGCCAGGCGCGCGATCTGCTCGAGGAGGCCGGGCTCGCCGGGGCGCGCGCCGGCCTCCGCCTCGAGCGCGGCGCGCAGGGTGCGCCGGAGCCCGAGGGGCGCGAGCCGCCCCGGCGCGTTGGCCCACGGGACGACCCACGGCCGCCGGTCGGGGGCGCCCGAGAGGTCCCCGAGGACGATCACCGCGTCGGTGGGACCGCCGAGATGCCGAGCGAGGTCACGCAGCCCGGGCGCCCCCGGACCGCCGGACACGGAGGCGAGGACGAGCGTGCGCTGCACGGTCCGCCCCGCGAGCACCCGTCCGAGCTCGAGCAGCGCCGCGGTCCCCGTCGCCTCCGGTGCCGCACCCCGGCGTAGCGCGGAGCGGTCGGCGACAACGACGATCCGGTGCTCGGAGAACCCCGGGCGCACGGCCAGGACGGTCTCGAGCTCGCGCTCGCCGTCGACCGTCCGGCCGGCGAAGCGCCGGGTCGAGACCCGGAACCCGTGCCGGCCCACGAGGTCGGTCCGGACGCGCGCGGCCAGCGCCCGGTCGCCCCCGCTCCCCGGCCGCCGGGCAGGAGCCGCCGCGGTCAGCGCCCGCGCCCGGGCCACGACGGCCTGGCCGTCGAAGGCCTGGGCCGAGAGGGATGTCGTCCTCGCCCGCGGCAGACCGTGGAAGGAGAACGCCACCACGATGACCGCGAAGAGCACTCCGATCCAGCCGGCGCGGTAGATCCGCGGGTCGAGCATCCTCGCCCGCCTACCCTAGAACGTCTCTCCGGACATGGCAGAACGCGCACCGCGGATCCTCCTCGTCGACGACGAGCAGTCCATCCAGACCCTCCTCTCCTACCCCCTGCGGAAGGACGGGTACGAGGTCGTCCAGGCCGGCGACGGCCGCGAGGCGCTCGTGCGCTTCCGCGAGCAGCCGTTCGACCTCGTCGTGCTCGACCTCATGCTGCCTCAGGTCAGCGGGCTCGAGGTCTGCCGGCGTTTGCGCGAGCGCTCGGCGGTGCCGATCATCATGCTCACCGCCCGCGCGGAGGAGAGCGACAAGGTCGTCGGGCTTGAGACGGGCGCCGACGACTACATCACGAAGCCCTTCTCCCTGCGCGAGTTCCGCTCCCGCGTGAAGGCCGCCCTCCGGCGGGTCGAGCTCTCGCGCTCGGCCGGTGGCGACGGCCGCGCCCTGGAGTCGGGCGAGCTCCGTCTCGATCCCGACAAGCGGACAGTCACCCTGCGCGACGAACCCGTCGCCCTCACCTTCGTGGAGTTCGAGATCCTCCACGCGCTGGCCCGCGCACCCGGCCGGGTGTTCACGCGCGACATGCTGCTCACGCAGGTGTGGGGGGACTCAGCCTTCCGCGACCAGCGCACCGTCGACGTCCACATCCGCCACCTGCGCGAGAAGATCGAGGCGGACCCCAAGCTCCCCGAGTACATGTTCACGGTACGCGGCGTGGGCTACCGCTTCCGCGACGACGGGGGCTGAGATGCGGATCCCCGTGCTCCGCTCCATCCGCGCCCGCCTGACGCTGCTCGTGTCGCTCATCGCCCTGGGGGCGATCGCGGGCGTCTACCTCTTCGTCGTGCCGACGCTCGAGCACCGGCTCACGGACGAGACCCTGCGCCAGCTCGGAGCCGACGCGCGGACCTCGGGGACCGCGCTCGCCGCCACGGTCGGGTCCTCGTTGCGGGCCTCGGAGGTCACGGCGCGCGTGCGCCGGGCCTCGGCGAGCGCGTCCGTCCGGGTGACCCTCCTGCGGGTGGGGCGGATCGGGGGGCGGCTGCACACGGAGGTCGTCGCCGACTCCGCGGCCCTGAGCACGCCGGGCGACCTGCAGTTCGCCTCCGCGCTCGAGGCCGCGGCGACGCGGCGGACGGTCCTGGCCACGGAGTCGGCGGGTACCGGGCGCTGGGGCGAGGCGGCCCGCCCGCTCCTGCGCGGCGGCCGGCCGGCCGCGGTGGCGGTGCTCTCCGCCCCGCTCTCCGCGGTGCAGCAGGACGTGGCCGTGGTGCGCCGGCGCTTTCTCGTCGCCGGGGGGATCGCCTTCGGGCTGGCGGTGCTCGCGGGGCTCGCGGTGGCCACGTTGCTCGCGCGGCGGGTGCGGCGGCTCGACCGGGCGGCGGAGGGGCTCGCGGGCGGCGACTTCTCCCGCCCGATCCCCGTCGAGTCCTCCGACGAGCTCGGCCAGCTCGCGATGACCTTCAACGCGATGCGCGACCAGCTCGCCGCACTGGAGACCGCACGCAAGCAGTTCATCGCCACCGCCTCCCACGAGCTGCGCACGCCGATCTTCTCCCTCGGCGGCTTCGTCGAGCTGCTCGAGGACGAGGAGGTCGACGAGGAGGACCGGCGGCGCTTCGTCGCCCAGCTCGGCGAGCAGGTCGAGCGCCTGCGCAAGCTCGCCACGGACCTCCTCGATCTCTCCAAGCTCGAGTCCGGATCGCTCGAGCTGCGACCCGAGGCGGTGGACCTCACCGAGCTCGCGCGCGGGGTGGCGGCGGAGTTCGAGCCGGCGCTGGCGACCCGCGACGCGCACCTCGTCCTGCGACTGGGCACCGGACCGGCGGACGCGGTTTGCGATCCTGTGCGTGTGGCCCAGGTTCTCCGCATCCTCATCGACAACGCGCTCACCCATACGCCCCCGGGCACGGAGGTGATCGTGACGGCCGGCCGGCACGACGGCCGGGCGCGCCTGGCGGTGCGCGACGACGGGCCGGGGATCCGGCGCGCGGACCAGGCTCAGGTCTTCGAGCCGTTCTTCACCTCGGACGGGACGCGCGGCTCCGGGCTCGGGCTGGCGATCGCCTCCGAGCTCGCCGGCTACATGCACGGCACGCTCGCGCTCGAGGCCCAGCCCGGGCGCACCGCGTTCACGCTGGAGGTGCCGGCGGCATGAGGCGCACCGTGTGGCTCGCTCCCCTCGTGGTGCTCGTGGCCGCCTGTGGCGGCTCGGCCTCCTCGGGGAGTGCGGCGAAGACGACGACCGTGCAGAAGGTCGTGACCGAGCAACAGCCCGCCTCGGGCAACGCCTCCTCCTCGGCGCCCGTCCCCTCCGAGCGCCCCGCGGGCTTCGACCCCGGCGCGATCTACAAGCGCGAGGCCCCGGGTGTCGTCACCGTCCTCTCCGTGTTCGAGGGTCAGTCGCTCGGCTCGCTGCTCGGCGGCCACGGCGGCGGCGGGCAGCAGGCCGGTCAGGGCTCGGGCTTCGTGATCAACGCCGACGGCGAGATCGCCACGAACGCGCACGTCGTGACGAACGGCCAGGGCGCGCAGATCAAGCGCGCGAAGGAGGTCTACGTCCAGTTCGCAGACGGCAACCAGGTGCCGGCGAAGATCGTCGGCGCCGACCCGAACGTCGATGTCGCGCTCATCAAGGTCGATCCGAAGGGACTCACGCTGCGCCCCCTGCCACTCGGTGACTCGGTCAAGGGGGTCGAGGTCGGCCAGCCCGTGGCGGCGATCGGCTCCCCCTTCGGTGAGCAGCAGTCGCTGTCGGTCGGGGTGATCTCCGGGCTGGACCGGACAATCGACTCGCTCACCCAGAAGTTCAAGATCGTCGGGGCGCTCCAGACCGACGCGGCGATCAACCACGGCAACTCGGGCGGTCCGCTCCTCGACTCCCAGGGCCGCGTGCTCGGCATCAACGCGCAGATCCAATCGACGGGCGGGGGCGGTGAGGGCGTCGGATTCGCCGTACCGGTGGACTCCGTGAAGCGCTCGCTCGATGACCTGCGCAAGAACGGGGTCGCGCGCTACGCCTACCTCGGCGTGACGACGGTCTCCATCTACCCGCAGCTCGCCACGCGCTTCTCCTTGCCGGTGAAGCAGGGTGCGTGGGTCCAGGACCTCCAGCCCGGCACTCCCGCGGCGAAGTCGGGGCTGAAGGCCGGGGGTCCCGGCAAGACCACCTTCCAGTTCGCGCCCTACCAGACCGGCGGCGACATCATCACGGACGTGGACGGCGAGCCGCTCACCAAGAGCCGCGACCTCTCGACGGTGGTCGGCCTGCACTCGCCGGGCGACGAGCTCTCGCTGGCCGTGGTGAGCTCCGCGGGGAAGAAGCGGACCGTCAAGGTCCGCCTGGGCACCCGGCCGGGCTCCTAGCGGATGTGTCGCTAGCGCGGCGAGGGTAGGTTGGGGGGTCCGTGGCCGCCCCCCTCGTCCTTGTCTCCAACCGCGGTCCCATCACGTTCCAGGACGATGGCGGCGAGAAGCGCGGCGGCGGCGGGCTCGTGACCGCGCTGACCGGGCTCGCCTCGCACCGTGAGGTCGTGTGGATCGCCTCGGCGATGACCGACCGGGACGCCGAGGTCGCCGCCGAGCACGGCGGGCAGCCCTTCGAGGTGCAGGCGGTCGATGGCGAGTCGAGCTATCTCGTCAAGCTCGTGAGCTCGGACGCCGACGCCTACGACCGCTTCTACAACGTCGTCGCCAACCCGCTGCTGTGGTTCATCCAGCACTACCTGTGGGACCTCTCGAACGCCCCCGACATCCGGCGCAACGAGGTCGAGGCGTTCGCGTCGGGCTACAACGTGGTGAACGAGGATCTGGCCCGGGCGGTGCTCGAGCAGGTGGAGGGCGTCGAGGAGCCGGTGGTCATGGTCCACGACTACCACCTCTACACGCTGCCGGCGCTCGTGCGGCGTGCCCGCCCCGACGTCTTCCTCCACCACTTCGTCCATATCCCGTGGACCCAGCCCGACGCGTGGCGCGTGCTCCCCTCGCCCATCCGCACCGAGATCTACGACGGCATCCTGGCCAACGACATCGTGGGCTTCCACACGCGGGCCTACCGCAACAACTTCCTCCAGTGCTGTCGCGACCTCATGGACCTCGAGGTGGACTTCGCGCGCGGCGTGGTCCAGCACGGCGAGCGCGAGGTGTGGGTGCGCGCCTATCCGTTGCCCATCGACGCGGGCGCCGCGCGGCGTACGGCGCAGCGCTCGCGCGTGGCGGAGTTCTCGGAGCGGCTCGCGCGCGAGCGCCGGGAGCACCTCGTGCTGCGGGTGGACCGCGCCGACCTCTCCAAGAACGTCCTGCGCGGCTTCTCCGCCTTTGATCTGTTCCTCGAGCAGCACCCGGAGTTCCTCGAGCGCGTCACGTTCGTCGCCCAGCTCATGCCCTCGCGGACCGACGTGCCCGAGTACGCCGAGTACCTCGAGCGGATCGAGGCCGTCGTCGCGGTGGTCAACCACCGCCACGGCACGCCGAACTGGATGCCGATCCAGCTCAAGCTCCGCGACGACCTCGAGGAGGCGATGGCCGCCTACAAGGAGTACGACGTGTTGCTCGTCAACGCCATGTTCGACGGCATGAACCTCGTGGCCAAGGAGGGGCCCCTGGTCAACGAGCGCGCGGGGGTGTCGATCCTGTCGGAGAACACCGGCGCGCACGAGGAGCTCGGCGAGTTCGCCCTGTCGGTCAACCCCTTCGACATCCAGGAAACGGCGGACTCCATCCACACCGCGCTGACGATGCCCGACGCCGAGCGCCGCCGCCGGATGGACGGGCTGACCGCCATCGTCACCGCCCGCGACCCCGGGGACTGGATCGACGAGCAGCTCACCGACATCCGCGAGAAGGGGCGGGCGGCGGGGGCTACCTCAGCCTGAGGACCAGGCGGGCGTTGTCCCCTGCAGCGTCCCGGGCTTCGACCATGCCCCCGCTGCCGCGGAACGCGCCGGTGCCGCCGATGATGCGGACGCGCAACCGGTCGGCGTTCGCGCTGAGCGCACCACGCGCCAGAACGGTGCCGTCGCGGAAGCGCAGGCGCACCGTGATGCGGACCCGTGACCTGGACGTGTAGCGGTAGTGGACGAACGCGGAGCCGGCGACGCCGCGCCCGGTCCGGAGCGTGTAGCGGAAGTTGACGACGTCGCCGCGGCTCTCGTTGCGCGGAGGACGGTCGATCACCGGCCCGAGCTTCGGGTTGACGCCGAGGTAGCGGAAGTGACGAGGAGCCGCGCGGAGGCGGCAGGCGCGACGAGCGCCGCGGCCAGCGCGAGGAGGATTCGTCTCATGCCCCGACACCCTGCCGGAAACCAGGCTGACCTGTCCACCCCCCGGAGCTCGCGGGTGTCGGCTACCTGAGCCTGAGGATCAGGTCGACGCGGTCGCCGCGCCCTCCGGCGTCGACGAACCGTAGGTCGCCCCGGGCTCCGCGGAAGCGCCGCGTGCCCCCGGTGACGCGCAGGCGGACGTCCCGTGTGCGGCTGCCGAGGACCGCCCGCGCGGACACCGTGCCCTCGCGGAAGCGCAGGCGCGCCCCGAAGACAACGAACTCCCCGCGCCCGGTGCGCGCGGAGAACCGCGCGGAGCCAGCGATGCCCCGGGGGACGTAGAGCAGCGCCCCGAACGAGATCGCTTCCGACCCCGGATTCATGTGCGCGCTCTTCTCGCCGAGCACGTCGGTGTCGCGCAGCGGCTCCACGTTCACGCGCACGGTCTTCAGGTCGAACACGGCGGTGTACCGCAGGGTGATGTGCACGCGGGCCGACGCGGCGGGGACGAAGAGGGCGGCGGCAGCCAGGGCGGCGGCGATCAGCGCGGCGAGGAAGCGTCTCATGGCCGCGCAGTCTGCCGGAGACGCGCGCGGCGCGCTCACGGGCCGAACTCGCCGGGCGGCGGCGGCGGGGGGGGGGGGCGGCGGGGGGGCGGGCGCCGGGGCGGCGGACGGGGAAGGGGCTACCGGGGCCGGCGGGGAGGGAGGCGCGGGGACGACGGGTGCGGGCCGGGGAGCGGGAACGGGGGCCGGCGGAGGGGAGGCGGGCGCAGGCGGGCACCGCGCGTGCGTGTGGCGCGGACGGTGGGCGTGGGTCCGGCGCTCGGGCGCTCTGGCCCGGCGACTCGCGCGAGGACGCCCGCGGGCCCGGCGTGGACGCGCCCGGTGGCGGAGTTGCGGGCGTCGCTTCGGCCCTCGTGGGCGCGCGCGCCGGTGCGGGACGGGATGCCGGGGCGCGACGCCGGCCACGGCGCCCGGGTACGCGGGCACGGGCCGGGCGTCCAGCGCGGCGTCCCCCGCCGGGGCGGGACCGCGCGGCCACAGGAGGACGAGGCCCAGGGCGGCGAGGACCGCGAGCGCGCGCCCGACATTCCCCCAGCGCACCCGATCCACCCCCCGCCTAGGGGGTCCCCGACGCCGATTCTCCCCTCGTGAGCCGTTGCTACCGTCCACAACCGCTCATGGCTGCGGCCTCCAAGCTCTATGACCTCATGCTCCTCATGCGCACGGACGTCGACGACGACCGCCGCCAGGAGATCCTCGACGGCGTCCGTGGGCGGGTCGAGGAGGGCGGCGGCGAGATCGTCGTCGACGACGATTGGGGCATCCGCGCCCTGACCTACCCCATCGCCCATCGTCCCGACGCCGACTACCACCTCTTCCAGCTCCACGCCTCCGCCGAGCTGCTCGACGGGCTGCGTCACAGCCTGCGCATCACCGACGGGGTCGCCCGTTTCCGCATCGTGAAGGTCCTCCCCGGGACCCCTCCGCCGCCCGAATCGCGGCGCGAGCCCGTCGAGGCGTAACGCCTTCGTCCTGAAAGTGCGGAAAGAGCGTGCCGCCGCCGCGTTGACGGCCGGGGCCGAACCTAGACTCATCCACCATGGCCGCCACCAACATCAACCGCGTCGTCATGACCGGCAACCTCACCCGGGATCCCGAGCTCCGCTCCCTCGCGAGCGGCATGTCCGTCTGCTCGCTCCGCATCGCCTCGAACACCCGCCGCAAGAACAACGCGACGGGCGAGTGGGATGACAAGCCCAACTTCTTCGACGTCACGGTCTGGGGCGCACAGGGCGAGAACTGCGCGAAGTTCCTCTCCAAGGGCCGGCCGATCGCCCTCGACGGGCGCCTCGAGTGGCGCGAGTGGGAGACCCAGGACGGGAACAAGCGCCAGGCGGTCGATATCATCGCTGACTCCGTGCAGTTCCTCGGCGGCCGGGACGAGGCCGGCGGTGGCAACGGTCAGAACGGCGGCTCCTACGGGCGCCCGGCGGGCGATATCCCGATGGACACCAGGGACTTCGCGCCGGCGACCACCGCGGCCGCGGACGACGACATTCCCTTCTAGACAGGTACAGGTGGTCAGTGGCAAAGCAGCGCAAGCGGCCGGTCAGGCCCAAGCGAGACAGGAAGGGTGGGCCGGGCGCCGGGCGCCGTAAGTCCTGCCCGTACTGCAAGGAGAAGATCGAGCAGGCCGACTGGAAGGACATCGGCTCGCTGCGCCGCTTCGTCTCCGAGAAGGGCAAGATCCGCTCTCGGCGCATCACCGGCGCCTGCCGCCGCCACCAGACCCAGATCGCCCGCGCCATCAAGCGCGCGCGTGAGCTCGGCCTCCTCTACTACGTCAACGAGGCGGCGGTCGAGCGCACGGGCGGCCGGGGTGGTCGCGACCGCGACCGGGAGCGCTAGGGCATGGCCGAGGCCATCCTGCTCGCGGACGTCGACGCGCTCGGCGAGAAGGGGAGCGTCATCGAGGTGGCCCCGGGCTACCTGCGCAACTACCTCGTCCCGCGCAAGCTCGCCCAGCCTGCCACCAAGGGTGCGCTCGAGGCCGCGCGACACCGCATGGCGGCGGCGGAGCGCGCCGAGCGCGAGGCGGCCGCCCGCGCCGAGGAGAACGCGCAGCTCCTCCAGCGCACGGTGCTCACGATCGCTCAGCAGGCGGGCGACGACGGCCGGCTGTTCGGCTCGGTCACCGCCCAGGACATCGCCGACGCGATCCGGGAGGCGCGCGGGATCCGGGTCGACCGGCGGCGCATCCACCTCGAGGAACCCATCCGGCACGTGGGCACGCACATGGTCGTCGTCGAGGTGGTCGACGGCGTCACGGCGACCGTCAAGACGATGGTCGTCGAGCAGCGCTAGGAGCCTGTCGGGAGGGGCCCTCGGCGAACTCCGCGGAGTTTGCAGACAGTCTCGTAACACCTTCCGAGGGCGGGGCTATGGTCGCTTGCCGTGGCCGTCGCCGAGACCTCGATGCTCGCCCCTCCGCACTCGCTCGACGCCGAGCAGGCGGTGCTCGGCGGGATCCTCCTCGCCGAGAAGCGGATCTACGGCGTGGTCATCGACGAGGGCCTCCGCTCCACCGACTTCTACCGCCCGCAGCACGGCGCCGTGTTCGACGCGATGCTCGCGCTCTACGACAAGGGCGAGCCGATCGACGACCTCACGCTCAAGGAGCACCTCAAGGCGCGGGGAAAGCTCGAGGAGGCGGGAGGTGAGGCGCTCGTGGACGAGCTCGCCTCCGCCGCGCCCGTCGCCGCCAACGTCCGTCAGTACGCCTCGATCGTCCGCGAGCACGCGCTCGAGCGCCGGCTCCAGACCACGTGCTGGGAGATCCTGGGCAGGATCGCCAACCGGGAGGCCCCGCCGCGCGAGCTCGTCGACCTGGCCGAGCGCGCGATGCTCGAGGTCGGCCGCGACGACAAGCAGAAGGACTTCGTGGGGATCGAGCAGCTCCTCCACGACGCGCTCGACCGCTTCCACGCGCTCTCGCAGCAGAAGACCACGCTCACGGGGACGCCCTCGGGGTTCCGCCACCTCGACGAGATGACCGGCGGCTTCCAGCCCGGGAACCTCATCGTCCTCGCCGCCCGGCCGGGGATGGGGAAGTCGGCGCTGGTCACGAACATGGCGGAGAACGCGGCGATCGAGCACGGCAAGCCCGTCGCGCTGTTCTCCCTCGAGATGTCCGAGGCCGAGCTCGCCCAGCGCTTCGTGGCCTCGCAGGCCTCGATCAAGGGCGACGAGCTCCGCCGCGGCAGGGTGGAGGACCGGCGCTGGCCGAAGGTGCTCGACGCGTGCCAGAAGCTCGGGGGGGCGCCGCTCTACGTCGACGACTCCGCCGACGTGGGCACGACGGAGGTCCGCGCCAAGGCGCGACGCCTGCACCAGCAGAGCGCGGACGGCCTCGGCCTCGTGATCGTCGACTACCTCCAGCTCATGCGCGCCGACGGCCGCATCGAGAACCGCGTGCAGCAGGTGGGCGAGATGAGCCGCGGGCTCAAGCTCCTGGCCAAGGAGCTCGACGTGCCGGTCATCGCGCTCTCCCAACTCTCGCGCGGGGTCGAGCAGCGCCACGACAAGCGCCCGCTGCTCTCCGACCTGCGCGAATCCGGGAATGTGGAGCAGGACGCCGACCTCGTGATGTTCATCTACCGCGACGAGTACTACGAGAAGGACGAGTCCGAGGAGCCCGGCATCGCCGAGGTGATCCTCTCCAAGCACCGTAACGGCGCGCTGGGCACGGTGAAGCTCGTGTTCCAGGCCGAGTATCCGCGCTTCCGCACCCACATCGAGGAGGACCGCTTCGCGTGAGCGCGCCATGCCCCTTCGGTGAGTGCGACGGCACGGGATTCGTGGAGGACGAGGGCGACCGCGCGGTCCGGCCCTGTCGCTGTCGGCCCCAGCGCGTGGCCCGGGCCAAGGCGCATTCCCTCTCGGCGGTGATCCCCAAGCGCTTCCGCGACGCGTCCTGGGACCGTCCTCCGGTGTCGAACATGCCGCGTAGCGTCGTTCGCCCGGTTCGCGCCTTCGCCGACAACATCGATTCACGCCTCGATGCCGGCACCGGTCTCTGGTTCATGGGCGACCTGGGAACGGGGAAGACGACCCTCGCGATGCTCGTGTCCGCGGCCGCTCTGCGCGCCGGCCGCTCGGTGGCCATCTACTCGCTTCCGCGTCTCTTCTCCATCATCCGGCAGTCCTACGACGACGCCTCGGCGCTCTCGGAGGTGGATCTGGTCGACCGTCTTGCCGTCGTCGACCTCCTCCACCTCGATGACCTCGGGGCCGAGCGCAGCTCCGAGTGGGTGCTCGAGCAGCTGTACACGATCGTCAACGCGCGCTACGAGGAGCAGCGGTCGATCATCTTCACGACCAACATCAAGGAGCGCCCGGCGCTCGAGGACCAGGTCGGCAAGCGGACCGTGTCCCGACTCCTCGAGATGTGCGAGGTCGAGATCCCCGTTCACGGCGAGGATCTGCGCGAAGAGCTCTCGGCCTAGACTCGGACGGTGCCCGGAACCGTCATCGTCGGCGCCCAGTGGGGCGACGAAGGCAAAGGCAAGGTCACCGACCTCCTCGCCGAGCGGGCGGACGCGGTCATCCGCTTCCAGGGCGGCAACAACGCGGGGCACACCATCGTCCGCGACGGGCAGACCTACAAGCTGCACCTCATGCCCTCGGGGATCCTGCACCCCGGCAAGACGTGCATCATCGGCAACGGGGTCGTCATCGACCCCAAGGTGCTCACGGAGGAGATCGACGAGCTGCGGCGCCAGGGGATCGACGCCAGCGGCCTGCGCATCTCCGCCAACGCGCACATGATCATGCCCTACCACCTGCTGCTCGATCACGCGGGCGAGGCGAAGCTCGGTCGTTCGGCGATCGGGACGACCCGGCGCGGGATCGGGCCCTGCTACGCCGACAAGGCGGCGCGGCTGGGCATCCGCGTCCAGGATCTGCTCGACCCGAAGATCCTCCGCAAGAAGATCGCCACGGCGCTCGAGCCCAAGCGGCTCTCTCTGCGGCCGTTCCAGAAGGAGCCGGCGCTCGACCTCCAGACCATGACCGAGGAGTACCTCGGCTACGGCCACCGGATCGAGCAGTACATCACCGATACGTCGCGTCTCGTGTGGGGCATGCTCGACGCCGGGAGCTCCGTGCTCTTCGAGGGCGCCCAGGGCGCGATGCTCGACATCGACCACGGCACCTATCCCTTCGTCACCTCCTCGAACCCGGTGGCGGGGGCCGCGTGCGTCGGCGCCGGCGTCGGCCCGCGCGACATCGACGAGGTGTGGGGTATCGCGAAGGCCTACTGCACCCGCGTCGGCGAGGGCCCGTTCCCGACCGAGATCGGCGACGAGCTCTCCGACCAGCTCCGCGAGGCCGGCGGCGAGTGGGGCACGACGACCGGACGCCCCCGCCGCGTCGGCTGGCTCGACCTCGTGGCCCTGCGTTATGCCTCGCGGATCAACTCGCTCACCGCCCTGTGCGTCACGAAGCTCGACGTGCTCTCCGGCCAGGACCGGATCCTCGTGGCCACGAGCTACCGCTCGGCCGAGGGCGCCGAGCTCGACACGTTCCCCTACCACCAGAGCGTCCTGCACCGAGCGAAGCCCATGTGGGAGGAGCTGCCGGGCTGGTCGGAGCCCCTGGGGGACATCCGCGCGGAGGAGGACCTCCCCGCCGCAGCGCGCGACTACCTGAAGTTCATCGCGGACGTCGTCGGCGTGCCCGTGGTCCTGGTCGGCGTCGGCCCCGGGCGCGAGCAGACGATCTGGACCGGCGCCTCGGCGGGCACGGCGCCCCTGCGCGCCGCCGCGGCCTGAGCCGTCAGACCGGCAGCACCGCCGCCTCGCCCCGGCCGGCGCCCGCGCCTCAGCGCCATGCCTCCACGAGGTCCTCTGTTCCCACCTCGCGCACGACCCGCGCGGGCACGCCCATGACCACCGCGCGGGCGGGCACGTCCGCGGTCACCACTGCGCCCGCGGCCACGTAGGCCTCCTCGCCCACCTCGATCCCGGGCACCAGCACCGCTCCCCCGCCCACCCGGCAGGCCCGCCGCAGCATCACCCCGCGCACCGGGTCGCCCGGCCCGTGGCGCCCCATCGCGTCGTCGTTCGTGGTGACGACCATCGGCCCGAGGAAGACGTCGTCCTCCGCGACGGATCCCGCGGTGAGGTAGACGCCGGTCTGGAGCTTCACGCGCTCGCCGACCCGCACGTCGTTGTCCACCGACGCCCCACGCCCCACGACGCTGCCCGCCCCGAGGACCGCGCGCTCGCGCACCTGGGCCCCGTCGCCCACCACGACCCCCTTCCCGAGCCGCGCCCCGGCGTAGACCACGGCGTGCGCGCACACGGTGACCCCGTCGGCGAGGACGGCAGGCCCGGGGTCCGCCCGCGAGGCCCGCGACCGGGCGCCGAGCCGCGGCGCCTTGCCGACGAGCGCGAGCTCCTCGACGAGGCAGCCGGCCCCCACCACCGTCCCGGGCAGGACGATCGCGCCGGGACGGACCTCGGCCTCAGTCGGTTCCGACACGCGCCCTCCGCGCCGAGCGCCGCAGGGAGTCGTCGAGCGCCGCGAGCACGCGGACGACGCGCACGCCGCTCTGCGCCCCCGACCGGGGCGGCGCCCCGGTGCGCACGCACTCCAGGAAGTGCTCGCACTCCAGGCGCAGCGGCTCGGCGTTGGGCAGCCGAGGCGACCAGATGTCCCCCGAGCGCGCCAGGTACTCCCCCCACGACCGGGAGTCCTCGTCGAAGCCCTTGTCGTAGACCGTGACCTTCCCCTCGACGGCCATGTCGTCGAACGTGGCCATCCGCTTCGCGCCCACCACGGTGAATCGCCGCTCCTTGTGGGGATCGAGCCAGGAGAGATGCAGGTGCGCGGCGAGCCCGGACGCGAAGCGCAGATAGCAGAACACGACGTCCTGCACCCCCGGGCGCACGTAGCACTCGCCGTGGGCCACGGCCTCCTCGGGCTCCTCGTCGGCGAGCGCGAGGATCACCGACACATCGTGTGCGCCCAGGCTCCACAGGGCGCTCTCGTCCGCGCGGAGCTTCCCGAGGTTGAGGCGGTTGCCGTAGATGTAGTACGGCGTGCCGAGATCGCCGTCGTCGATGAGCGCGCGCAGCGTGCGGACCCCGGGGTGGTACTCGAGCAGATGACCGACCATGAGCGTCCGGCCCGCACGCTCCGCCGCCTCGGCGACCGCCTCGGCGTCGGCGACCGACGTCGCCAGGGGCTTCTCCACGAAGCAGTGCTTGCCCGCCGCGAGCACCCGGAGCGCGAGCGGGGCATGGGTGGGAACGGGCGTGGCGAGCACGACGGCGTCGAGTGAGTCGTCGCCGAGCAACTCGTCGAGATCGGCCGCCAGTCGCGCGCCCGCGAAGCGCGCCCGGACCCGCTCGCGGGCGTCGGAGTCCGCGTCGCAGAGCCAGCGCAGCTCGCAGCCGGGCAGAGCGGCGAGGTTGCGGGCGAGGTTGGGGCCCCAGTAGCCAAGGCCGGCCACCCCGACGGAGGTCATCGGGCGAGTATCCCAAGCGCGGCGGCGACCCTCTCGCCCGCCCGCCCGGCGCCGTAGAGCGCCGGATGCCCGGATGGGAGCTCGCGCTCCAGGGCGGCCCGCACGGCCCCGCGATCGAGGCCGACGAGGGTGTTCCAGCCCGCGTCCACCGTCTCCGTCCACTCCGTCGTGTCGCGCAACGTCAGGCAGGGGACCCGCGCGAGGTAGGCCTCCTTC
>JBBSGJ010000013.1:0-24530 GCA_038254195.1 Solirubrobacterales bacterium
CGCGGTCATGGCCCGGGGCCGGGTCGTGGCCGAGGGGCCCCCGCGCGAGCTCGTGGCCGCCCACGCCGGGCGCGAGGTCGTCGAGGTCTACGGCCCCGCCGAGGAGCTGCGCGCGCTCGAGGAGCGCGCGAGCGCCGAGGGCGTGGCCCGCCTCAACCCAAGAGCAGCGCCCCGGCCTCGGCGTCGACCGCGAGGTTGCGCAGCGCACCGAGATCCGCCGCCTCCCCGCGCAGCCGTGCCGCGAGCCGCTCCGCGTGGCCGTCCGCCCGTTCCCGGGGGTACTCGCCGGCCAGCCGCGCGTTGTCGAGAAAGGCCCAGTCGCTCGCCTGCAGCGCCAACAGCTCGCGCACGGCACCGACCTCCACCGAGCGGGCACCCGCGAGGACCTCGAGCTCCGCCGCCCGCGCCTCCCACGCGTAGCGCGCGACGCCCGGTCCGCTCCACGTCGAGAGGTCGCGGCCCATCCCCCACGTCGTCACCGGCAGCTCGCCGGGCGCCGGCACCGCCTCCCGCGCGGCCACCGCGTCGTCCAGCCGCGCGAGCCCGACGCCCTGCCGCGGCGCCTCCTCGAGCACCGCTCGGAGCCACTCGGGCCCCTCGTGCCACCAGTGGCCGAGCAGCTCCGTGTCGAGCGCGCAGACGACGAGGCCGCCGCCCTCCACCCGTCGCGCCGCGCGCTCGACGAACTCCCGCGCATGCTCGCGGGCGCGTGCGCGGCCGCGCTCGGGGGAATAGGGCGAGCCGTCGTTGGCCCACGCCCGGTGGTGGTGCTTCGTGTAGCCGTGGTAGTTCCGGTAGGCGGGGTCGGCGGGGTAGCCGCGGTCGTGCCAGACGAGCTCGATCGTCTCCCGGTCGATGGGGAGGAGGAGCGGTCCCGCCGCCGAGCGCAGCGGCGTCAGGTGCGCGGCCGACCCCGGCCCGAGGACGTCGGTGAGATCGACGCAGGTCGCGCGCACCCCGGCGGCGTCGAGCAGCGGGTCGAGCCACGGCCCATGCGCGCACTCCGGCAGCCAGAACCCGCCGGCCCAGCCCAGCCCGAACCGGCGGCGATGCGACGCCACCCCGCTCTCGACCTGCAGGCGGACACCCGCGTCGGTCGCGAGCAGCGGCAGGACGGCGTGGGTGGCCGAGGAGGTCCAGCTCACGTGCGGCGCGAAGGCGCCGAGCAGGTCGAAGCCGCGCCCTTCGAGCACCTCCGCCGCCCGCGCGTACTCCGCCGCGGACTCCGCGAGCGCGGGGCCGAGCCGCGGGTCGCGCGCGTGCTCGAGCGCCTCGGCGTGCGTCCCCGGCCGCACGTCGCACAGGAAGCGCGCGCAGCGCTCGAGCGCGCCCGGCGCCTCGAGCTGGTCGGCCAGCACCGGGGTCAGGGAGAGCGTCAGCGGCGCCGGCTCGGGGCCGAGGACGTCGAGCACCGGCACGTAGCAGGACGCGATCGCCTCCCACAGCCACTCCTCGCCGAAGGGCCAGGTCCCGAAGCCCTCGACGTAGGGCATGTGGGTGTGCAGGACGAGGGCGAGCTCGCCGCTCACGGGCGGCAGACGGCGAGGAAGTCGAGCGCGCCGTGAAGCTCCGCGGGCGGAGCGGGCCGCAACGCGAAGTCGCGCACTGAGATGGCCGGGATGAAGCGGTCATAGAAGGGCTTTGTGATCCCCAGGGCGCGGTGGACGTCGTCCCAGCGCGCGTGGCGGAGCGCCAGCTCGTGCACCCGCAGCTTGCGGGCGTGGAAGAGCCCGTGCAGCTCGACCCGGGCGAAGTGGCGCTCGCACAGCGCGCGGAACTCTTCCGTGCGGTACTCCTTGACGTGCCAGGGGTTGCCGGAGCGCTCCGCCCCCGTGGGCGCGAGGGTGAGCACGTTCGGCGTCGAGACGTAGGCGACACCGCCCCCGGTGTCCAGCATCCCCTTGAAGTGCTCGAGGATCGCGTCCGGATCCTGCACGTGCTCGATCGTCTGCAGGAAGACGACGTCGTCGCACGGCTCGGCGAAGGACTCGACGAGGTCGCGCGCGAAGCGCAGGTTCTGCCGGGGGTAGCGCAGCCGCGCGTGCTCGTGGGCCTCGGGGTTGGCGTCGACGCCGACGACCGAGGCCGCGCTGCGCGAGAGGACCTCCGAGCCGTAGCCCTCCCCGCAGGCCATGTCGACGACCCGCCGCCCGAGCGTCCGCGCGGCGATCCACTCGTAGACCACGAGATGGCGGCGAAACCAGTAGTTCTCCTCGGGGACGTCGGGCAGCGTCCGCTCGCCGGTCAGGGCGAGCGGCGGGACGCCGTCGGGCTGGTCCTCCTGCTCGTAGGTCGCGCTCACGGCGCGCGGAGGCTATTCCCCGGCGGGCCAGTGCTCGACGCGGAGGCCCGGCATCGGGAAGTCCCTGACGTTGCCGGTGCAGAGCGTGGCGTCGCGCGCGAGCGCCGTGGCGGCGATCAGGCAGTCGGGCTGGGCGAGGGTGCGTCCGCGCCGCGCGTAGGAGCCGCGCCAACGGCCGGCGACCTCGGCCTCGCGGCGGCCGGTCGGCCAGATCCGCAGACCGTCGAAGAGGCTCCGCGCCCGTTCCTCCTCAGCCTCTCGTAGCCCCCGGACGACCTCCTCCACGCTGATCGCGCTCGTCCCCAGCACCATTCCCCCGGTCAGGAGATCGCGGACGCGCGCCGCCACCGGGCGCTCGCGCAGGACGTCGATGAGCACCGTGGTGTCGAACTGGAGCCCGGCCACTCAGCCGACGCGGCGGGGATCCAGGCGGCGCTGGGCGTGAACCCAGGCCGCCGGGTCCTCGTCCCACTCATGGCCGGCGTCGGGGATGCTCCCGACGGCGGCGTCGAACGCCGCCACGCGTCGCTCGCGATCGAGCGCCTCGCGCACCGCCGCCGCGATGAACGCGCTGCGGCGCCGGCGCCCGGCGTGGCGGTCGAGCTCGGCCACGAGCTCATCATCCAGAGCCACGTGCACACGCATACGCACACAGCTTAGCCCACAAGCCCCGCATAGGCCGCGGCCATGTCCTCCTCCCCGTGGCCGGCCTCGACGCCGCGGCCAAAGCCCTCGGCGACGCCCCGGGCGAGCGGCAGCTCGACATCCTCCGCCTCGGCGGCGGCGAGGACGAGCTTCACGTCCTTGAGCGCGTGGGCGAGCGGGAAGCTCGGCTCGTACTCGCCGGCGAGCATGGCCTTGCCCTTGGTCTGCGCGTACCCGGAGTCGAGCGGCCCGCCGGCGATCCCGTCCAGGAAGAGCTCGCCGGGCACGCCGAGGGCTCGGGCCAGCGCGAGCGTCTCCGCCGTCGCCTCGGTCAGCGCGACGACCCAGGAGTTCATGACGAGCTTCGCGCGCGAGCCCTGGCCCGCGTCCCCGAGCCACCGGGTCGCCGAGCCGATCGCGCCCCAGACGGGGGCGCAGCGCTCGCGCGCCCCCTCGTCCCCCGAGGCGAGGACGACGAGCTCGGCCTGCTCGGCCGGCGCCTTGGTGCCGAGCACCGGGGCGTCGAGGTAGGCGAGGTCGTGCTCCTTGGCCAGGGCCGCGAGCTCCCCGCACGCCTCGAGGCCGACCGTGCTCGCCTGGATCCACGCGGCGCCGGGCTCGAAGCCGTCGGCCGCCTGCTCCATCGTCTCCCGGACGGCGTCGCCGTCGGCGAGCATGGTCAGGATGATCTGCGCGCCCCTGACCGCCTGCGCGGGGGTGTCGTGGACCGTCGTGTCCCCCTCGGTCAGGGCCTCGGCCTTCTCCCTGGTGCGGTTCCAGACCTGCACGGGAAAGCCGTTCTGGGCGAGGTTGCGCGCGATCGGCGCGCCCATGATGCCGGTGCCGAGGACGGCGACGGTGGGGGTATCGGAGGAGCTCATGGCTCCCGCGTACCCAGGTTCGCCGCTCACACAGACCCGTAGCGGTCCATCGCCACGCGGCGCTCCTCCGCGTGGTCGACGATCGGCTCGGGGTAGTCGCGCCCGATGACGCAGCCCGCGGCCTCCTGCTCCTCCTCGCTCATCCCCCACGGCTCGGCCAGGTGCTCGAGCGGCACGCGCGCGAGCTCGGGCACCCAGCGACGCACGTACTCCCCCTCGGGATCGTGGCGTTGCTGGTGGAGCGTCGGGTTGTACATGCGCCGGAAGTAGGGCTGGGGATCGACGCCCGTCCCCGCGATCCACTGCCAGTTGCCGTTGTTCTGCGCCTCGTCCCCGCACAGGAGGTAGCGCATGAAGTGTGCCTCCCCCTCCCGCCAGTCGAGGTGCAGGTCCTTGGTCAGAAAGGAGCCGACGACGAGGCGCGCGCGGTTGTGCATCCAGCCGATCGTGCGGAGCTGGCGCATCCCCGCGTCGATCAGCGGGTAGCCGGTGCGGCCGTCCTTCCACGCCTTCAGGCGCTCGGGCGCGCGGTCCCACTCGAGCTCGGCGAAGCGCTCGTTGTGGGCGCCGCGCGCGTTGCCCGGATTGTGCAGGAGGACGTGGGCGTAGAAGTCCCGCCAGGCGAGCTGACGGCGGAAGGCGGTCGCGCCCTCGCCCTCGGATCCGCCGCGGGAGCGCTCCTCGGTCTCGCGCGCGGAGAGGCAGCCGAAGTGCAGGTAGGGCGAGAGCTCGGAGGTGCCGCCGGCCAGGCGGTCGTGGCGCTCGGCGTAGGCCGAGACCGGCCCGCGCAGGAAGGCCGTGAGCCGGCGCCGGGCCTCCTCCTCCCCCGGCGTCCAGGGCTCGGGGACGTCGAGCTCGAGGCCGAGGTCCGCGAGCGAGGGCAGGGACCCGACGCGCAGCTTCGAGGGGACGGGGATCTCCGCCGGCGCGCGGTGCACCGGGCGGCGCTCGAGCGCCTGCCAGGCGCGCCAGAACGGCGTGAAGACGGAGAAGGGCCGACCGTCCTTGGTCTCCGGCCGGCTGACGTCGGCGACGAAGTTGCCGGGGGTGTGGACGGGCCGGACGTCGATCCGCTCGAGCGTGCGGCGGACCGCCGCGTCCCGCGCGCGGGCGTAGGGCGAGACGTCCGAGGCGAGATAGACCGCCTCGGCGCCGACCTCACGGCAGAGCTGCGGCAGCTCCTCGTGCGGCGCGCCGACCCGCAGCGCGAGCCTGCCTCCCCGCTCGCGGATCCCGGCGCCGAGCTCGTTCAGCGCCTCGAGCAGGAACCACGTGCGCACCGGGGAGGGGAAGCGGCCGGAGACGAGCCGCGGATCGAGGCAGAAGACGGGCACGACCCGCTCGTGCTCGGCCAGCGCGCGCACGAGCGGCGGGTGGTCGTGCAGGCGCAGGTCGCGCCGGATCCAGACGAGCGCCGTACCGGCCATCTTGTGCAGTACGGAGGGCCGCCGGACTTAGACTTTCCCCGATGTCCGGCGACGAGGAGCCGATCCGCGACTTCCCCCTGTTCCCGCTGGGGATCGTCGCCCTGCCCACCGAGCTCGTCCCGCTGCACATCTTCGAGGAGCGCTACCGGACGATGATGGGCGAGTGCCTCGAGCGCGAGTCGGAGTTCGGGATTCTCTGGCTGGCCGACGACGGCCTTCGGGAGACCGGCTGCGCGTGCGCGATCACCGACGTGCTCGAGCGGATGGACGACGGGCGGCTGAACCTCCTCACGCGCGGCACGCGCCCTCTGCGCGTGCTCTCCCGCCAGGAGGACCTGCCCTATCCCGCCGGAACCGTCGCCTTCCTGGCCGACGCGGAGGAGGACGCCGACCCCGCGGCCGGCGAGGACGCGCGCGCGGCCTACGCCGAGCTCGTCGAGCACGTCACCGACCGGCCGCCCGACCCGGACGAGCTCGCCGCCATGTCCGCCTACGCGATGGCCGCCACCGTCGACTTCGGCGCGCCGCCCAAGCAGAGCCTGCTCGACCTGCGCTCGGAGAACGCGCGCCTGCGCCTGCTCGCGCGTCTCCTGCGCCGGGCCCGCGAGCGCATGGACGAGACCAGCCGCGCCGAGGCCCGGGCGCGGTCCAACGGCAAGGTCCGCTTCGGCGAGTGACTCTCAGCGCCGCCGGCCGCAGGGCCCCTTGGCCACCTCGCGGGCGAGCAGCGCGAGCTTGAAGTAGCGCAGCGGCAGCGGGCGGCTCGTGTCGCTCCAGCCCACCGTCCCGTCCTGCGTGCGAACGCGGTAGGAGAGCTCGGAGCCTGGCCGGAGCGGGAAGCGCCGGTTCCGCCGGGCGTCCGCCACGACCTCGCGCTGGAGCTCCCGGGCCTGCAGGAGGAGCGGGTCGGCCAGCGGCCGCGCGCGGGCGTGATTGGCCGCCGAGCACTTGACGTGGCCGTCGTCGGTGACGACGAGCGTGACGTCCGCGTCGGGCAGCACGCCGCGCCGCGTGAGCGCCAGGAGGTCGGGGGACTGGACCCCGCAGCCCAGCGTGGCGAGCGTGAGCGCGGCCAGGAGGACAGCGGCTCCGGCGCGGTGCGTCATCCTCCGAAGGGTGCCGCACGACCCTGAGGGCCTCCGCGTGACCCGCGCCGTGACGATCCCGTGGCGGGAGATCGTCGTGCGCGCGAGCCGCTCCTCCGGGCCGGGCGGCCAGCACGCGAACGTCACCGCCTCCCGGATCGAGGCGGTGTTCGAGGTCGGGCGCTCGGAGGCGCTCACGCCCGAGCAGCGCGCGCGGGTGATGGGCCGGGCCGGGCCGCGCGTCGTGGCCGTGGCGCAGGATCAGCGCTCCCAGGCGCGCAACCGGGAGCTCGCGCTCGAGCGCCTCGCCGAACGGCTGGCCCGCGCGCTCGCCGTGGCCCGTCCGCGCACGCCGACGCGGCCGACGCGCGCCGCGCGGCGCCGCCGGGTGGAGGGCAAGCAGCGCCGGGCGGCGATCAAGCAGGCGCGGCGGCGCCCCGAGAATCCGGAGTAGGATCGCGCCCGTGCCCCGGGTCCTGCTCGAGCTGGGGGTGGCGGGCGCTCTGGCCGGCGCCGGTGCGCTGAAGCTCGCGCGCCCGGCGGTGACCGCCGCCGCGCTCCCGCGGGGCGGTCTGCTCGCCGCGCGCGCCCTCGGCGCGCTCGAGCTCGCGCTCGCCGCCGCCGTCGTCGCCGGGCTGCGCGCGGGTGCATGGGCGGCGGCGGGGCTGCTCCTGGCCTTCGCGATCCACCTGCTCGCCGCGCTCGCCACGGGCCGCGCCGGCGCACCATGCGCGTGCTTCGGCGCCGGGTCGCGCATCACCCCGCTCGCCGCCACGCGCACGCTCGCGCTCGCCGCGGTGGCGGCCGCCGCCGCGCTGCTCCCCGCCGCATCCCTGACGACCGACGCCTGGCTCGGGCTCGGACTGGCCCTCGCGCTCCTCGGGATCGCGGGGCTCGCGCTCGCCGTCGCCGCACTCGCCCGGGAGGTCGGCCGCCTGCGCCTGGAGCTCCGGCCCCAGGGCGCGCTCGAGGTCCCCGAGGAGGGGCCGGAGCTCGGCGCCCCCGCGCCCGAGCTCCGCCTGCGCTTCGGCGCCGACCCCGGCGCGGCGCTGCTGCTGGCCGTGTTCACCTCGGAGTCGTGCGCGCTGTGCCAGGCGCTCGCTCCTGCCGTCGCCGCCCTCGCCCGCGATCCCCACGTCGCCCTGACCGCCTTCGACGAGCAGGAGGACGCGGAGCTGTGGCGCGCGCTCAGGATCCCCGGCAGCCCCTACGCCGCGGCGCTGGCCCGCGACGGCGTCGTCCTCGCCAAGGGGACGTGGAACACCGCCGCCCAGCTCGAAGGGCTGCTGGCCACGGCCGAGCGCCGGGCCCCGGAGGCCGCGCTTGCCCTCTGAGCCCGCCGGCGCGCGCCTGGCCGACGCCGCGGCGGCGGCCACGTCGCGCCGCGGCTTCCTCGACCGCCTGGCCCGCGGCCTCATGGCCGTCACGGGCGGCGCCGCGGTCGCCCGGGCGGTCAAGCCGGGCGAGGCCGAGGCCTTCCACTTCTGCGGGCACATCTACACGACCGCATCCTGTCCGCACCCGACGGGCATCCCCCGGGTCGATCTGCACGGCTACCCGCTGCGCGCCAAGGACGGCCGCCGGGTCGATGACCTCGGGCGCCTCGTCGACCACCGCGGGCGACCGGTCGACGAGCGCGGGAGGCTCCTGCGCGACCCGGACGGCCGCGTCGTGCCCGAGGCGCCGCGCACGCGCATCTGCCTCGACGGCATCCCCCGGCGCTATCACCACCGGACCTACCTCGACGGCACCTGGCACCGCTGCTGCGGCGGCCACGTGCGGCGGCTGATCGACTGCTGCTCCTACTCGAAGGTGAGGATCAACGGCGACGCCTCGCTCACCGGCTACTGCTACCAGGGCCGCCGGGTCTTCTGCGTCATGTACTACCAGACGAAGGTCCCGTGCTGATCGCGCTGGCGGCGGCCGCGTTCCTGGCCGGGGTGACCGGCTCGTGGTCGCCGTGCGGGTTCTCGATGTTGACGACGCTCGCGCCCGGAGGCAACGGTCAGGGCCGGCGCGGCTCGGCGCTCGGGCTCGCGGCCTTCGCCCCGGGCGCGCTCCTGGGCGGCGTGGCGAGCTTCGCCGGCCTCGCACTGCTCGGGCACGCGGTGAACGCCGGCGGGCACGGCGCGCTCCCGGCCCTGGCCGGGGGACTGGCCCTCCTCGCCGCGCTCGCCGAGGCGGGGAACGTGCGCGTCCGGCCCCAGGTCCGGCGCCAGGTGCCCGAGCGCTGGCGCTTCGTCATGCCCTTCCCGCTCGCCACCTTCGCCTACGGCGTACTGCTCGGCCTGGGCTGGACGACCTACGTGCTGACGCTCGCCGTCTGGGTCCTCTTCGCGCTCGCCTTCGCCCTCGGGGACCCCGCCCTCGGGCTCGCCGCCGGGCTCGCCTTCGGCCTCGGCCGCGCGCTTCCGATCGTGCTGCTCGCGCCGGTGCTCGACACGCCCGGGGGGCGGCGCACGGTCGCGGCGATGGCCGAGCGGCCGGGGATCCTGCGCGGGCTGCGCGCGCTGGACGGCGCGGCGCTCGCCGCCTGCGCGCTCGCCCTCGCGCCGACGGCCGCGGCGCGCTCGCGGCCCCTCGGCGCCCCCGCCGCGGATCCCTCGACCGGCGCGGGCTACGTCCTCTGGCACGTGGGGGACCGCGGCTCGATCCTCCTGCACGGCGGGGCTCGCCAGGCGCTTCCCCTCCCGGACGCGGCGATCGGCGGCCACCGCTTCGCGGCCCACGTCGCCCGGAGCACGGTGGTCGTCGCACCGCTCGGGACGCGAGCTCGCACCTACACCGCCACCGTCCCCGCCGGCGCCGCGCTCGCCGTCTCGGACCGCTGGCTCGCCTGGCGGAGGACCACGCACCGGGGGGATCGCCTCTACGCGCTGCGCTTCGGCGCGGCGGGTGAGCGCCCACGTCTCGTCGCGGCGAGCGGCGGGCGCACCTCGCTCTCGCGGCCCGCGCTGGCCGGCGACCGTCTCGTGTTCGCCACGGCCGGCCCGCGGGGCAGCACGGTCGTGCTCGCCGATCTGCGCCGGCGCCGGCGCCGGACCCTCGCGCGCGCCGTGGAGGCGCAGTACGCCGAGCCGTCGCTGCTCGGCGACCGCCTGCTCGTCGTGCGCACCACCGCCTGCGACCAGGAGCTCGTGCTCGCCCGGGTGGGTGGCCGCGCGCGGCGGCGGGTGCTCTACCACGCCGGGCCGCTCGGGGCCCGCGACGAGAGCCACGAGCACGGCTACTCGCGACAGGGCTCCGAGCCGACGAAGTGCCACCCCGAGCGCCCGCGCGCCCGGAGCATCCTGTGGAGCACGGCGCTCGCGCCCCGCGCCGCCTACGTCATCCTCCTCACCGGCGGCCGCGGGCGGCTCCTCCGCGTGCCGCGATAGCGCGCAGCCCCGGCCGCGAGTACCTTCCCGTGTCGATGCGCCTACTCCGGGCTCTCATCCGGACGCTCGTCGTCCTCGCGATCCTCGCCTCCTCGGCGGGCGCCATTCCTGTCGACCCGGAGGGCGCGGTCCCGCCGGCGCGGACCCCGGCGCCGCGCACACCGGACCCCCTCTGTGAGCAGAGCTACGCGAACGACGCGCCCAGGGGCGGCCCGCGCATCCACTTTGGGGTCGGTCCGCGGCTGGCCGGCGAAACCGGCAGCGGAAACGCCACGCCGCTCGTGCCGGAGAACGTCCGCCGGCGCGACGCGGCGCTCCGGACCCTGCGGGGGAAGAAGCCCTTCACCGTCCGGCTGAACCGCCTCTTCGAGTCAGACGGCGCCCGCGGCATCGCCCGCTTCCGCGCCATGGCTCGCCACTACGCGGCGCTCGGGCTGGACGTCGAGCTCCAGGTCCGCTACCACCCGGCCGACTCCGACAACGGGAACCTGGCCGCGTGGCTCGCCTTCGTGCGGAAGGTCGTCGCCGCCTTCGGGCCGATCCGCCACGTCACCGCGCTCCAGATCACCAACGAGGTGAACCTCACCTTCTCGAGGAACACGTCGGACGGCTACTACCGCAGGGCGCTGCCGGCGCTCATCCAGGGGGTGATCGCGGCCAAGCGGGCGGCGGCCGAGCGCGGGTACGACCAGCTCAGGATCGGCTTCAACTTCGCCTGGGGCTTCGGCGGCCACGCCGACGCCGACTTCTGGAACGCGATCGGCCGGGCCGGCCCGGTATTCCGGCGGAGCCTCGACTGGGTCGGGATGGACTTCTACCCCGGGACCTACACGCCCCCGGCCGCCGCGGTCAGGAGCTACGCCGACGCGTTCCGGGAGGGCCTGGCCCAGGTGCGCGAGTGCTACATGCCGAAGGGCCGGCTCGGTCGGGGCTTCCCGCTGCGGATCGAGGAGACGGGCTGGCCCACGGGGCCCGGCCGTTCGGAGGCCACGCAGGCCCGCGTGCTCCGGGCGTTCGTCTCGACCGCCGACGCCTACCGGGGCACCTACCACGTCTCGGACTTCCGCTGGTTCGGCCTGCGCGACAACAACTCCGAGGGGCCGGACTTCCAGTCCTACTTCGGGCTGCTCCGCGACGACTACTCGCCGAAGCCGGCCTTCGCGGTCTACCGTTCGCTCGTGGCGCGCTACGGGGCGTCTCGCTGATCAGCGCGCCTGCCGCTCCTCACGCTTTCACCACCGCGCCGCCCCGCCGCGGGTCGCCGCCGCCGGAGAGCCGCCCGGTCGCGGGATCCCGCTCGACGGCCTGCACGCCGCCGAAGAACACGTTCGGCGCGCGGAAGGGCTTGACCGTCCGTCCCGCCGCCGTCAGCGCGGCAACGTCGATCCCCGGCTCGGCGTAGACGACCCCGGCCTCGTAGTGCGCGCGCGGCGCCTTGACCGCGGGCCCGGCGGCGAGGCCGCCGTCGACGACCCCCACGAGCGTCTGGAGGATGGCCGAGCGGATGCGATTCGAGCCCGCCGAGCCGAGCGCGAGCTCGATCTCCCCGCCTTCCCGCACGACGGCGGTCGGGGCCATCATCGAGGGCAGGCGGCGCCCAGGCGGGAAGGCGAAGAAGCCCTGCGGGTTCAGGTCCTCCTCGCCGAGGATGTTGTTCAGGTGCAGGCCCGTGCCGGGAACGACGATCCCGGAGCCCTCGCCGTTGGTGCAGGTCACCGCGCACGCCATCCCGCCGGCGTCGATCACCGAGATGTGGGTCGTCGAGCCGAGACGGGAGGCGGCGAACTCGGCGGCGAAGCCCGGCTCGCCGAGCCCGGCCAGGAACTCGTCCGTGCGTTCGGCCTGGGCCGCCTCCATCGCGTCCACGAGCTCGACCGCGCTGGGCGGACCGGCGCGGCGGTCGAGCAGCGCGAGGGCGTAGGCGATGAGGATCCCGCCCGCCGAGGGCGGCGGGTTGGTGAGGACCGTCCGCCCGCGGTAGGCCACGCGCACCGGCTCGCGCTCGACGGGTGCGTAGGCCGCGAGATCCTCCGCGCCGAGGATGCCGCCGCCCGCGGCGACCCACTCCGTCGCCGCCGCGGCGATGTCCCCCGTGTAGAACGGCGCCGCGCCCTCGGCGCCGAGCCGCGCGAGGCTCTCGCCGAGCTCGGCGGAGACGAACACGTCCCCCTCGGCGAGCGGCCGCCCGTCCGGCGCCCAGAGCGCCGCGCACTCGGGTGTCGTGACGAGGATGCCCGCGAGGATCTTGGCGATGTAGGCCTGCGCGGCGTTCAGCGGCACGCCGCGCCGGGCCAGCTCCGCCGCGGGCGCGGCGAGCTGTGCGAGCGGCACCGTTGCCCACCGCGCCGCGGCGGCCTCAACGCCGGCGGCGACCCCGTAGGTCCCCACCGCGGCGGCGCCGACGTGGAAGACCTGCCGGGCGTCGTCGAAGGAGACGTCGACGGGGATGAGCGGCGCGGGGGCGGCCGGCGCGCCCCCCCCCCCCCCCCCCCCCCCCGCACGTAGCGGGGTAGCCGGGCCGCCCCCGGGGGGGGGCGCCGCGGGGGGGCCCCCCCGCGGCGCCCCCCCCCGGGGGCGGCCCGGCTACCCCGCTACGTGCGGGGGGGGGGGGGGGGGGGGGGGGCGCGCCGGCCGCCCCCGCGCCGCTCATCCCCGTCGACGTCTCCTTCGACGACGCCCGGCAGGTCTTCCACGTCGGCGCCGCCGCGGTGGGGACCTACGGGGTCGCCGCCGGCGTTGAGGCCGCCGCGGCGCGGTGGGCAACGGTGCCGCTCGCACAGCTCGCCGCGCCCGCGGCGGAGCTGGCCCGGCGCGGCGTGCCGCTGAACGCCGCGCAGGCCTACATCGCCAAGATCCTCGCGGGCATCCTCGTCACGACACCCGAGTGCGCGGCGCTCTGGGCGCCGGACGGGCGGCCGCTCGCCGAGGGGGACGTGTTCGTCTCCGCCGAGCTCGGCGAGAGCCTCGCGCGGCTCGGCGCCGAGGGCGCGGCGCCGTTCTACACGGGGGACATCGCCGCGGCGGCGACGGAGTGGGTCGCCGCGGGCGGCGGCATCCTCGGCGCGGAGGATCTCGCGGCCTACGCACCCGTCGAGCGCGAGCCGGTGCGCGTGGCCTACCGCGGGCGGACGGTCCTCACCAACCCGCCGCCCTCGGCGGGCGGGATCCTCATCGCCTACGCCCTCGCGCTGCTCGACCGCCGCGCCGGTCCGCCCAGCGCGGTCGAGCTCGTGGACGCGATGGAGGCGGCCCAGGCCGAACGCACGGACGAGTTCCTGGCCGGGCTCGGCGAGCCGGGCTTCGCCGCCGAGTTCGCCGCCTCCCGTCTCGGCTCGACGACCCACATCTCGGTGATCGACGCCGGCGGGATGGCGTGCGCGGTGACCTGCACCAACGGCGAGGGCTCCGGGATCGTCGTTCCCGGCACGGGCCTGCACCTGAACAACATCCTCGGCGAGGAGGACCTGAACCCGCAGGGCTTCTTCGCCTTCCCGCCTGGGCGCCGCCTGCCCTCGATGATGGCCCCGACCGCCGTCGTGCGGGAAGGCGGGGAGATCGAGCTCGCGCTCGGCTCGGCGGGCTCGAATCGCATCCGCTCGGCCATCCTCCAGACGCTCGTGGGGGTCGTCGACGGCGGCCTCGCCGCCGGGCCCGCGGTCAAGGCGCCGCGCGCGCACTACGAGGCCGGGGTCGTCTACGCCGAGCCGGGGATCGACGTTGCCGCGCTGACGGCGGCGGGACGGACGGTCAAGCCCTTCCGCGCGCCGAACGTGTTCTTCGGCGGCGTGCAGGCCGTCGAGCGGGATCCCGCGACCGGGCGGCTCTCCGGCGGCGGCGACCCGCGGCGGGGCGGCGCGGTGGTGAAAGCGTGAGGAGCGGCAGGCGCGCTGATCAGCGAGACGCCCCGTAGCGCGCCACGAGCGAACGGTAGACCGCGAAGGCCGGCTTCGGCGAGTAGTCGTCGCGGAGCAGCCCGAAGTAGGACTGGAAGTCCGGCCCCTCGGAGTTGTTGTCGCGCAGGCCGAACCAGCGGAAGTCCGAGACGTGGTAGGTGCCCCGGTAGGCGTCGGCGGTCGAGACGAACGCCCGGAGCACGCGGGCCTGCGTGGCCTCCGAACGGCCGGGCCCCGTGGGCCAGCCCGTCTCCTCGATCCGCAGCGGGAAGCCCCGACCGAGCCGGCCCTTCGGCATGTAGCACTCGCGCACCTGGGCCAGGCCCTCCCGGAACGCGTCGGCGTAGCTCCTGACCGCGGCGGCCGGGGGCGTGTAGGTCCCGGGGTAGAAGTCCATCCCGACCCAGTCGAGGCTCCGCCGGAATACCGGGCCGGCCCGGCCGATCGCGTTCCAGAAGTCGGCGTCGGCGTGGCCGCCGAAGCCCCAGGCGAAGTTGAAGCCGATCCTGAGCTGGTCGTACCCGCGCTCGGCCGCCGCCCGCTTGGCCGCGATCACCCCCTGGATGAGCGCCGGCAGCGCCCTGCGGTAGTAGCCGTCCGACGTGTTCCTCGAGAAGGTGAGGTTCACCTCGTTGGTGATCTGGAGCGCGGTGACGTGGCGGATCGGCCCGAAGGCGGCGACGACCTTCCGCACGAAGGCGAGCCACGCGGCCAGGTTCCCGTTGTCGGAGTCGGCCGGGTGGTAGCGGACCTGGAGCTCGACGTCCAGCCCGAGCGCCGCGTAGTGGCGAGCCATGGCGCGGAAGCGGGCGATGCCGCGGGCGCCGTCTGACTCGAAGAGGCGGTTCAGCCGGACGGTGAAGGGCTTCTTCCCCCGCAGGGTCCGGAGCGCCGCGTCGCGCCGGCGGACGTTCTCCGGCACGAGCGGCGTGGCGTTTCCGCTGCCGGTTTCGCCGGCCAGCCGCGGACCGACCCCAAAGTGGATGCGCGGGCCGCCCCTGGGCGCGTCGTTCGCGTAGCTCTGCTCACAGAGGGGGTCCGGTGTGCGCGGCGCCGGGGTCCGCGCCGGCGGGACCGCGCCCTCCGGGTCGACAGGAATGGCGCCCGCCGAGGAGGCGAGGATCGCGAGGACGACGAGCGTCCGGATGAGAGCCCGGAGTAGGCGCATCGACACGGGAAGGTACTCGCGGCCGGGGCTGCGCGCTATCGCGGCACGCGGAGGAGCCGCCCGCGGCCGCCGGTGAGGAGGATGACGTAGGCGGCGCGGGGCGCGAGCGCCGTGCTCCACAGGATGCTCCGGGCGCGCGGGCGCTCGGGGTGGCACTTCGTCGGCTCGGAGCCCTGTCGCGAGTAGCCGTGCTCGTGGCTCTCGTCGCGGGCCCCGAGCGGCCCGGCGTGGTAGAGCACCCGCCGCCGCGCGCGGCCACCCACCCGGGCGAGCACGAGCTCCTGGTCGCAGGCGGTGGTGCGCACGACGAGCAGGCGGTCGCCGAGCAGCGACGGCTCGGCGTACTGCGCCTCCACGGCGCGCGCGAGGGTCCGGCGCCGGCGCCGGCGCAGATCGGCGAGCACGACCGTGCTGCCCCGCGGGCCGGCCGTGGCGAACACGAGACGGTCGCCGGCCAGCGCGGGCCGCGAGAGCGAGGTGCGCCCGCCGCTCGCCGCGACGAGACGTGGGCGCTCACCCGCCGCGCCGAAGCGCAGCGCGTAGAGGCGATCCCCCCGGTGCGTGGTCCTCCGCCAGGCGAGCCAGCGGTCCGAGACGGCGAGCGCGGCGCCGGCGGGGACGGTGGCGGTGTAGGTGCGAGCTCGCGTCCCGAGCGGTGCGACGACCACCGTGCTCCGGGCGACGTGGGCCGCGAAGCGGTGGCCGCCGATCGCCGCGTCCGGGAGGGGAAGCGCCTGGCGAGCCCCGCCGTGCAGGAGGATCGAGCCGCGGTCCCCCACGTGCCAGAGGACGTAGCCCGCGCCGGTCGAGGGATCCGCGGCGGGGGCGCCGAGGGGCCGCGAGCGCGCCGCGGCCGTCGGCGCGAGGGCGAGCGCGCAGGCGGCGAGCGCCGCGCCGTCCAGCGCGCGCAGCCCGCGCAGGATCCCCGGCCGCTCGGCCATCGCCGCGACCGTGCGCCGCCCCCCGGGCGTGTCGAGCACCGGCGCGAGCAGCACGATCGGAAGCGCGCGGCCGAGGCCGAAGGCGAGCCCGGCGGCGAGCCCGAGGGCGGGGTCCCCGAGGGCGAAGGCGAGCGCGAAGAGGACCCAGACGGCGAGCGTCAGCACGTAGGTCGTCCAGCCCAGGCCGAGCAGTACGCCGTAGGCGAAGGTGGCGAGCGGGAAGGGCATGACGAAGCGCCAGCGCTCGGGCACCTGGCGCCGGACCTGGGGCCGGACGCGCACGTTCCCCGCCTCGGCGAGCGCGGCGAGGAGGGCCAGTCCCCCGGCCAGGGCCGGGAGCGCGCCGTGCCCGCCGGCGTTCACCGCGTGCCCGAGCAGTGCGAGGCCGGCGAAGCTCGCCACGCCGCCCAGGAGCGCGCCCGGGGCGAAGGCCGCGAGCCCGAGCGCCGAGCCGCGCCGGCCCTGACCGTTGCCTCCGGGCGCGAGCGTCGTCAACATCGAGAACCCGCACGGCGACCACGAGCCGGTCACCCCGGCCAGGAACGCGGCCGCCGCCAGCGCGATCAGCACGGGACCTTCGTCTGGTAGTACATGACGCAGAAGACCCGGCGGCCCTGGTAGCAGTAGCCGGTGAGCGAGGCGTCGCCGTTGATCCTCACCTTCGAGTAGGAGCAGCAGTCGATCAGCCGCCGCACGTGGCCGCCGCAGCAGCGGTGCCAGGTGCCGTCGAGGTAGGTCCGGTGGTGATAGCGCCGGGGGATGCCGTCGAGGCAGATGCGCGTGCGCGGCGCCTCGGGCACGACGCGGCCGTCCGGGTCGCGCAGGAGCCTCCCGCGCTCGTCGACCGGTCGCCCGCGGTGGTCGACGAGGCGCCCGAGGTCATCGACCCGGCGGCCGTCCTTGGCGCGCAGCGGGTAGCCGTGCAGATCGACCCGGGGGATGCCCGTCGGGTGCGGACAGGATGCGGTCGTGTAGATGTGCCCGCAGAAGTGGAAGGCCTCGGCCTCGCCCGGCTTGACCGCCCGGGCGACCGCGGCGCCGCCCGTGACGGCCATGAGGCCGCGGGCCAGGCGGTCGAGGAAGCCGCGGCGCGACGTGGCCGCCGCCGCGGCGTCGGCCAGGCGCGCGCCGGCGGGCTCAGAGGGCAAGCGCGGCCTCCGGGGCCCGGCGCTCGGCCGTGGCCAGCAGCCCTTCGAGCTGGGCGGCGGTGTTCCACGTCCCCTTGGCGAGGACGACGCCGTCGCGGGCCAGCGCCGCGGCGTAGGGGCTGCCGGGGATCCTGAGCGCGCGCCACAGCTCCGCGTCCTCCTGCTCGTCGAAGGCGGTCAGGGCGACGTGGGGATCGCGGGCGAGGGCGGCGACGGCAGGAGCGAGCGCCTGGCACAGCGCGCACGACTCCGAGGTGAACACGGCCAGCAGCAGCGCCGCGCCGGGGTCGGCGCCGAAGCGCAGGCGGAGCTCGGGCGCGGGGGCGCCGAGCTCCGGCCCCTCCTCGGGGACCTCGAGCGCGCCCTGGGGCCGGAGCTCCAGGCGCAGGCGGCCGACCTCCCGGGCGAGTGCGGCGACGGCGAGCGCGAGCCCCGCGATCCCGAGGAGCGCGAGGGCCAGTCCGAGCCCGAGCCAGGCGTCGGTCGTCAGGGATGCGGCGGGGAGCAGCGCGGCGGCGGCCGCCACCGCGGCGAGCGCGAGCGTGCGCGTGGCGGCGAGCGGGGTGATGCGCGACCCGGCGCCGAAGCACGCGCATGGTGCGCCGGCGCGGCCCGTGGCGAGCGCGGCGAGCAGGTGGATCGCGAAGGCCAGGAGCAGCCCCGCCGCCGCCCATGCACCCGCGCGCAGCCCGGCGACGACGGCGGCGGCGAGCGCGAGCTCGAGCGCGCCGAGGGCGCGCGCGGCGAGCAGACCGCCCCGCGGGAGCGCGGCGGCGGTCACCGCCGGGCGCGCGAGCTTCAGCGCACCGGCGCCGGCCAGAGCGCCCGCCACCCCCAGCTCGAGCAGGACCCGGGGCACGGGCGCGATCCTACTCCGGATTCTCGGGGCGCCGCCGCGCCTGCTTGATCGCCGCCCGGCGCTGCTTGCCCTCCACCCGGCGGCGCCGCGCGGCGCGCGTCGGCCGCGTCGGCGTGCGCGGACGGGCCACGGCGAGCGCGCGGGCCAGCCGTTCGGCGAGGCGCTCGAGCGCGAGCTCCCGGTTGCGCGCCTGGGAGCGCTGATCCTGCGCCACGGCCACGACGCGCGGCCCGGCCCGGCCCATCACCCGCGCGCGCTGCTCGGGCGTGAGCGCCTCCGAGCGCCCGACCTCGAACACCGCCTCGATCCGGGAGGCGGTGACGTTCGCGTGCTGGCCGCCCGGCCCGGAGGAGCGGCTCGCGCGCACGACGATCTCCCGCCACGGGATCGTCACGGCGCGGGTCACGCGGAGGCCCTCAGGGTCGTGCGGCACCCTTCGGAGGATGACGCACCGCGCCGGAGCCGCTGTCCTCCTGGCCGCGCTCACGCTCGCCACGCTGGGCTGCGGGGTCCAGTCCCCCGACCTCCTGGCGCTCACGCGGCGCGGCGTGCTGCCCGACGCGGACGTCACGCTCGTCGTCACCGACGACGGCCACGTCAAGTGCTCGGCGGCCAATCACGCCCGCGCGCGGCCGCTGGCCGACCCGCTCCTCCTGCAGGCCCGGGAGCTCCAGCGCGAGGTCGTGGCGGACGCCCGGCGGAACCGGCGCTTCCCGCTCCGGCCAGGCTCCGAGCTCTCCTACCGCGTTCGCACGCAGGACGGGACGGTGGGCTGGAGCGACACGAGCCGCCCGCTGCCGCTGCGCTACTTCAAGCTCGCGCTGCTCGCCCGCGAGGTGGCCAAGGGGCCCTGCGGCCGGCGGCGCTGAGAGTCACTCGCCGAAGCGGACCTTGCCGTTGGACCGCGCCCGGGCCTCGGCGCGGCTGGTCTCGTCCATGCGCTCGCGGGCCCGGCGCAGGAGACGCGCGAGCAGGCGCAGGCGCGCGTTCTCCGAGCGCAGGTCGAGCAGGCTCTGCTTGGGCGGCGCGCCGAAGTCGACGGTGGCGGCCATCGCGTAGGCGGACATGGCGGCGAGCTCGTCCGGGTCGGGCGGCCGGTCGGTGACGTGCTCGACGAGCTCGGCGTAGGCCGCGCGCGCGTCCTCGCCGGCCGCGGGGTCGGCGTCCTCCTCCGCGTCGGCCAGGAAGGCGACGGTTCCGGCGGGATAGGGCAGGTCCTCCTGGCGGGAGAGCACGCGCAGAGGGCGCGTGCCGCGCGTGAGGAGGTTCAGCCGCCCGTCGTCCATCCGCTCGAGCACGTCGGTGATCGCGCACGCGCAGCCGGTCTCCCGAAGGCCGTCGTCGGCCAGCCAGAGAATCCCGAACTCCGACTCGCGCTCGAGGCACTCGCCCATCATCGTCCGGTAGCGCTCCTCGAAGATGTGCAGCGGGACGAGCTCGGTGGGCAGGGCGACGATCCCCAGCGGGAACAGGGGGAAGTCGCGGATCGGCTCCTCGTCGCCGGACATCGGGGAAAGTCTAAGTCCGGCGGCCCTCCGTACTGCACAAGATGGCCGGTACGGCGCTCGTCTGGATCCGGCGCGACCTGCGCCTGCACGACCACCCGCCGCTCGTGCGCGCGCTGGCCGAGCACGAGCGGGTCGTGCCCGTCTTCTGCCTCGATCCGCGGCTCGTCTCCGGCCGCTTCCCCTCCCCGGTGCGCACGTGGTTCCTGCTCGAGGCGCTGAACGAGCTCGGCGCCGGGATCCGCGAGCGGGGAGGCAGGCTCGCGCTGCGGGTCGGCGCGCCGCACGAGGAGCTGCCGCAGCTCTGCCGTGAGGTCGGCGCCGAGGCGGTCTATCTCGCCTCGGACGTCTCGCCCTACGCCCGCGCGCGGGACGCGGCGGTCCGCCGCACGCTCGAGCGGATCGACGTCCGGCCCGTCCACACCCCCGGCAACTTCGTCGCCGACGTCAGCCGGCCGGAGACCAAGGACGGTCGGCCCTTCTCCGTCTTCACGCCGTTCTGGCGCGCCTGGCAGGCGCTCGAGCGCCGCCCGGTGCACCGCGCGCCGGCGGAGATCCCCGTCCCCTCGAAGCTGCGCGTCGGGTCCCTGCCCTCGCTCGCGGACCTCGGCCTCGAGCTCGACGTCCCCGAGCCCTGGACGCCGGGGGAGGAGGAGGCCCGGCGCCGGCTCACGGCCTTCCTGCGCGGGCCGGTCTCGGCCTACGCCGAGCGCCACGACCGCCTGGCCGGCGGCACCTCCGAGCTCTCGCCCTACCTGCACTTCGGCTGCCTCTCCGCGCGCGAGACCGAGGAGCGCTCCCGCGGCGGATCCGAGGGCGAGGGCGCGACCGCCTTCCGCCGTCAGCTCGCCTGGCGGGACTTCTACGCCCACGTCCTCCTGCACAATCCGGGCAACGCGCGCGGCGCCCACAACGAGCGCTTCGCCGAGCTCGAGTGGGACCGCGCGCCCGAGCGCCTGAAGGCGTGGAAGGACGGCCGCACCGGCTACCCGCTGATCGACGCGGGGATGCGCCAGCTCCGCACGATCGGCTGGATGCACAACCGCGCGCGCCTCGTCGTCGGCTCCTTTCTGACCAAGGACCTGCACCTCGACTGGCGGGAGGGGGAGGCACACTTCATGCGCTACCTCCTGTGCGGGGACGAGGCGCAGAACAACGGCAACTGGCAGTGGATCGCGGGGACGGGCGTCGATCCCCAGCCCTACTTCCGGCGCATGTACAACCCGACGCTCCACCAGCAACGCCACGATCCCGAGGGGGAGTACGTGCGTCGCTGGGTGCCCGAGCTCGCGCGCGTGCCGCTCGAGCACCTGGCCGAGCCGTGGGGGATGAGCGAGGAGGAGCAGGAGGCCGCGGGCTGCGTCATCGGGCGCGACTACCCCGAGCCGATCGTCGACCACGCGGAGGAGCGCCGCGTGGCGATGGACCGCTACGGGTCTGTGTGAGCGGCGAACCTGGGTACGCGGGAGCCATGAGCTCCTCCGATACCCCCACCGTCGCCGTCCTCGGCACCGGCATCATGGGCGCGCCGATCGCGCGCAACCTCGCCCAGAACGGCTTTCCCGTGCAGGTCTGGAACCGCACCAGGGAGAAGGCCGAGGCCCTGACCGAGGGGGACACGACGGTCCACGACACCCCCGCGCAGGCGGTCAGGGGCGCGCAGATCATCCTGACCATGCTCGCCGACGGCGACGCCGTCCGGGAGACGATGGAGCAGGCGGCCGACGGCTTCGAGCCCGGCGCCGCGTGGATCCAGGCGAGCACGGTCGGCCTCGAGGCGTGCGGGGAGCTCGCGGCCCTGGCCAAGGAGCACGACCTCGCCTACCTCGACGCCCCGGTGCTCGGCACCAAGGCGCCGGCCGAGCAGGCCGAGCTCGTCGTCCTCGCCTCGGGGGACGAGGGGGCGCGCGAGCGCTGCGCCCCCGTCTGGGGCGCGATCGGCTCGGCGACCCGGTGGCTCGGGGACGCGGGCCAGGGCTCGCGCGCGAAGCTCGTCATGAACTCCTGGGTCGTCGCGCTGACCGAGGCGACGGCGGAGACGCTCGCGCTGGCCCGAGCCCTCGGCGTGCCCGGCGAGCTCTTCCTGGACGGGATCGCCGGCGGGCCGCTCGACTCCGGGTACGCGCAGACCAAGGGCAAGGCCATGCTCGCCGGCGAGTACGAGCCGAGCTTCCCGCTCGCCCACGCGCTCAAGGACGTGAAGCTCGTCCTCGCCGCCGCCGAGGCGGAGGATGTCGAGCTGCCGCTCGCCCGGGGCGTCGCCGAGGGCTTTGGCCGCGGCGTCGAGGCCGGCCACGGGGAGGAGGACATGGCCGCGGCCTATGCGGGGCTTGTGGGCTAAGCTGTGTGCGTATGCGTGTGCACGTGGCTCTGGATGATGAGCTCGTGGCCGAGCTCGACCGCCACGCCGGGCGCCGGCGCCGCAGCGCGTTCATCGCGGCGGCGGTGCGCGAGGCGCTCGATCGCGAGCGACGCGTGGCGGCGTTCGACGCCGCCGTCGGGAGCATCCCCGACGCCGGCCATGAGTGGGACGAGGACCCGGCGGCCTGGGTTCACGCCCAGCGCCGCCTGGATCCCCGCCGCGTCGGCTGAGTGGCCGGGCTCCAGTTCGACACCACGGTGCTCATCGACGTCCTGCGCGAGCGCCCGGTGGCGGCGCGCGTCCGCGATCTCCTGACCGGGGGAATGGTGCTGGGGACGAGCGCGATCAGCGTGGAGGAGGTCGTCCGGGGGCTACGAGAGGCTGAGGAGGAACGGGCGCGGAGCCTCTTCGACGGTCTGCGGATCTGGCCGACCGGCCGCCGCGAGGCCGAGGTCGCCGGCCGTTGGCGCGGCTCCTACGCGCGGCGCGGACGCACCCTCGCCCAGCCCGACTGCCTGATCGCCGCCACGGCGCTCGCGCGCGACGCCACGCTCTGCACCGGCAACGTCAGGGACTTCCCGATGCCGGGCCTCCGCGTCGAGCACTGGCCCGCCGGGGAATAGCCTCCGCGCGCCGTGAGCGCGACCTACGAGCAGGAGGACCAGCCCGACGGCGTCCCGCCGCTCGCCCTGACCGGCGAGCGGACGCTGCCCGACGTCCCCGAGGAGAACTACTGGTTTCGCCGCCATCTCGTGGTCTACGAGTGGATCGCCGCGCGGACGCTCGGGCGGCGGGTCGTCGACATGGCCTGCGGGGAGGGCTACGGCTCGGAGGTCCTCTCGCGCAGCGCGGCCTCGGTCGTCGGCGTCGACGCCAACCCCGAGGCCCACGAGCACGCGCGGCTGCGCTACCCCCGGCAGAACCTGCGCTTCGCGCGCGACCTCGTCGAGTCCTTCGCCGAGCCGTGCGACGACGTCGTCTTCCTGCAGACGATCGAGCACGTGCAGGATCCGGACGCGATCCTCGAGCACTTCAAGGGGATGCTGGACACCGGGGGCGGTGTCGCCTACGTCTCGACGCCGAACGTGCTCACCCTCGCGCCCACGGGGGCGGAGCGCTCCGGCAACCCCTGGCACGTCAAGGAGTACCGCACGGAAGAGTTCCGCGCGCTGTGCGAGCGCCACTTCGCCCGGGTCGAGCTGCACGGGCTCTTCCACGCCCGCAAGCTGCGGGTGCACGAGCTGGCGCTCCGCCACGCGCGCTGGGACGACGTCCACCGCGCCCTGGGGATCACAAAGCCCTTCTATGACCGCTTCATCCCGGCCATCTCAGTGCGCGACTTCGCGTTGCGGCCCGCTCCGCCCGCGGAGCTTCACGGCGCGCTCGACTTCCTCGCCGTCTGCCGCCCGTGAGCGGCGAGCTCGCCCTCGTCCTGCACACCCACATGCCCTACGTCGAGGGCTTCGGGACCTGGCCCTTCGGCGAGGAGTGGCTGTGGGAGGCGATCGCGTCCTGCTACGTGCCGGTGCTCGACGTCCTCGGCCCCGAGCCGGCGCCGCTGACGCTCTCCCTGACCCCGGTGCTGGCCGACCAGCTCGAGGCGCCGGGCGCGCTCGAGCGCTGCGCGCGCTTCCTGTGCGACGTGCGGCCGGGGACGCACGCCGAGGCGCTCGAGCACGCGCGCGACCCGCGGCTCGGCCCCGCGCTCGCGGAGTCCGCGGCGGAGTACGCGCGGGCGGCGGAGGTGCTCGAAGGGCGCGGCTTCGACCTGCTCGGCGCCTTCGCGCCGCACGTGAGCTGGACCTCCTCGGCCACCCACGCCGTCCTGCCGCTGCTCGCGACCGACGCGGGTGTCCGCCTGCAGGTCGAGAGCGGGGTGGCGTCGCATCGCCGCCGGTTCGGGCTGGGCTGGGCCGGCGGGTTCTGGCTGCCGGAGTGCGCGCATGGGCCGTGGCTCGACCCGCTGCTCGACGCCGCCGGGGTGCGCGCGACCTGCGTCGATCTCACCGACGTCCTCGGGCCGGGGTCGGCCGCGCACCTGACGCCGCTGCGCTCGGCGGCGGGACCGCTCCTCCTCCCCATCGACCGGGAGACGATCGAGCTCGTCTGGCACGACCGCGGCTACCCCGCCGACCCCGCCTACCGGAACTACCACGGCTACACGAAGCACCACCACCGGGCGTGGGCCAACGACGGCTCGCCCTATTCCCCCGAGCGCGGCCGCGCACGCGCCCGCGAGCATGCGCGGGAGTTCGTCGAGCGCGCGGCGCGACGGGTGGAGGGCGGCGGCCTCGTCGTCTGCGCGCTCGACACGGAGCTGCTCGGCCACTGGTGGCACGAGGGGCCCGAGTGGCTCCGAGCGGTGCTCGAGGAGGCGCCGCGGCAGGGCGTCGGGCTCGCGCGGCTGGACGACGCGGTGGCCGCGCGGGAGGCGGTGCCGGCGCCCGGCGAGCTGCCGGTGACGACGTGGGGGATGGGCCGCGACCTCTCGACGTGGAGCGGACCGGGCGTCGCGCGCTACGCGTGGGAGGCGCGGGCGGCGGAGCTCGAGGTCCTCGCGGGTGCCCGCTCGGTGGAGGTCGGTGCCGTGCGCGAGCTGTTGGCGCTGCAGGCGAGCGACTGGGCCTTTCTCGACAACGCGCGGCTGGCCGGCGAGTACCCCCGGGAACGGGCGGACGGCCACGCGGAGCGGCTCGCGGCACGGCTGCGCGGGGAGGCGGCGGATCTCGGTGCGCTGCGCAACCTCGCGGTCGACGCCGAGGCCGGGGCGCTGCTCTTGGGTTGAGGCGGGCCACGCCCTCGGCGCTCGCGCGCTCCTCGAGCGCGCGCAGCTCCTCGGCGGGGCCGTAGACCTCGACGACCTCGCGCCCGGCGTGGGCGGCCACGAGCTCGCGCGGGGGCCCCTCGGCCACGACCCGGCCCCGGGCCATGACCGCG
>JBBSGJ010000014.1:0-24273 GCA_038254195.1 Solirubrobacterales bacterium
ACGGCTTCGGCCTCGAGGCGCGCACGCTCTCCGGGGAGGACGAGGCCCGGCTCACGTTCCGCGGCGCCACCTCCGAGCGCCCGCGGGAGGACGACACGCCCCTCGTGGTCATCGACATCGGCGGGGGCTCGACGGAGATGGTGACCGGCTCGCGCGGAGAGAAGGAGTGGGGCGCGTCCACGCAGATGGGCGTGGTGCGGCTGACCGAACGCCATCTCCACACGGACCCGCCCCGCGCCGGGGAACTGGACGCCCTCGCCGCCGACGCCGCGCAGATCATCCGGAAGGCCGCGCCGGAGGGGGTCCGCGAGCGGGTCCGCGCGGCGGTGGCCGTAGCCGGGACGGCGACCTCGCTCGGGGCGATCGACCTGGCGCTCGAGCCCTACGACCCCGACCGCGTCCACGGCCATCGGCTCTCGCTCGCACGCCTCGAGGAGCTGCTCGCCCGTCTCGCCGCCCTCCCCGAGAGCGAGCGGCGCGACGTCGCGGGCCTGCATCCCGACCGGGCCCCGACGATCGTCGCCGGCGTGCTGATCCTCCGCGAGGTCCTCCGCGCGTTCGGCCTCGACTCCTTCGAGGTCTCCGAGCACGACATCCTCCGCGGCGTCGCGCTGGACGCCGCGGAGGGGCCGCGAGCGACCTAGAAGAAGGGCGAGGAGCGGATGAGGCGCAGGAGCTCGGTGTACCCACGTGCCGGTCGCCCGTTCACCCACGGGCGACCGGACCAGACGTAGCCGTCGACGTCCCCGCTCCGGGTGATCTGCGGCGGGCGCCCGAGCGTGATGCAGTACTTCTGCCCGTCGTGCGTGCAGGCCGCCCCGGACCGGATCGCACCGCGGTGCCGGAACACCGTGAAGGGCGCTCCGTTCTGCCCGGTGTTGACGAGGAAGTGCTTGCCGCGGATGCCGCGCTTGCGCAGCTCGCGCTGGATCGCGTGGCCGTACTTGACCTGGTCCTTCTCGGAGGAGAAGTGCGTGAGGTCGAGGGCGAAGCCCCGCACGCGGCGGACACCCGCCCGGCGGAGCATGTCGGCGGCCTTCGCCGCGGAGAGGTAGTCGATCGCCGATCCGTCGATGTACACCGTCGTGTGCACGAGCGCGTTGAACTTCCGCGCGGTCCAGTCGATGAGCTTCAGATCGATGTTCGAGTGATGGGGCAGGCAGAGCGTGAAGGGCATGTCGGGCTGGAGGATGAGCGCGGTGCGGGCCCGGCCGAGCCCCCTGGCGAACTCCGAGATCCAGCGCTTGTAGTCCGCCTGCTGGGCGCGGGTCGGCAGGCGGCGACACGCCCCCTGCTCGAAGGGCTCGAGCCGGAAGATCGCCACCTGCACCCCGACGTTCGGGTTGCCGTGGGTGACGTCGTGCACGTACGTGCGCGCCGCCTCGCGCGCGCCGAACTTTCCGTTGCGCTGATGGAAGGTCGCGACGCCGGAGGTGAACCAGCGGAACCGCGCTTGGTCGAGGATCTTCGCAAACGTCGTGCGGTCGGCGGCCGAGCGCGCGGTGTTGAAGTACGCGCTCGGGGCGTCGATGCTCGGCTCCCGGCTCTGGGTGCGATAGGTCCCGAACCTCAATCCGCTCAGCGGGTTCGCCGCGCTCGCCTCGGGCAGCCCGGCGTTCGCCGTTCCGGCGAGGGCGGGCGCCGCCGGGAGGACGGCGAGGAGGGCGGTCAGGGCGAGGAGGGTGTGACGCATGTCGGTGATGATCCACCTATCGGATGAGGGTTGCGTATGAGATAGGGATGAGTGCGCCTCTCGACGGACGTTCGGTTGCGCTCGCGCTAGGGAACCGGCAGGATCTCGGGGTACCGGGCGAGGGCGGGGTCGTGTCACGACTCCCGCTTCCGGCACATAGGTCCGGGCGCAGCCGAAAGGTTCGGCGCCTCCCGCCGTCCGGATCGTTCAGCGGCCCTCTCATGGCACGTACCCCTGCCCGTCCTGATTGGGCCTTGGTCTGAGAGTCGTCCGCACGGAAGCGGGCGGCTCTCAGCGTTTCTCGAGGTCTCTAGGCGAGGTTCGACCTGCGGGGGTAGGCGACCGTGGGGTCGGTCAGGACGTTGACGAGCGTGGGCTCGCCGGCCCCGAGAGCGCGCTCGAGCGCCGGGCGCAGCTCCTCGGGCGTGCGCACGAGCTCGCCCCCGGCGCCGAGGGCGCGGGCGACCTCGTCGTAGCGCGTCTCAGGCCGCAGGTCGGCGGCGACCGAGTAGCCGTAGAGGAGCTCCATCGGGCGCTTCTCCAGCGCCCAGATGCCGTTGTTGCCGACGATCCCGACCACGTTGACCCCGTGGCGCGCGAGGGTGTCCCACTCCATGCCGGCGAAGCCGAAGGCCCCGTCGCCGAGCAGGAGCACGACCTGGCGATCGGGGTGGGCGAGCTTCGCGGCCAGCGCGTAGCCGGGCCCGGAGCCCAGGCAGCCGTAGGGGCCGGGGTCCAGCCACGCGCCCGGTACGTAGGTGTCGACGACCCGCCCGGCGTAGGAGACGAAGTCGCCGCCGTCGCCGATGAGGATCGCGTCGCGGTCGAGCACCGCGGCGAGCTCGGCGTAGAGGCGCATCGGGTGCAGCGGGGCGCGCGGATCCTCGCGCTCGGCGCGCTCGGCCTCACGCTTCCGAGTCTCCGCTTCCCGGAGCTCTAAGAGCCAGCGCGAGGTGTCCGGGGAGGGCGGGGGGCCGCTCGCGCGGCGCAGGGCGTCGAGCGTGGCCGGCAGGGCGCCGATCAGCTCGGCGGCGACCGGGCGCGGATGGTCGCGCTCGGGCTCGGCCACGTCGATGACGACGATGTCAGTCTCCTCGCCGAAGGAGGCGCCGAAGCCGAGGCGGAAGTCCATGGGCACCCCGATCACGAGAGCGAGGTCGGCGCCCTGGAGCGCCTGCGCGCGGGTGCGGGAGAAGAAGTGCTCATCGTCGGCGGGCACGCAGCCACGCGCGAGCCCGTTGAGGAAGACCGGGATGCCGAGCTCGCCGGCCAGCGCGCGCAGCGCCTCCTCCCCGTGACCCCAGTAGAGGTTGGTCCCGGCCATGATCACCGGCCGCTCCGCGGCGCACAGGAGCTCGGCGGCGCGGTCGACGCCGGCGGCGGCGGACCCCTCGTGGGGGGCCGGGAGGGCGCCCTCGGTTCCGGTGTCCTCCGCCTCCATGAACACCACGTCGAGCGGGAGGTCGAGGAAGGCGGGGCCGGTGTGCGGGGTCAGCGCGGTGGCCAGCGCGTCGTCGAGCAGGCCGGGGATCTCGTCCGTGACGCGTGCGGTCACCGCCGACTTCACCACCGGGCGCACGAAGGGCACGTGGTCGATCTCCTGTAGCGAGCCCTGCCCCCAGCGCATCTGCGGCGCCCGGCCGGCGAGCACGACCATCGGCGAGCGGTTCTGCAGGGCGCCGGCCATGGCGCTCATCCCGTTCGTGACCCCGGGGCCCGCGGTGAGGGCGGCGACCCCCGGCGTGCGCGTGACCTTCGCCCAGCCCTCCGCGGCGAACGCGGCCGTCTGCTCGTGGCGGACGTCGATGATGTCGATGCCCTCCTCGCGGCAGCCGTCGTAGATCGAGAAGAGGTGCCCGCCCGAGAGCGTGAAGAGCTTCGTGACGCCGTGGGCCTTGAGCCGGCGGGCGACGAGTCGCCCGCCGTGCAGGGTGCGGGTGGTGTCGGTGGCGGCCATCCCGCGCGGGAAGCTAGCCGTCAGGGTCGCCCTGGGCGTTGGGGCCCGGGGGCGGTGGGAGGCTGTGCCGTCCGTGGACCGACTGCCACAGGATCCTGTCGAGCTCGCGCTGCGGGACGCGATCCGGCGTGTTGATGCGCAGCGACTTCGAGAGCCGGGCGTTGGCCGCCGTGGCCGCGTTGCGCTCGTTCAGGGGGTAGGTCGCTCCGATCGGGCGCATCCCGAGGATGAGCTCCATCGAGCGGATGACCGAGAGCATGTCGTAGCGGTCGTGGACCACCGCGGAACGCTTCGTGTACGGGGAGATCACCGCCGCGGGCATCCGGTGGGCGTCGACGTGGTCGGCGCCGTCCTGCGAGTCGTCCTCGATGACGAAGATCGCCGACGAGCGCCAGATCTTCGAGTGCGAGATGAGCCCGACGATCTGGCCCAGGCCGAGGTCGTTCTCGGCCACCATCGCCCGCGGGGTGCGGCGGCCCGGAGTCGTGCCCTCGGTGTGGTCGTTGGAGAGCACCATGTAGTTGAACGCGGGGACGGAGTTGGTCAGCAGCTGCAGCTGGAGCTTCGTCCGGAAGCAGTCGAAGCGCGACTCCGAGAGGAGCTTGGCGTCCGTGGGCGGAGTGGAGTCGTAGACGTCCACGCCCGTGATCACGTCCTTGCCGATGGACGCGTCGTTCGGATAGCAGTTGACGGGCGCCCCGATTCCGAGGTCGGACTTCAGGAACTTCTGGTTGATGAGAGTGGTGTCGGAGAGCGAGCGATCCTTGTCGGGGACGAGCCCGATCACCCCGGCGATCGCCTCGCCGTAGCTGAAGTAGGAGATCCCCTGGCGCTCGGCCTGGTCGAAGAGGAAGCCCGTCCCGGGGAAGGTCGCCGTGTAGACCCCGAAGTCGTAGGGCCGCCCCCGCTTGGCGTAGTTCTGCTGCCAGGCCTTGTGGACGTAGTCCGAGACGGCGCCGGCGCTCGTCCAGAAGTGCCCGTCGATCGACGCCTCGGAGTTCGCGTAGACGTGATCGAGCAGCCCGAACCGGCGCGCCAGCGCGTGGATGTTCGGCGTGATGCGGCGGCCGAAGAGCGTGAGCGCGGAGTCACCGTCGCCGCGCGGGTCGTCGCCGAGGACCTGATCGTAGGTCCGGTTCTCGCGCACGACGTAGAACACGTGCTTGATGGGGCCGCCGGCGCGCAGCGGTGTGCCCGGGGGCGCGACCCGGACGTTCGTCGGGTGCACGTCGCGGTCCGCCGTCCGCGTGAGGGCGCGGATGCGCCCGTCGCCCGGGAAGGCCTGGACCCCCACGAAGCCGTCGGAGAGGACGGCGGTGCCCGGGTGGCGCAGGAGGGAGTCGTCCGACGTGGCGTAGGGATTGGGGCCGTTGCGGTTCGGGCCCGAGCCGAAGCCCTTGCCCGCGATCCACACGAGCCGCCCCGGGGTGCGCCCGCGGCGCGGCAGCACGTGCACGTCGGCGGGGTACGCGGCAGTGGGGATGCGCCCGAGGAGCGCGAAGGGCTTGCGGCCCGGAACCCGGAGGGCGAGGGCGGCGATCTCGTCCCCGCCCGCCTCGGCGACGAGGAGCCGCCGGCCGTCGGGCGTGACCTCGAGCGCGACGGGCGAGACGCCGCGGCCCTCGGGCCGCTCCACCGACAGCGGAGGCTGCACCGTCAGCGTGCGGGTGTCGATCACCCCCACCTGGTCGGTGTTGGCCACCGCCACGAATGCCCGCCCGCCGCGGGGGTCGAGCGCGATCGCCTCCGGATGGGAGAGGTGCGAGGAGACCTGGAGCTGCTTGACGACCTGCGCCGCGTCGAGGTCGACCACGGAGACCGTGCCGTCGGTCTCGTTGGACACCAGGCCCGTCCTCCCGTCCGGGAGGATGGCCGCCCCGTAGGGGAAGTGGCCGGTGGCCACGGTCCGGACGGCGCCGGAATCCACGTCGACGATCGCCGCGGCATCGGCCAGGTTGAGGGGGACGAGGAGCCGTGCGCCGTCGGGCGACAGGGCGAGCCGGTCGGGATAGCTCGTCTTCCCGCTCGTCTTCGGGGGGAAGCTCTGCGGCACGGGCGCGGAGGCGGGGGGCGGGACGGCGATCGTCCTGAGCTCACGGGCGCGTCCCCGCGCGTTCCAGGTGAAGACGTGCACGACGTCTCCGGCGCGGCCGGGCAGGTCGGGACGCTTCTCGTCGGCATCGGGGGAGTCCTGGAGGCCCGACACGTAGGCCAACCGCCGCCGCGAGTCCAGCGCGATCCCACCCGACGCGCCCGGCAGCCCGAGGGTCTGCACTACGCGCGGCCGGCTCTGGGCCAGCGACACGATCCGGACGTCGCTGCGCGCGCGACCGGTGGACACCGTCCAGTAGAAGCGCCCGTCGGCGGTGACCGCCCCGCCCGTCGGGAAGTTGCCGAGGCGGACCAGGCGCGCGTCGGGGCGCAGCACGCGGCCGAACACGGTCTGGTGATGGGCGAGGCGCCCGGGGATGATCCCGGCCGCGAGGGCGGCGCCGGCGCCCGCCAACACGAGGACGGCGAGGACGACGAAGAGGCGGCGACGGGGGCCGAACATCAGAAGGGGATCCTCCGGGTCTCGGTGCCGCCCCGGACCGAGGCGGTCACGATCGCGGTGCCGTGGGCGGCGGGCAGCCGGGTCCGGACCCGCTGGCACGGGAGCGTCGAGCGCGTCGGACCGACGGGCCGCGGAGCTCCACGCCGGCGGGCGAGGGCCACGCGCACCCGTCCGCCGCGCCGCAGCTTGACCTCGAGCGACGGGCGGTGCGCCGTCCCCTGGAAGACGACCGCCCGCCGGATGAGGGCGCCGCGGCGGAAGCGCCCGCGCACGGGCCGAGGTGGACGGACGTCATAGCACGTGAAGAGCGACGGCCCGAACGTGGTCAGGCCCGGCCGCGCCGCGTAGCCGAGATGGTCGAGGCCGTAGAGGTCCTCGAGCGTGCGCAGCAGCGAGAAGTGGTTGTAGGCCTGGAGGTCGATCGTCCCCGGGTCGACGAAGGGCGAGAGGACCACGGCGCCGATCCGTCCCCCCCGCGCCCGAGGACGATCCCGCCGTTGTTCGGCGTGTTCGGAAACTGGGGCTCGTCGCAGCACGCGCTCGCGTCGTCGAGGAGCCCCCTCGCCTCGGCCTCGTCGAAGGTGATGACGAGCATCCCGTCGCGCTTGTACGCGGGCGACGCGAGGATCCGCGGCACCCATGTCCGCAGAAAGCCGTCGGCGGACGCCAGCCCGCCCGGGCGGCGGTCGACGCACGGCGCGTCGTGGGCGTCCTCGCAGAGATCGGGGGTGATGAAGGAGAAGTTCGGAGTCGTGCTCACGGATCTCAGATCCCCCGGCAGCGCGCCGAGCTCGACGTCTCGCTTCGCGCACTCGGGCGAGCCGATGATCGACTCGAAGTAGACGAACGGGTTGTGCCGGACGGCGTACTGGTGGCCGGGCTGCGCGCTCTGGGTCGGGTCTGGGGCGCCGAGCGCGGGGTGCTGGCACGGCGACTCCATCCCCTGCATGTAGCCCTTCCAGCTCATCCCCTTGGCCACGAGCTGGTCGGCCAGGGTCTTCACGCGCGCGGGGAACTACGCAGCCCGAACCGAGCACCTGCCCGTCGTCGACTTCGAGCGCGGGGAGCACCGGGGTGAAGAACTGGCAGTCGGCCTGGGTCTGCAGGTTGGACCCCTGGCCCGAGAGCAGCCCGAGGTAGTTGCCCAGCGAGAAGTGGGTGATCCCGTAGAAGTTCGGCACGAGCGCGCCCTGGGCGGGCAGCATGTCGGAGAGGTAGGTCGAGCGCGTGGGCAGGGCGGCCGAAGCTCTCGTCGAAGTTCTTGTTCTCGAGGAAGAGAACCCAGACGTGCTTGACCGGCGCCGCGCCGGCACGGGCGGGCATGCCGAGCGCGACGGCGGTCAGCAGGAGGGCGAGGAGGAGTCCGATCCGTCCCATGAGGGGGCGAGCGTGCCGCCCAGAGCAGCGGGTCTTGTGGCGGAGCTGTTACCAGACACCGGCGGTGACGGGGACCACCTCGGCGTGGTGGGTCGCTCAGCCCGCGGCGGCGCGGGCCACGGCGGCCGCGAGGGCGTCCTCGCCGCACACGAGCGTCCCGTCCAGGATCAGCGCGGGGAGGGCTTCGGCGCCGCGCGCGACGATGCGTCCGGCCTCACGCGCCAGCTCGTCGTCCCACGCGGGATCGGCGGCGGCGAGCAGCGCGGGCGCGGGCGGCAGCCCGGCCGCGGCCGCGGCCTCGGCGAGCGTGTCGGGATCGTCGAGGCAGAAGCCTCCCCCGTAGGCGAGCCGGCCCGCGGCGAGCGCGAAGGGGCCACCATGCCCAATGGAGGCGGCGAAGGCCGAGGCCCGGCGCACGCCGTCCCCGCCCGGCCGCTCCGGCCACACGAGGGGGAGGCGCAGCGTCGCCGCGCGTGCTTCTGCTCGCGCGCGGACGTCAACGGGGGCCTCGCGGCCGAGGGCCACGAGCTCGCCGTCCACCGGGCGCCACTCGACCTGACCGAAGAGCCGCTCGACGCCCTCCGCGGCGAGATACGTCCACGGCGAGGCCACGTCGAAGGCGAACAGGACCGGCGTCGAGCGGTTTATCCGCCCGGCGACCGGCGCGCCTCCCGAGCGCGCCGGCCGTCGTTTCGCCCTGTGGGCCTCGAGATCGATGACCGTACCCATGCTGTCCTCAATGGGGCACAACGCGGGCCACGGATGGAACTTGCGGCAACGGTGGACGAACGGTCGATACGCGCATGTGACCATCGCTGCTTTCGTCTAGGGTCTTACGGGGAAGGATTCCAGCGCACTGCCGCACCGGAGGGAAGGGAACCCATGCCGACCGCGCCGCCCCGCAAGCGTCACCCCTACGACCAGTGGGCCCCCGACGCCCGCGCGCTCGATCTCGTGGGCGACAAGTGGACGCTGCTCATCGTCCGGGACCTCATGACGGGTCCGCGCCGCTTCGTCGAGATCCAGCGGATCCTGCCGGGCATCTCGACCGAGCAGCTCCGCACCCGGCTGAACCGGATGGTCGCCGACGGGCTGCTCTCCCGCCAGCGTTACCGCGAGGTGCCGCCGCGCGTCGACTACGAGCTGACCGAGCGGGCGCGCGAGCTCGCGCCCGTCCTCGCCGAGCTCGGACGCTGGGGCTACAACTGGACCTGGGGTGCCCCGCGCCCGGGCGAGGAGATCGACGTGGGGGCGATGCTGCGCCTCGCCCCCGGCCTGCTGGCGCCGCCGGCGAAGCTGCGCGGAACGCTGGCGATCACCGTCTCGGCGCGCTCGAAGGGGCGGCCCGAGGTGTCCTACGTGCTCACCGTCCGGGACGGTCGCGTCGCGGTGACGGAGGGCGCCGCACCCGACGCCGAGGCCCGCGTCCACGGCGCAGAGCCGGCGTGGATCTCGGCCCTCGGCCCCGGGGGGTCACGGGAGGGCCTCGAGGTGACGGGCGACACCGCCCTCGCCGGGGCGCTGCTCGACGGCCTGGGCCCCGCCGCCGCGCGCGAGGCCGCGGCCTCCGCCGCCGCCTGACGCCCTGCGCTGTCCCTTCGCGGGCGCAGGCCGGCAAACGTGCCCGGGGTGGGACTCGAACCCACACGTCCTCGCGGACAGCCGGGCTTAAGCCGGCCGCGGCTGCCAGTTTCGCCACCCGGGCGGTGAAGCGACTCACCGTATCCTGCCGCCGCGTGCGTCCGCGGCTCCTCCTCCGGGTCCAGTAACCACGCTCCGCGACGCCTTCCCCGTCCTCGCCCGGCTCGCCTACCTCAACGCGGGAACGGACGGCCCCGTACCCGACGCGGCGGTCACGGCGGCCCGGGCGGAGTGGGAGCGCGAGGCCCGTGACGGCCGGACCCAGGCGCACTTCGAGCGCCGCCAGGAGCTCGAGGGCAAGCTGCGGCGGGCCTACGCCGCGCGGCTGACCGCCGACCCGGCGGAGGTCTCGCTCACCACCTCGACGACGGACGGCATCGTGCGGGTGCTCGGCGCCTTGGGGCTCGAGGAGGGCACGGAGATCGTGACCGCCGAGGACGAGCACCCGGGGCTGCTCGGGCCGCTGGCCGCGCTGGCGCGCCGCGGGGTGGCGGTCCGCGCCGTCCCGTTCGCCGAGCTGCCCGACGCGGTCGGGCCGCACACGGGGCTCGTCGCGTGCTCGCACGTGAACTGGGTCAGCGGGGAGGTCCGGCCCGAGGCGCTGGCCGCCCTCGACGTGCCCGTGCTGCTCGACGGCGCGCAGGGGGTGGGCGCGGTGCCGGTCGACGTCGCGGCGCTGGGCTGCGCGGCCTACGCCGGCTCGGGCCAGAAGTGGCTGTGCGGCCCCGACGGGCTCGGCATGCTGTGGGTCTCCCCCGGGCTGCGCGAGCGGATGACGGTGCCGGGCCCGGGCTACACGAACCTGAGCCGGCCCGGCGCGGGGCTGGACGCCGAGCCCTGGCCCGATGGCCGTGCGCTCGACTCGCCGTCGCTGCCGCCGGAGAACGTCGCCGCGGCCGTGGCCGCCCACGCGGTACTCGACGAAGAGGGCTGGCCCGCCGTCCACGCCCGGGCGCTCGAGCTCGCCGAGCAGCTCGCCGCCGCCCTGCGCGCGGGCGGGCGCGAGGTCGCCCCCCGCGGCCCCACCACCCTCGTCGCCTTCTCCTCCCCCGATCCCGAGGGGGAGATCGCCCGGCTCGTCGACCACGGGGTGGTCGTCCGGCCCCTCCCGGGGCGGCCGCTGCTGCGCGCCTCGGTCGGCGCATGGAACGACGGGGCGGACCTCGAGCGGCTGCTCACCGGGCTCGCCCGCTAACCCGCGGGGACGAGGCGGGTCGCGGCCGCCTTCCATGTGGCGACCACGCGGACGCCGGGGTGCAGGCCGAGCGCGCGCGCCGAGGCGGAGGTCACCTCGGCGGCCAGAGGTTGCGGAGCGAGGAGACCGACCCGGGCCCGGGCGCCGAGCTCCGTGACCGCGACGACCTCGACCGCGAGGCGGTTGCGGGCCGAGCCGGCGGACCGGGCGTCCGGGTGCTCGAGGGCGATCTCCCAGGGATGGAGGGTGACGGCGACCCGCCCGGTCCCCGGATCGACGGCGTGCACGTGACCGCCGCCGTCGAGGTCCACGCGGGTGAGCCCGCCCGGCTCCGCGACGGCAACCCCGCGCAGGACCACCGCACCGGTGAGGTCGGCGACCCAGGCCGAGGCCGGCGCGGCGGCGAGCTCCCCCGGCGTGCCCACCTGCACGAGCCGCCCGGCGTCGAGCACGGCGACCCGGTCGCCGAGCAGCGCCGCCTCGGCGAAGGCGTGGGTGACGAGGAGCGTGGGGACCCGCGTGGCCCGGAGGACGCCCGCGAGCTCGGCGGCCGCGCCCGCGCGGGTGGAGGGATCGAGCGCGGCCAGGGGCTCGTCGAGGAGCAGGACCCCGGGATCGCGCGCGAGGGCGCGGGCGAGCGCGACCCGCTGGCGCTCGCCGCCGGAGAGCTCGGCCGGGCGGGCCTCGGCGCGCCCTGCGAGGCCGAACGAATCGAGCAGCGCGAGCGCGCGTTCCCGTCGCGCGTCGCGGTCGGGGCGGGACCGCCAGGGACTCGCGCCTTTTCGCGGCGCTTTACCGCTGCCGCGTGCTCGTCGCGCGGGTCGCGGCGTCCGCGCTTCCATCCCGTAGGCGACGTTCCGCCACGCGCTCAGGTGGGGGAAGAGCGCGTAGTCCTGGAAGACGAGGCCGCACACGCGCTCCTCGGGCGGAAGGTCGATCCCGGCCTCCGTGTCGAGCCAGACCGCGTCGCCCAGGGCGACCCGGCCCCGCGCGGGGCGCCACAGCCCCGCCACGGTGCGCAGGATCGACGTCTTCCCCGCGCCCGAGGGCCCGGCCAGCGCAAGGCACTCGCCCGGCGCCACAGCGAGGACCGCGTCGAGGGCCAGCGCCCCCCGCGGCCCCGCCGCTTCAACCCGCAGGCCCGCCGAGTCCACGCGTCCCCACGAGCGCCTTCACCCCGAGCAGGATGGCGCCCGAGAGGGCGACGAGCACCGCGGAGAGGGCGAGGGCGCCCGTGAAGTCGCTCGAGAAGCGCTCGTAGATCGCCAGCGGGGCGGTCTGCGTCACGCTCCGGAACGACCCCGCGAACATGAGCGTCGCCCCGAACTCCCCCAGCGCACGCCCCCAGGCGAGCGCGCCTCCCGCGACCAGTCCCGGCAGCGCGGCGGGGACGGCCACCCGGAAGAAGGTGCGGCCCTCCCCCGCCCCCAGCGTCCGCGACGCCTCGAGCCAGCTCGGCTCGAGCGCTCCGAACGCCGACTGCGCCTGGCGCAGGTAGAACGGCGCGGCCACGAAGGTCAGTGCCACGACGACCCCCGCGGTGCGCAGGACGAGCTCGACGTGGGCGGAGGCGAGCGCGCTCCCGAGGATCCCCTGCGGGCCGAGCGCCGCGAGCAGCCCGAGCCCCGCCACCGCGGGCGGCAGGACGAGCGGCAGCTCCAGCAGCGTCACCACGAGCCCCCGCCCGCGGAAGGAGCGCGTGGCCAGCCGCCAGGCGGCGGGCGTCCCCACGAGGACGATGAGGACCAGGGCGACCAACGAGGTCTCGAGCGAGAGCCGGAGCGCGTCGAGGGTGGCGCCGTCGTCGAGCGAGGCCACGAGGTCGCCCGGCGCGGTGTCCGTGAGGATCGCCACCACGGGCAGCGTGAGAAAGCAGCCCACCAGCGCCAGTGCGCCGATCCCCAGGACCGCGAACGGCCTCACGGCGGCGGCAGGAATCCCGCGGTCCGCAGCGCGTCCCGGCCCTTGCCCGAGAGCAGCCCCTTCACGAAGCTCCGCGCCGCCGCCGGCTGCTTGGCCCCCTTGACCACCGCGACCCCGTAGGCGACCTCCGGGTCCAGGTTCTGCGGCAGCCCGATCGCGCGCAGCCGCCCGCCCGTGGCCTCGACGTCGGTCACGTAGACGAACCCGGCGTCCACCGCGCTCTGCGTGAGCTTGCCGACCACCCCGCCCACGTCGGGCTCCTCCGAGCGGACGTTGCCGAGGATCGCCTTGCGCAGCCCGGGCGGAAGTCCCGAGATGACCTTGCGGGTGTACGCCCCGACCGGCACGGAGGGCGAGCCGATCGCCAGGTTGACCCCCGCCCTGCCCACGTCCGTGATCGACGTCACCTTCGCCCCCTTGGCGGGAACGGCGAGCACGAGCCGGTTGCGGGCGAAGACCCGTGGGCGCTCGATCAGCCCGGCGCGGAACAGCGCCTCGGGCAGCTTCGTGTTCGCCGCCGCGTAGACGTCGGGCTTCAGGCCCTTGCGGATCTGCGCGGCGAGCTCGTCCGAGCCCCCGAAGGAGTAGGCCGCGCCACCCAGCTTGGTGAACGCCTTGGTCAGCGAGGTGGCCGCGGAGACCGTGAGGCGGCCCCCGCCGGAGGAGGAGCCGCCGCAGCCGGCGAGCACGACGAGGAGAAGGGAAACCAGAAGCGCGCCACGCATATGCCCAAGCATTGCATAGGTAGCACCGGCTCACCTCCCGGGCGCCGAAAGGCGCAGCCCGCCCCGCCCGCGCTCCTCGTGCACGGCGGTCAGGGCCGGGACGGTCTCGCTCGTGACGAGGCCCGCCGCACGGGTGACCTCGTCCACGAGGGGGAACGTCCGGGCGATCCCCTCCGGCGTGTCGACGATCACCGTCACCACCGGAACCCGCCGGCGCAGCCCGAGGAGCCGGTCGCCGTGGGGCGGATGGTCACCGTGGAAGCCCCAGACCCCACGGAGGGCCGTCGCCCCGCGACCCCGGGCCTCGCGCAGCCTGCGCACGAGCGCGACGTGGAGCGCCATGCCCTCGTGTTGCGTGCCCTCCGCGCTATAGACCATGACCTTCTGCCACAGCGCGAGGCCCCGCTCGTCGCGCCCGGGCAGCGTGGGTGGCGGGGCGAGAAGCCGGCCGTCGCGCTTGCAGATCGTGACCTGCTCGAGGGTGACGAGCGGTCGGCGCAGCAGGCCCGAGAGCTCGGGCAGGACCCGGCCGATCCGCTCCCCCTCGCCGATCGCGATGATCATGAGCGGGACGTCGACGTTGCGCCCCACGAACGACGCTCGCTCGCGGGCGCCGCGGAGCGTCCCGTCCACGCCGAGCAGGACCGACGCGCCGGCGAGGCCGCGGCGGTGCAGCAGCTCGCACACCGCCCGGAAGGCGGGAAGGCCGCCGACGCGCTCCTTGCGCCCCAGGTAGACCGTGAGCTTCGTCGCCTCGCCGGGCCCATCGGGAAGCGTGACGGGCGAGAGATCCTCCGTGAGCATCCGTGCCCGCTCGAGGGTGACGACCCCCTCGGGCTGGGCCTCCACGACCTCGTCGCGCACCTGCTCGATGCGCGCCCGGCGATCGACGGCGACCGACACGAGCGGCAGATCCTCCGACAGGGTGAGCAGGCGATCGGTGCGCAGGTGGTGCTTGAGCCCGAATCCCTCGGCCCCCCGGAGCAGCACGCTCACCTCGAGCCCGCGGCGCCCATAGAGGTCGAGCAGCTCGTCGGCCACGAGCCGTCCGCCGACCCGGTGGCGCTCGCCGAAGTACGTGGTGAGCTTGAGGCAGTCCTCGTTCACAGCGCCCGCCCGAGCGCCCGCCCGGCGGCCGCGGCGACGAGCCCGAGCGCGAGCGACAGGGCGAGGTTCGTCCCCGCCCGGCGCAGCGCTCCCTCCTCCGCGAGGCGATGGGACTCCAGCATCCAGGTCGAGAACGTCGTGTAGGAGCCGAGCACCCCCGTGCCCGCGAGGAGGAGCGCGTCACCCGCCACCCCCAGGCCGGTCAGCAGCCCGAGCAGAGCCGACCCCGTGATGTTCGCGGCGAGGGTCCCGAGGGGAAACCGGCCGGCGGTGCGGGCCGATACGGCGGCGTCCACGGCGAAGCGTGCCAGGGCGCCCACCCCGCCGACGAGCGCCACCCCCACCGCCTCCAGAACGGTCATCGGCTATATCTGCCGGACACGGCGGACGGCCGCGGTCGTGAGATGGACGGCCAGGAGCCCGAGCCCCACGCTTGCGGCGACGTAGGCGCCGGCGAGCGCCCAGCGGCCCGCGTCGAGCAGTCCGAGCAACTCGACCTGCACGGTCGAGAAGGTGGTGAAGGCGCCGCAGAACCCGGTGCCCAGCAGCGGCCGGCGGTAGCTCGAAAGGGGCAGTCGTTCCTGGAGTCGCGTGACCAGGTAGCCGAGCAGCGCCGCGCCGAGCACGTTGATGGCGAGGGTGAGCCAGGGGAACCCGGGCGGAGCGCCGACGCCCGAGGTGGTGAGCGCCGCGCGCGCGACCGCACCGACGGCTCCGCCGGCCCACACCGCGGCAAGCTCCTGGCGGTCGAGCCGGCCCATCCGTGACCGCCATGATGACGAAGCCCGGGCGGCGGGCCCGCGTGAGGGCATACCATCCGTCCGGCATGCGCCCCACAAGGGCCGAGCCCGTCCGTCCCTTGCCCCGCCCATGAGCGGTCCCGAGCTCGCCCTCGCCCTGTCGGTGTTCCTGGCGTGCGCCGTCGAGGCCGTCGAGGCCCTGACCATCGTGCTCGCCGTCGGGTCCACGCGGAGCTGGTCCTCCGCGCTCTCCGGCGTCGCGGCCGCCGTGGTCGTGCTCGCGGTCGTGGTCGCGCTCCTCGGCCCTGCGCTCACCGCCCTGCCGCTCGACGTCCTCCGGGTCGTCGTGGGCGGGCTCCTGCTCGTCTTCGGGCTCCAGTGGCTGCGCAAGGCGATCCTGCGCGCCGCGGGCCTCAAGGACCTGCACGACGAGGAGGCGGCGTTCGCCGAGGAGACGGCGGCCGCGCGCTCCGCAGGCCCGCGGGCGGCCGGGCGGGACGCGTACTCCTTCGCGATCTCGTTCAAGGGCGTGCTGCTCGAGGGCCTCGAGGTCGCCTTCATCGTCGTGACCTTCGGCGCCAACCAGCACCGTGTGGGCCTGGCCGCCGGCGCGGCGGCCGCGGCCGTGGCGGTGGTCCTGGCCGTGGGCTTCGCGGTCCGCGCGCCCCTCGCGCGCGTGCCGGAGAACGCGCTGAAGCTCGCGGTCGGCGTGATGCTCACCTCCTTTGGGATCTTCTGGGGCGCCGAGGGGGCCGGCGCGCGCTGGCCCGGAGCGGATGCCGCCCTGCTCGTGATCATCCCCGCGCTCGTGGCCTGCTCGCTCGCGCTGGTCGTGCTGCTGCGCCGGACGAGGGAGCCCGTTCGGGCATGAGGCGACTCGAGGCGCTCGGACGCTTCGTCTGGGAGTTCGTGGTGGGAGACGATCCGCTCACCGCGCTCGGCGTCGTGGTCGCGCTGGGGCTCACCGCCGTGGTGGCCGATGCGTCCGTCGCGGCCTGGTGGGTGATGCCTCCCGCAGTGGTCGCGCTGCTCGCGCTGTCGTTGTGGCGGCGCGCGCGACCGTAGCGCAACTTACGCGCGGCTACCGTGTTGTCAGGGCGCTCAGAATGGAAGCCGCGGTACGCACAACGACGACGGGCCGGGCCGCGCACGCGTCGCGGATGGCGGCGCGCTCCCCCCTCGTGCGCCTCCAGTCCGACGAGAAGCTCGTCGTCCTCGTCCGGCGCGGCAACGATCACGCCTTCGAGACCCTCGTCTCCCGCTACTCGGCCCGGCTGCTCGCCTTCTGTCGCCACATGCTCGGGTCCTCCGAGGACGCCGAGGACGTGCTCCAGGAGGTCTTCGCCGCCGCGTACGGCGCGATGAACGCCGACGACCGGCCGATCGCCGTGCGGCCGTGGCTCTACAAGATCGCGCGCAACCGCTCGCTCAACCACATCCGGCGCGCGAAGCCGATCGGCCAGGACGACATGGACCTCCATCTCGCCGAGCACGGGGCCTCCACCGCGGACCAGGCCCACCGCCGGATGGAGTTCGCGGTCCTGCTCGACGACGTGGGCCGCCTCGCCGAGACCCAGCGCACCGCGCTCGTGCTGCGCGAGATGGAGCATCTCTCCTACGACCAGATCGCCCAGGCGATGGACACGACGGTTCCCGCGGTGAAGTCGCTGCTCGTGCGCGCGCGGATCGGGCTCGCGGAGGCGTCCGAGGCCCGCGCGCTCTCCTGCGACGACGTGCGGCTCGATCTCGGCGCGGCGGCCGAGGGCCTGGGCAAGCTCACCCCCGCGGTCCGGCGCCACGTGAAGGCGTGCGACCGCTGCGGCTCCTTCCAGCGGCATCTGCGCCAGACGAACCGTGCGCTCGCCGCGGTCCTGCCCATCGGTCCCCTCTTCGTGCTCAAGCAGTTCTTCCTCGCCCACCTCGGCGGCGCGGCGGCCGGGGGCTCGGCCTCCTCCGGGGGCGCCGCGGCCGGTGCCGGTTGGGCGGGCGCCACCGCCGGCTCCTCCTCCGCGGGGGGCATGCTCTCGGCCGTGACCGGGGCCGTGGGCACGAAGGCCGCGGCCGGCCTCGCCGCCGCCGCGCTCGTGGGCGGGGGCGCGGTGGAGGTACAGCACCTGTCCCACGTCGCTCCCGCTTCCCATCCCGCGGCCGTCGCCTCGGCGCCCGCGCCCTCCCCCGTCGTCACGCACCACGCGGTGCCACGGGCGGCTCCTGCGGTCGCCGCACGCTCCGCGGCCCTGGCCCGCGCGGCGGCGACGCGCGCGGCCCAGCCCGTCCGGCACCCCAAGCCCCGCGCGCCGCGCGAGGCCAAGGCGCCCACATCGGCCCCGAAGCCCGCCCCCGTCGCCGCGACCCCCGTCGCCGTGACCCCCGTGGCGCCGGCCCCGTCGGCGCCCCCGACCGTCAACTCTCCGGCGCGGGTGTCCCCCACGCCCCCGGAGACCCAGCCCGTCGCGCCGGTCACCCCCACGGTCTCGGACACCACCGTCCTCCCCGCCCCGCCCCCGCCGCCGGGCACGGACGCGCCGACGGGCGATCCGACGCCGTCCAACCCCCCGCCGCCGGCCGGTCCCGCCGTGCCGCTGCCGCCGTCGAACGTCGTTCCCGCCCCGCCCCCGCCGCCTCCCGGCGACGTGGGGCGGTGATCGACCCCTCCCACTGCGCCCGGGTCGATACTCACGCATCGCCTGAGCGGAGCCTTGACCCGTCCGCCGGGCGGTGGAACAATGCCACGCATGCGCGGGTGGATCGCTCCGGCGTCGCCGCTCTGAACCGAGCTCGTCCCGGGAAGTGGGACACTCGCCGACCGACCGCCCCGGTCCGCCCGCGCCACGCTCCGTTGACGGCCCAGGCCAGTCCTAGGGACCGGGCTGGAGGCCGGAGGCGATCTTCCCCGCGGGCTTCCCGTCGATCGTGACCGTGAGCGACTTCCCCTTGGCCAGGCCGGGAAGGATCGTGGAGGCGACCGCCCGCGTGATCGGCACCTTTTGGCCTCCGAGCACGACGGCGTGGGACTTCCCGTCGGCGAAGGTTACGGTGACGGCGATCCGGAACGTCGCGGGCACCATGACGAGCGACGGGGTCAGCTTCCCGTCCTGGTAGGTGAACCGGGCGGGAACCCGCGGGGCCTGCTCGTCGCCGGCGCCGCCGGGCTGTTGCTCGGGACTGGTCGTGGTGGCGGTCGGCGGCGGGGTGCGCGGGACCGTGGGGATCGTGGCCGTGGGAGTGGTGGTCTTCGGCTGGGTCCCCGGAGGCGGGCGGGACCGCGAGGAGGTGGAGGGACTCGTGTCGCCGCCTGCCCCGCCGCAGCCCATCACCGCCCCGGCGCACACCAACGCCAGAGCGAGGAGCCTCACCGCTCGCCACCGATGGTGAACAGCGCCTCGAGGTCGTGGCGCGAGTAGACCTCGAAGGCGACCATCGTCGACGTCCGGGCGATCCCGGGCAGGCTCGACAGCCGCGCGGTCACCAGCTCGGCCAGCGAGCCGTGCTCGGGCACGCGCACCATCACGACGAAGTCCCACTCGCCCGTCACGGAGTAGACCTCGGCCACGCCGTCGAGGTCGGCGAGCTCGGAGCCGAGGGTCGACATCGCCGAGCGCTCGGCCTCGACGAGGACGACGGCGTGGGTCACGAGCGTGGGCTCCTACTTCTCATGGGTGTGGGTGTCGCCGGGCTCGAGGACGAAGACCTCCGAGGAGGTGGCGTTCTCCACGTCGGCCTTGAACGCCGCGGCGTCGGTCTCGAGGGGCGGGAACGTCCCGAAGTGGCAGGGCAGGACGTGCTTGGCGCCGATGAGGTCGCAGGCGGCCGTCGCGTCCCAGCGATCCATCGTGTAGTGGCCGCCGATGGGGACGAGGGCGACATCCACCGGGTCCCCCCGCCGCGCGGCGAGCCCGAGGTCGGAGAACAGCGCGGTGTCCCCCACGTGGTAGACGAGGACGTCGTGGAAGGAGATGAGCAGGCCCGCGGGCAGGCTCACCGTGCCCTTGGGCGTCGTCGACGTGTGGAGCGCCGGAACGAGCTTGACCCACCCCCAGTCGAACTTCACGGTGCCGCCGAGGTTGGGATCGACGACGTCGAGCCCCTCCTCGCCGAGCTCGTTGGCGATCTCGGTGATCGCGACCGTCTTCGCGCCCGTCCGCTTGGCGATGTCGACGGTGTCGCCCAGGTGGTCCGCGTGGCCGTGCGTGAGCAGGATGGCGGTGGGATTGACCTCGTCCGCGGTGGCGGCGGCCTTGGGATTACCGGTCAGGAACGGATCCACGAGGACGCGGTCCGCGCCGGCGGCGATCATGAAGGCGGAGTGGCCGAGCCACCGGATGTCGATCGTCACGGTTCTGGTTCTCCCCGTTCGAGTTCTGATCGCAGCTCGAAGCCCACGGCCACGCCCACGAGCATGCCCAGCCGGACCTCCTCGGCCACGAGGGTCGCGAGATGGCGGACGCGCTCCTCGGGGTCCTCCTCGGCCGCGGCGGCGCGCAGGGCCGCGTTGTGGGCGTTGCCGAAGTAGTCCCCCTCGTCCAGCGCCGAGTTGAGGATCCGCTGGAGCTGGGGGGCGAGGTGGGCCACCACCTCCTGGGCGTGGCGGACCCGGTCGGCGTCGGCGATGGCGGCCACGGCCCGGTCCACCTCCGCGGCGGTGTACTCGCGCTCGGCCAAGGGCGTCATGATGACAGGCGATGGCCGTCGCCCTCACCTCCCTCTCCCATGGCGCGGGTTGCGGGTGCAAGCTGCCGGCGGCCGCGGTCCACGCGATCGTGCGCGATCTCCCCGCCCCCCTGGACCCGCGGGTCCTCGTGGGCCATGCGGGCGCCGACGACGCCGCGGTGGTCCGGCTCTCGGACGAGATCGCCCTGGTCTCGACGGTCGACTTCTTCACGCCGATCGTCGACGATCCCGAGCTGTTCGGGCGCATCGCCGCGACCAACGCACTGTCCGACGTCTACGCGATGGGCGGCGAGCCCGTGTGCGCGCTCAACCTCGTGGCCTTCCCGCTCGAGGCGCTGGGCGAGGACGTCCTGCGAGCGATCCTGGCGGGCGGCGGGGCGGCGGTGGCGGAGGCGGGTGCCTCGGTGGTCGGGGGGCATTCCATCGACGACCCCGAGCCGAAGTACGGGTTGGCGGTGACGGGGACGGTGCATCCGGACGAGGTGCTCACGAACGCGGGCGGGCAGGCGGGGGACCTGCTCGTGCTGACCAAGCCGCTGGGGACCGGGGCGCTGACGACGGCGGCGAAGCGGGGGGCCGTGGGGGTGGATCTCGACGCCGCGATCGCTCAGATGTGCACGCTGAACCGTGACGCGTCCCGGGCCGCGCGGGCGGCGGGCGCGCACGCGCTCACCGACGTCACGGGGTTCGGCCTGCTCGGGCACCTCCACGAGCTCGCGCTGGCGAGCGGGTGCGCGGCGGTTCTCGACGCCGCGGCGGTCCCCGCGCTGCCGGGCGCCGACGGGTTCCTGGCCGAGGGCACCGGCGTGTCGGGCGGGATGCGGGGCAACCTCGAGTACGCCCGGAGCTTCGCCTCCGGCACCGACCGGCGGCCCCTGCTGGCCGATCCCCAGACGTCGGGCGGACTGCTGGCGGCCGTGCCGGCGCGGTCCGCGTTCGCGACGGTAGTCGGGCGTCTCGTCGCCGGGGAGCCGGGCACGATCACGGTCGCGTGAGGCCGGGCGGCCGCGGTCGGACTTCCCGGCTCGCCGAACTCAGCTGCTCACGTCACGGGCCGGAACCGGGCGAGCGCGACGCCGAGCAGGAGCCCGATCAGTCCCCCGCCGAACCCCGCCACCCAGTCGGCCTCGGGCACCACCGCCGGCAGCAGCGCGATCACCAGTGCGAAGACCCCCGCGCCGAGGAGATCGGACTCCCACTCCTCGTCGCGACGCCAGCGCAGGAGGTCCGGCACCGCCCACGCCGCGAGCAGCGCGAGCGCGGCGCCGTCGGCGCCCAGGGCCGTCGCTCCCGTCGCCTGCGCCAGGGCCATGCCGCCGGCCCCGCCGGCCAGCGCCACGAGCCCCACGGCCCAGAAGCCGTGCCGGCGCTCGAGCAGCCAGCCGAACAGGGCCACCGCGCTCAGGGCCACGAACGCGTACCCCGAGCTCACGTGGAGGAACGGGGCGGTGGCGATGTGCCACCAGGGCCCCCCGTCGAACACGACGAAGCTGTCGAGGACCGGCGGGTGCGCCCGGTAGACGACGAGGACCACGAGCGAGGCGACCACCCACGCGACGGTGACCCACGGCCGCGCGTCTCCCCGCACCCCCGGGATCTCCCCCGTGCGCAGGCGTCCGAGCGACGGTGCCGCCGAGCGCCGCCGCCGCCGCGCCGCCCGCGACGGCGTGGGCTCGGTCACCCGTCCCTCCCGGTCGAGCTTCGGCGCCCGCTTGCGCAGGCGGTTGCCGCAGTAGGGGCACTCCGTGATGTAGGGCGATACCTCCGCCCGGCAGGACTTGCAGACGACGAAGAGGTCGGGTGCGCCGGAGCTCATTCCCGCCTCGATGGTAGTCAGGGAGCCGTGGCCGCGACGATCTCCGCCATTACCTCGTGCAGGTCGGAGTTCGCCTCGTAGACCACGACCTGCCGGGCGGCGCCGTTGCCGCGGTCGATCAGGTCGCCGATGCCCTCGAGCTCGGCCGCCGAGCCGAGATCCTGGGCGTGCTCGCGCATCCGGTCATACAGCCTCAGGCCGAGATCGCGCGTGCGCACACGGTCCGAGGAGGGCAGGTCGACGAGCTCTCCGTCCAGCCCGTGGCGGGCGGCGAGCCACTTGTTCTCGTCGACCATCTCGTGCGGGACGGGCGAGAGCTCTGAGCCGGCCTCGAAGTGCTCCGCGAGCTCCCGGACGAGCGCCTGGATCAGCGCCGCGAAGGCGAGGGTGTGCTCCACCCGGGTCTGGGCGTCCATGACCCGGATCTCCACCGTCCCCAGGTTCGGGTGCGGGCGGACGTCGTACCAGAGGTAGGTGTAGTCCTCGATCGTGCGCGTGGCGCACATGAACTCGATCCGCCGCTGGTAGTCCTCCCAGTCCGCGTACGTCGGAGGGATGCCCACCCGGGGGAACGCGCGGAAGATCGGCGTGCGGGTGGAGCTCAGCCCGGTCTCGTCGCCCCGCCAGAACGGCGAGTTGGCGCTCAGGGCGAGCAGGACGGGAAGGTGGATCCTCATCCCGTTGGCCACGTGGATGGCCTTGTCGGGGTCGTCGATCCCCACGTGGACGTGGAGCCCGAAGATGATCTCCTGGCGCGCGACGAAGCGCAGCGCCGAGATGAGGTCCCGGTAGCGCGGTTGGCGGGCGATGCGCTGCTCCTCCCACAGCGCGAACGGGTGCGTGCCCGCCGACCCGATCGTCAGGCCCTTGGACTCGGCCGCGCCGATCACCTGCCGGCGCAGCGCGCGCAACTCCGTCCCCGCGGCCGCCGTGTCGGGGTGCGGGGCGGTGGCGACCTCGAGCACGGACTCCATGAGCTCGCGGCGCACCTCCCCGCCGTCGGTGGCGTCGATGAGCGCCTCGATCGAGTTCGAGAGCGAGAGCGTCTCGGTGTCGAGGATCATGAGCTCCTCCTCGATTCCGATGGTGTAGCTGGGCCCCGTGAAGTGGTGGTCCATGAGCGGGCCCAAGATAGACCGCGCGCAATGAGCGCGCTCCGGCCCGCGAGCGCATGGCAACCGTGCCGAGTCTGCAACAGGCGGGCCACCCCGGCCGGGCGGCGGTCTAGCGTCGCGGCGATGCTCCGTCGTGGTGCTCCCTGGGTCCTCATCCTCGTCCTGCTCGGCGTGCTGTATGTGCGCGGGAGAAGCGACGAGCCGGCGGCGCGTGCCGGGTCGGTGGCGGCCCGGGTCGTGCGGGTGGTCGACGGCGACACCGCGGTCGTCGCGCTCGCGGGCAACCCGACCGAGCGCGTGCGCTACATCGGAATTGACACCCCGGAGGACGTGAAGCCGGGCACCCCGGTCCAGTGCTTCTCGCGGCGGGCCGCCGCGCGCAACGCGCAGCTCGTGGAGGGGCGGCGGGTGCGGCTGCGCTTCGACGCCGAGCGGCGCGACCGCTACGGGCGCCTGCTCGCCTACGTATATCGCAACGGCGATTTCGTCAACGCCCGCCTCGTCGCCGAGGGCTACGCGCGGCCCTACACCTACCCGCCGAACACCGCCCATGCGCGGGAGTTCGCGCGTCTCGCCCGACGGGCCGCCGCGAGGGGACGCGGGTTATGGAGCCGCTGCTAGCGTTCCCGTCCGCATGGCGTCGCTCAGGATGCGGCAGTCGCTCGATGCCTTCGAGCACGCCTTCCACCGCGAGACCGAGGCCGACCGCGCTCGGCGCGACCGCCTCCGCCAAGCCGCGGCGGTGCGCTCCCGCAACCGCCGCATCGCCCAGGACCGCGCGCGCTCGTCGCTCCGCTTCGCCCTGCTCGTGCTCGTGCTGATCCTCACCGCGGTGGTCGTCACCCTCGTGATGTTCAAGACGCTGTACGTCGTGATGGGTTAGTAGGGGTGCCGGAGGCGGCGGGCACCGCTCGGCGAAGCCGAGTGGTCGGAGGGCCGCCGGAGGCGGGTCCTAGTCGCGATAAGCGACACATGCTCCTAGCGGTTCACCCCTCGGCCAGACGGCCGAGGGCCGCATCCACCGAGCCCGAGACCGCGCCTTCCTCGCGGCCGCGCTCCTCCTGGATCTCGAGGTAGACCTCGGTGCGGAAGACGGGAACCTCGCGGGGCGCGGAGATCCCGATCCGCACCTTCTCCCCCATCACCGCGAGAACGGAGACCTCGATGTCGTCGCCGATCATGATCGACTGGTTGCCCTTCCGTGTCAGCACCAGCATGTGTCGCCTCCCTGCCCGGAGTTCGCGGTCGGGCGAGGATAAAGGTTCGTCTCTGACGTGGAGTAGATTCCCCCGCACATGAGTCGACGCTCGCTGCGCCCGCAGCTCAACCAGATCCGCACGTGGGTCCGCCAGGGCCGCACGGACGCCTGGATCGCCCATCAGCTCGAGGTCACCGTCCAGCAGATCGAGTCCTTCAAGCGTGAGCACGAGCTCGTGCCCGACGACGCCGAGGGCGCATCGCGAGCCCCGCGAGGCGGCGACGAGGAGGTCGACCTCCGCGGGGAGGACGACGCACTCATCGCCGCCGAGCTCGAGGCCGCCGCCGAGAAGGCCGCGATCGAGGCGGAGAAGGCCGCCGCGGAGAAGGCTGCGGCCGACGCCGTGGCCGCCGAGTCCGGCGAGGACGACGACGAGGAGACATCGCGCCCTCGGCCCCGCCGGCGCGCCCGCCGCGGCTCGCGCCGTCGCCGCGCCCCCTCCCCGACGCTCGAGGCCACCTTCGACCACGGCGAGGAGGGCTACGGGCTATGGCTCGACCC
>JBBSGJ010000015.1:0-23642 GCA_038254195.1 Solirubrobacterales bacterium
CATCCCGCCGATCTGCGGGACGGTCTGGTGGGACTCGTCGATGAAGCAGACGAAGTCGTCGGGGAAGTAGTCGAGCAGGCAGTACGGCCGGGACCCGGGCTCACGCCCGTCGAGGATCCGCGAGTAGTTCTCGATCCCGGAGCAGAAGCCCATCTCGCGCAGCATCTCCATGTCGTACTGGGTGCGCTGACGCAGGCGGTGGGATTCGAGCAGCTTGCCCTCGGCCTCGAGCTGCGCGGTGCGCTCGTTGAGCTCCCGGGCGATCTCGGTGACCGCGGCCTCCATCCGCCCCTCGCGCACGTTGTAGTGGGTGGCGGGCCAGACCGCCACGTGCTCGAGGTCGTCGGCGATCAGCTCGCCCGTGAGCGGGTCGAAGTGCTGGAGGCGCTCGACCTCGTCGCCGAACAGGACCGCCCGGAACGCGGTCTCCGCGTAGGCCGGGAAGACCTCGAGGGTCTCCCCCCGGACGCGGAACGTGCCGCGGCCCAGGGCGACGTCATTGCGCGTGTACTGGATGGAGACCAGCTTGCGCAGCAGCGCGTCGCGGTCCACGAAGTCCCCCTTGCGGAGGATCTGCATGTTGAGGTCGTAGGTCTCGGGCGAGCCGAGGCCGAAGATGCACGAGACCGAGGCGACGATGAGCACGTCGCGCCGCGCGAACAGCCCCGCCGTGGCGGCGTGGCGCAGGCGGTCGATCTCCTGGTTGATCGCCGAGTCCTTCTCGATGTACAGGTCCTTGGCCGGGACGTAGGCCTCGGGCTGGTAGTAGTCGTAGTAGGAGACGAAGTACTCGACCGCGTTGCGGGGGAAGTACGTGCGGAACTCGTTGCAGAGCTGGGCGGCGAGCGTCTTGTTGTGGGCGATCACCAGCGCGGGCTTCTGGACGGCCTGGATCGTCGCGGCCATCGACATCGTCTTGCCCGTGCCCGTGGCCCCGAGCAGCGTCAACGCGCGCTCGCCGGCGAGGATCCCCTCCGCCAGCGACGCGACCGCGCTGGGCTGGTCGGCGGTGGGGACGTAGGCGGCGTCGAGCTCGAACTCCGGCATGCCTCAACACTAGGCTCGCGCGCCGTCGGTGCGAAGGCATTCCCGCTCCCTCCCGTCCCCTTCCTAGCGCGCCATCCCCGCCGCGGGCTGCAGGTGTGGAACCTCGAGACGTTCTGGCGCTGTGCGACCCACCTGACACTGCCCGTGCTCGAGACCCAGGACCCGGACGACAAGACCGGCATCGAGTTCGCCGTGTCCTCGATTCGCGGGAGGTGTACGGAGCGCTGCGTGCCTCTCAGCCCTGGGGTCGAATCGCCAGGACGCTGGTGACCGCGTCGAGGGCCGGCTTCGGTCCGTAGTCGGGGCCGAGGAGAAGGTGATCTCGGTCTGGAGTCCGATTTCGGGCGTAGGCGGTCATGACCCTTCGCAGCGCGTCCTCGCTGGGGGCTATGCCGGCAGTGGTGTGGTTCTCGATGCCGGCAGTGGTGTGGTTCTCGATGCCGATGCGATCGAGCGGTGCCCCTCCGCGGTGTAGGCCGCGGGCGAGGCGGAGGATGCCTGGGGGCTTGGCGCCTGGAGCCTCTCCGCCGTCATTGAGCAGGAGTCGGGGGCGCGGTCGGCTGCGTGGGCCCACTTCAGCGCACGGGCGATGTACTCGGGTCCGATCACCTGGTGCCAGATGTTGCTCGTGAGCCGTCCCTCGGAGGTGGTCGCCTCGTTGACGACGTCCCACTCCGCCACGCGTCCGCGGAAGTGGCTGACGAGCGTCGTGATGTACCGGCGCTCGACCGCGAGCAGCCGGGCCTTGGTCCAGGGGTGGAGGGGATGGGTGACCCACCGCGTACCTGGGGTTGCACGTCTGGGCGGTCGACCTGCTGCACTCCGACTCGCCGCTGGCCCTTCGGCTCCCTTCGGCGGCAGCGGGAGTAGGCCTCGTCGGCAGCCTGATCTGGTTCACCTGGCGGCTTCAGGGACAGCGTGCGGCCCTGCTCGCCGGCGCGCCCGGTGGATGGGGGTGCTCGTCCTGATCGCGGTCCTGGCCGTCGGGCTGAACTACACCGCGTGGCCGCTCGTCGCGGCGATCGTCGTCTGGGCGTCCATGCGTGCGGTTCGCGGTCGCGGACGAGCGGTGCTGATCCTGGCCGTCGCGGCGGCGGCCCTCGCGCTCGTGCCACTCGCAAGCGACCAGCTCTCCCGGGCCGCCCAGCGCATCGTCCTCGCCGCCCCCGAGAGGTAGCCGTGCGTCCTCCCGGGGCGGAGCCGGACACGCCGGGCGGGGCGAGGAGCTCGTCGGCGACGACCTGGACCGACGATGCCAACCGCGTGACGGACCTGGAGTTCTAGCCGCGCACCTCGGGCGGCAGCTCGGCGAACCAGTCGAGCACCGCGCGCTCGTAGTGCAGGCCGAACGCCAGCGTGGCGCGGACGTGGGCGCCCGCGCCGTTCTCCACGAGCTGGGCGTCGAGCGCCTCGTAGTCGGCGAGGCGCTCGCGGTGGCGGCGCTCCTCGGCCTCGAGGAGGCCGGCGAGCCGGCCGGGCGGGAGGGCGGAGCCGAACCCGACCGCGAGCAGGAGCGGGATGCGGACCGTCTCGCCGGGAAGGTCGTCCACAAGCCAGCGCTGGAAGGCGGCGCGGCCCTGCGCGGTGACGGAGACCCGCCGCGCTTCGCGCGGACCTGGCGGGCCGGGGACGACGTGCCCGGCCCGCTCCAGGGCATCAAGCTCCCGGTAGACCTGCGAGCGGGTGAGGGTCCAGAAGCGCCCGATGCGCACCTCGGCGGTGCGCACGAGCTCCCCGCCCGTCAGCTCTCCGCAGTCGGCGAGGAGGCCGAGCAGCGAGGCGGCGGTCGCGTTCATCCCCTCGGCTCCCTCATTTCCATGACACTACCGTCCTATATGGATAGACTGCCCCGAAGAACGTCCACAAAGGACAAGGAGGGGCGGAGTGTGCGGGCACCTTGGACACCACCATCAGAGCCGGTCCGGGCACGACGAGGGGTTTGCGCGGTGGCCCACCGCGCCGGAGCGCGGCGACGCGGTTCCGCAGGAGGACGTGAACGCACGGGCTCCGGAGCACCGCGTGTCCGACGCCGACCGGGAGGAGGTCGTCGCCCTGCTGCGCGCCGCGGGAGGCGCCGGGCTGCTGGAGCCCGACGAGCTCGCGGAGCGCACGGGGGCGGCGCTCACGGCAAAGATCGCGGGGGAGCTCGCGCCGCTGACCGCCGACCTGCCTCCGGCGTGGCGCGAGCGCGGGCGTCGCGAGAGCCGGCGGCACGAGCGGGCCGGCCGCGCGCGCGAGGAGCTCGGCGGGCACGTGCGCGCCTACGTCGGGGTGATGGTGCTGCTCGTCGGGATCTGGCTGTCGGTCGCCCTCACGGGCGGGGGCTGGTACCCATGGCCGGTCTGGCCCGCGCTGGGCTGGGGTCTCGGACTCGCGAGCCACGCGCGGAACGCCCGACCGCACCCCCCCGAGCGCTCTAGAGTCCGAGCTCGCGCGCGTACGAGCGGCGGTAGCCGTCGCGGGCGTGCAGGACCTTCGCCACGTAGTGGCGGGTCTCGGGGAACGGGATCTCGTCGGCGCGGAACGCGCGGCCGGAGGTCGCCGCGTCGCGCAGCCAGCGGTCGACGTTGCCGGCGCCGGCGTTGTAGGCGGCGACGGCCAGCACCTCGTTCCCGCCGTAGCGGGTCAGCAGATAGTGCAGGTAGTAGGTGCCGTAGGCGATGTTCACCTGGGGGGTACCGAGATCCGCGAGCCGGAACGCGGTGCCGCCCGAGCGGTGCGCGATGTAGCGCGCGGTGTCCGGGGTGATCTGCATGAGCCCCCGCGCCCCGGCCGGCGAGGTCTGGTCGACGAACTTCGACTCCGCGAAGATCACGCCGGCCACGAGGGCGGGATCGAGGCGCTTGGCGGCGGCCTGCTGGCGGATGATGTCCTCGTGGCGGAGCGGAAGCGAGATCTCCCGGACGGCATGCGAGAAGAACCCGGTCGCGCCGAGCGCGAGCACCGCCACGCCGGTCGCGACGAGCAGCACGACCCCGAGCAGGCCACGACGCCGTCGCAGCAGGCGGCGCCGACCCGCCGCGCCGGGGCGGGCCGTGGCGGGCGTGCGGCGGCGGGTGGCGGTGGCCCCCATCACGAATGCAGCTTGGCAAGGATGGCCGACAGCCTCGCCTCGAGCTCCTCCGGCGTGCCGTCGTTGACCACGACAAACGTCGCACGTTGCGCCTTCTCCTCCTGGGGGAGCTGACGCGCGTGGCGCTCGTCGAGCACCGCGTGGCCACGCGCGGACGCGCGCTCCGTGCGTAGCGCCTCGGGCGCGACCACCGCGATGGTCGCGTCGTACATCGCCTCCAGGCCCGCCTCGAAGAGCATCGGCGTCTCCACCACGAGCATGCGCGGTGACGGATCCCGGCGCTCCTGCTCCTCGCGCCAGGCGGCCACCCGGGCGCCGACCCGCGGCCACAGCAACCCCTCGAGCCACGCGCGCTCCTCGGGGTCGGCGAACGCGCGGGCGGCCACCGCGGAGCGGTCCACCGCTCCGTCCGGCGCGACCTCGCGCCCCCACCGGGAGACGACGGCCCCGCGGACCTCGTCGCTCTCGTACAGGTCGTGCACGACCGCGTCCGTGGAAAGAGTCGCCGCGCCGAGGCCCCCGAGCACGGCGAGCGCGGTCGACTTCCCCGCGGCCAGCCCGCCCGTGAGCCCGATGAACCGGATCCCGCCCGCCCTCAGGCGGGCTCGTCCGTCGCGGTTGCGGTCGGGGTCGGCGACTCGTCCGTGTCGGCGACCGCTGCATCGCCCGCAGGCCGGGCACCGCCGGCCCCGGAGGGGTCGGTGGCCGGATCGGCGGGGGGGCCCTCGGCGGTCACATCCTCGGGCTCGCTGACCGCCGGCGCCTTCTCCTCGTGGGCGACGAGATCCTCGACCGGCGCCTCCTCGGCGACGGGCTGCTCGGCAGGTGCCTCGGGATCCTCGACCGGCGCCCCCGCGGCCGGAGCGTCCGGCTCCTCGGCGGGCGCCTCCGCGGCGGCGTCCTCGGTCGCGGCCTCGGCGACGAGCGCGCCGACCGGCGCCTCCTCGACCCCGGGGACCCCGGAGCCGGAGGCGTCGAGGCTCGGGTCCTCGGTTGCCTCCGCGGCGGCCTGGTCGGCCATCCGCGCGTCGTCGTCGGCGAAGACCTCCTCGGAGAGCCCGAGCTCGGGCGCGTTGTCGTAGTCCGGCTCGCCCTCGTCCGGCGGGGGCGCGTCCTCCGGTGACCCCGTGGCCGAGGAGCCCGGCACGGGCAGCACCTGGTCCTCCACCCGCTTGATCGAGAGCGAGAGCCGCCGGCGGTCGGAGTCGATCTCGAGGATCCGTACGCGCAGGTCGTCACCCGGGGCGACGAGCTCGCGCGGGTTCTCCACGTGCTGGGGCGCGAGCTCGGAGATGTGCACGAGCCCCTCCACCCCGTCGAGGATCTCCACGAAGGCGCCGAAGGTGACGACCTTCGTGACCGTGCCCTCGAGCTCGTCGCCCACCCGGTAGGTGTCGACGACCCGCTGCCACGGGTCCTCCTGGGTCTGCTTGAGCCCGAGCGAGATGCGCTGACGCTCGCGATCGATGTCGAGGACCTTGACGTTGACCGTGTCGCCGATGTTCAGGATCTCCGAGGGGTGGTTGACGTGCGACCACGACAGCTCGGAGATGTGGATGAGGCCGTCGATCCCGTCGAGGTCGACGAACGCGCCGAAGTCCACGATGTTCGAGATCTGGCCGTCGACGATGTCGCCCGGCTGGAGCCGGTCGAGGATCTGCTCGCGGACCTCCTTGCGCTCCTCCTCGAGCACGGCGCGGCGCGAGAGCACCACGTTGTTGCGCGCGCGGTTGAGCTCGATCACGCGGCACTCGATCTGCGTGCCCATGAACTCGTCGAGGTTGGCCACCCGGCGGATGTCCACGAGCGAGGCGGGCAGGAAGCCGCGCACCCCGAGGTCGAGGATCAGGCCGCCCTTGACGACCTCGATGACGTTCGCGGTGACGGGCTCGCCGGACTCGGCGGCGGCCTCGATGAGCCGCCACGCCTTCTCGAACCGCGCCTTCTTCTTCGAGAGGATCAGACGCCCGTCCGGGTCCTCCTTGGTGAGGACGAGGGCATCGACCTCCTCCCCCATCTCGACCTCGTCGGCGGGATCGACGTTCTTGCGGATGGAGAGCTCGTTGGCGAGGATGACCCCCTCGCTCTTGTAGCCGATGTCGACGAGGACCTCGTCGTTGTCGATCCGGACGACGTTGCCGGTGACGACGTCACCCTCGGAGAAGTCGACGAGGGTCGCGTCGTAGTTGGGGAGGAGACGGCCGTCGACCTCGAGCACGAGGCCGTCGGAGCCCTCGACGACGTGCGCGTCGGGGGCGGTGGGCGTGGAAGTTGACATGTGCCCCCAAGGTTAGTGGCCGTAGCCTGAGCGGGGATGCCCACGCGCGCGACCAGGCGCGGCGCCGAGCGCACGCCCATCGACACCGACGCCGACGTCCTCATCTGCGGGGCGTCGTTCGCCGGCCTCGCCGTGGCGCGGGAGCTGCAGCGCGCCGGCGCGCGGGTGCTCATGCTGGACCGCTACGACGTCGGCGAGCGCCAGACCTCGGCGTGCGGAATACCGACGCAGTGGCTCGAGGCGCTCGGGCTCTCCGAGCAGCAGCGCTTCGGCGAGCTCGTGTGCCACACCCCGCACCGGACGGCCCGCCTTCGCCTGCCGTGGACGTTCTCCACGTTCGACTACCGCACGGTGTGCGGCGAGCTGCGCGAGCAGGGGTCAGACGCGGTGTTCGAGACCGCGAAGGTCGAGGGGCGCACGGGGGACGTCGTCCACACCGACCGGGGCGACGTGCGCGCCCCGCTCGTGGTGGACGGCCTCGGGTGGCGGCGGATCCTCGCGCCCGGCGAGAACGTCCAGCCGCCGGAGGCGTGGCTCTCGCGTGGCCTGGAGGTCCACCCCGGCGGCTCGGGCGACGACCTCGCGATCTGGATCGACCGCTCCTACGTGCCGGCGGGGTACGGATGGTCGTTCCCGGCGGGGCACGAGGTGCGGGTGGGCGTGGGCTCCTTCGATCCCCGCGTCCACGTCAAGGAGCCGACGGTGCGCCTGGCGCGCGACGAGTCGCGGGACCCGATCCGGTTCCAGGGCAACTGGATCCCCCACCGGCTGCGGCCCGCGGCGGCCGACGGGGTGTTCTTCGTGGGCGACTCGGCCGGGCACTGCCTGCCGCTGACCGCCGAGGGGATCCGCCCGGCGCTGTATTTCGGGATCGCGCTGGGACGCGAGCTGCGCGCCGTGGTGGAAGGGCGCCGGACGCGCGAGGACGCCCTGCACTCCTACGCGGCGTTCTCGGCGGGGCACCGGTGGAAGTGGGAGGCCATGCTCGGGGTCCAGCGCGCCGTCCCGCGTGTCGCGCCGCGACTGCTGACCGCGGCGCTGCGCGCGATGGAGTCGCGACGCTTCCTGGACTGGTCCTTCGGCCACTACCTCGAGCTCGCCCACCCGCGGATCGTCGGGCCGGGCCGAGCGCACCCGCGTCGGGCCGCTGCCCTCGCCGCCTAACCCTTCACGACGAGCGCCGTCCCGGCCGCCAGCAGCAGGACACCCGCGAGCCGCAGCGGCGTGATCCCGCGCTGCTCGACGCCGAGCAGGCCGAACTGGTCGACGACGAGCGCCGCGATGAGCTGGCCCGCGATCGTCGCCGCGGTGACGCCGCCCGCCCCGAGCGCACGCACGGTGACGAGCGCGGTGGCGACGTAGGCCGCGCCCAGCAGCCCGCCCGTGAGGTAGGTCCAGCCCACGTGCCGGACCTCTCCGACGCGGCTCCAGCCCTCGCCGACCACGCTGGCGAGCAGGACGAGCACGGTCGTCCCGATGAAGAAGGAGATCGCCGCCGCCGGGAGGTTGCCCACCGCGTTCCCCAGGCGGGAGTTCACGGGCGCCTGGAGCCCGATGAGGCACCCGACGATCACCGTCAGGGCGATGGCGGGCGCCGCGCTCACTTCGCCGCCAGCCAGTTCGGACCGCTGCCCACGCCGACGGGCAGGGGCGGCTCACGCTCCCACGCGGCCGCCATCTCGCGTCCCGCGAGCGCGACGACCGCCTCCTCCTCCGCGGCCGGCCCCTCGAACAGCAGCTCGTCGTGGATCTGGAGGATCTGGCGGGTGGCGAGGCCCTCCCGGCGCAGCGCGTCGTGACAGCGCACCATGGCGATCTTCATCACGTCCGCGGCGGTGCCCTGGATGACCATGTTCACGGCGAAGCGCTCGCCCTGCTTGCGCATCTCCCAGCGCCGCGCCCGGAGCTCGGGGACCTGTCGGCGCCGCCCGAAGAGCGTGGAGACGTAGCCCTTCTCCGTCCCCTCCTCGATCGTCCGCGCGATGAACGCGGCCACCGCGGGGAAGCGGGACAGGTAGCGGTCGATGAACTCCTGGGCCTCGTCCTGGTCGATGTGCAGCCGGTCGGCCAGGCCGTAGGCCGAGAGGCCGTAGACGATCCCGTAGTTGACCATCTTCGCCTTGGAGCGCATGCCGAGATCGATCTCGGTCGGGTCCATCCCGAACACCGTCGCCGCGGTGGCGGTGTGCACGTCCTCCCCGCGTGCGAAGATCTCGGAGAGGACGTCCTCCTGAGCGATGTGGGCGAGGATGCGCAGCTCGACCTGCTCGTAGTCGGCCGAGACGAGCACGTGCCCGGGCTCGGCCACGAAGCACGCCCGGATCGTGCGCCCGAGCTCGGTGCGGATCGGGATGTTCTGGAGGTTCGGGTTCGTCGAGGAGAGCCGGCCCGTCGCCGTCGCCGTCTGGTTGAACGTCGTGTGGATCCGGCCGTCGGCCGCGATGAGGTCGGGCAGCGCCTCGAGGTAGGTCTGGACGAGCTTCGTGAGCTCCCGGAAGCGCTCGACCTTGATGATGATCGGGTGCTCGTCACGGATGGCCTGGAGCACGCGGGCGTCGGTGGAGAACCCGGTCTTGCCGCGGCGCTTGCGCGAGAGTGAGAGCTTGCCGAACAGGATCTCCTCGAGCTGCTTGGGCGAGCCGATGACGAACTCCTCGCCGGCGATCTCCCAGATCTCCCGCTCCAGGGCGGCGGCCTCCGCCGACACCCCGCCGGTGATCTCGCGCAGGCGCACGGTGTCCAGGCGGCACCCCGCGAGCTCCATCTCACGCAGGACGCGGACGAGGGGGAGCTCGACCTCCGCGAAGAGCCCCACGAGCCCGCGCTCCTCGAGCTGGGTGCCCTGCTCGGCGGCGAGCGCGTGGGCGAGGACGGCGTCAGCGGCGGCGGGCTCGGAGACCTCCGCGCCGATCCCGCGCTCCTCGCAGAGCTCGCGGAACGGGTAGGCGCGGCGGGCGGGCTCGAGGAGGTAGGCGGCGACCTCGGTGTCGTGGACGAGGCCCGCGGGCACCGCCCCGAGCGCCTTGGCCTCGTGGGCGATGACCGGGCGCTCCCCGGTCGCGCGCGCGAGCTCGGCCGGGTCCGCGCAGCGGCCGTGGACGGCCGCGCCCGCGCCGTCCCACGCCCCCCAGTGCCACGGCTCCGGATCGCCGAAGAGCTGGTCCTCCGGGATCTCCGGCGCCCGCGCGGAGATCGCCAGGGCGCTCTCCCCCATCCGCAGCTCCGCGAGCCGGCCTGCGGCGAGCGCCGGGCTCAGGCTGCGGTCGGCGGCGGGCGCGGGGGCGGCGGCGTCGGCGGAGCCGAGCGCCTCCTCGAGCCGGCGCAGCGGCTCGCGCAGCTCGAAGCGCCGGAAGGCCTCGCGCAGCTCGGAGCGGTCGGGCGCGCGGGAGACGACGGCGGGGAGGTCGAGCTCGACGGGCACGTCGCGCTTCGCGGTGGCCAGTAACTTCGAAGTTCTGGCGTTCTCCGCGTGCGTTCGCAGGTTCTCCTGGCGCTTCTTGCCTGAGACCTCGTCGACGTGATGCAGGACCCCTTCCAGCGTGCCGAACCGCTGGAGGAGCTGCGCCGCGGTCTTGTCGCCGATCCCCGGCACCCCGGGGATGTTGTCCGATGTGTCGCCCTTCAGGCCGTAGAAGTCGGGGATGAGCTCGGGCGTGATCCCGTAGCGGTCCTCCACGCCCTGGCGGTCGTAGAGCTTCGTGTCGGTGATCCCGCGCGAGGTGGCCATGATCCGCACGAGGCCGTCGTCGACGAGCTGGAACATGTCCCGGTCGCCGGTGACGACGGTCACCGGCACCCCCTCCGCCTTCGCCCGCTCGGTCAGGGTGGCGATGACGTCGTCGGCCTCGTAGGAGTCCACCTTCAAATTCGTGTAGCCGAACGCCTCCACGAGCGGCTCGAGGTGCGGCCACTGCTCGGCGAGCAGGTCGGGACGTGAGGGGCGGTGGCCCTTGTACTCCGCGTAGACCTCCTTGCGCCCGGAGGAGCCCGCGTCCCACACCACGACCGTCGCCTGGGGCCCGTACTCCGTGAGGATCTTCACGAGCATCGACGCGAAGCCGAAGATCGCGTTCGTCGGCTGGCCGGTGGAGGTGGCGATGGACTCGGGCAACGCGAAGAACGCGCGGTAGGCCAGCGAGTTGCCGTCGATGAGGAAGAGCTGCTCGGGGCGGTCCGGCACGATCTGGGAGAGTAAGCGCCGGGCGGACAAGCTCGAGCGGCTGGTCGAGCCTTCCGACGCTGCTCACGTGGCCTTCTCTTCTTCGGTTTCGAGCTGGGCCCCCGCGGGGGCGACAGTGACGCAACCGAGCAGCCAGGTGGAGGAGGCGTCGGCGATCGGTGCGGCGGCGAGCTGGCGGAGCTCGATTGCCGGGATGACGGCTGGCTCCGGGCGATCGGCATAGAAGGCGCTCCACCAGTCCCATTCGCGATCCCGTCCGCAGTACCGCGAGGCCTCACGAGCTCCTCCCGCTCCGCTGGCCGTCCGCCCGGAAGCAACGCAAGAAGCTTCCCCGCCGGTCCGGTGGGCTCACCCTCCGGGTCCCAGAGGGAGACCGGTGCCCCGAGAACGAGGGCGCGTGCGGGTGCTGCCCCTTCCCGGCGGGTCGATCGCTTGCGGCCTCCGCGACGCGTACCATCGGCGATGGTAGCCTTCGATGGTATGCGCGCGACCATCGATCGTGCGGGTCGAATCGTGGTACCCAAGCGCCTGCGCGAAGAGCTCGGCCTGAGCAGTGGGATGGAGCTCGAGCTTGAGGGCGTCGACGGCCGCCTCGAGATCAGGATTCCCTCCGCGGAGATCCGGCTCGAGGACGGATTGCGGGGCCCGCGCTTCGTGAGCGACGACCCGCTGGCGCCGCTGACCGTGGAGGCGATAGCCGACGTGCTGGAGGCGGTGCGCGAGCGTCGTCCATGATCGCGCCGGACACGAGCGTCGTGGTCCCCGCGCTGCTTGCCTGGCACGCTCGCGCGGACGCCGCGCTCGCGGACGAAGTCGTGCTGCTCGCCCATGTCGAGCTCGAGGCGTACTCCACGCTGACGCGCCTACCCCCGCCCGTGCGCCTGGACCCGTCGGCGGTGGCAACCGCTCTCGGCGGGCGGTTCCCCGGCCCGCGACCGGCACTGCCCGCGCACGACCGCGGGAGGTGGCTGGACGAGATCCGGTAGCGGCGCTCACGGACCATCTGCCCTAGCGACGGGAGGAGTCCGGGAGGGACGCGGTTCGCGCGCGGCGAGCGCCCGGAGGTTGCGCGCGGCGCGGACGGCGAGGGCGGCGAGCATGACCCCGGCGATCGCGAGCCCGGCGACGTCGAGCGCCGTTCCGACGGCGAGGCCGAGCGCGAGCGCCGTGGTGATGGCCGCGAGCAGCAGGCGTACCTCCGTGGGGCCGACCCGCCCGTAGCCGAGAGAGAACGTGCCGAAGACGTGGGTCTCGAGGTAGGTGTTGATCGAGAGCACGAGGTAGGCGACGACGATGGCGAGCCCGACGCCGAGGTGCATGAACGGCGAGAGCCCGAGGCCGATGCCGATGAGCGCGGTGGCGAACGCGTCGACGAGGTGGTCGAGGTAGTAGCCGTAGCCGGGACGCTCGCTCCTCCGGACACGCGCCAGGGTGCCGTCGAGCGAGTCCCCCAGCCAGTGGACGACGAGCAGCCCGCTCGCGGCCCAGAGCCACGTGCGGGAGTCGTTGGAGAGCACGTAGCCCGCGGCGATCCCGAGCGCGGCCAGAACGCCGAGGGCGGTGAGATGGTCGGGGAGCACCCAGCGCGGCAGCCGCCGCGCGATCGCCTTCAGCGCCCTCTCCTCCACGTGGGCGAGGAGGAACGTCTTCTCCCGTGGTGCGTCCGCCATGACCGTCTCCCGTCTTATTGACCGATGGTTGGTAACGGTAACACCGGTCTCTCGGACGGGTTTCTCCGTAGGTTGGGCTGATGCGGATCGCGATCTCGGGCGCCACCGGCCTCATCGGCACCAGGCTCGTGGAGGAGCTCAAGGCGCGGGGCGACGAGGTGACCCTCCTCTCGCGCTCGCCCGAGCGCGCGCGAGAGGCCCTCGGCGTCGAGGCGGTCGCCTGGGATCCCGAGGGCGGCCCCGCCCCGATGGCCGCGCTCGCGGGCCGCGACGCGGTCGTGCACCTCGCGGGCGAGAACGTCGCCCAGCGCTGGGACGACGGGTCGCGCAGGCGTATCCGCTCCTCCCGGGAGACGGGCACGCGGAACCTCGTCTCCGGCCTGCGCGCCGCCGACCCGCGGCCCGCAGTCCTCGTGTCCTCCTCGGCGGCGGGCTACTACGGCTCACACGGCGACGAGGAGGTCAACGAGCGCACGCCGGCGGGGGACGACTTCCTGGCCGAGGTCTGCGTGGCCTGGGAGCGGGAGGCCGACGCGGCCACCGGGCTCGGACTGCGGGTCGTCAGGATCCGCACGGGTGTCGTGCTCGACCGGAGCGGCGGCGCCCTGGCGAAGATGCTCATCCCCTTCACGCTCGGCATGGGCGGTCCCGTCGCCGGCGGGAACCAGTACATGCCGTGGATCCACGTCGACGACGTGGTCGGCATGTACCTCGCCGCCCTGGCCTCCACCGACTGGTCGGGGCCGATCAACGCGAGCGCCCCCACCCCGGTCACCAACAAGGAGTTCTCCCGGGCCCTCGGCAGGGCGCTCCACCGCCCCGCCGTGGCCCCGATCCCCGCCTTCGCCCTGCGCCTGCTCTACGGCGACATGGCCGAGATCGTCACAGAGGGGCAGCGCGCCGTGCCGCGCCGTGCCCAGGAGCTCGGGTACGGCTTCCGCCACCCCGAGCTCGACGAGGCGCTCTCCTCCGCCTTGGCCTGACCGGGCGCGTTCAGCCCGTCGGACGCGAGCGGCGGCCGAAGGGGCCGTCCTGCTTCCACGCCGATCCCGCCCTGGCCGGCAGGACCAGCCAGATCAGCGCCACGACGGGCGAGAGGAACAGCGAGACGAGGCCGGAGGCGAGGCCGAGCTTCTCCCCGTACCCCTTCCGTTCGGAGAGGTAGGCGGCGGCGATGGCGCCGGCCAGCCAGAGGATCAGGAAGTAGAGGGCCTTCGCCCCGAGGTCCCCGGCGGCGAGTGGAAGCAGCGAGCTCATGCGCCGAGGTACGCCTTCTGGACCTCGGGGTCGCGCTGGAGGGCCTCCGCGGTGTCGTTCAGGACGACCTTCCCGGTGGCGAGCACGTACCCCCGCGCGGAGACGCCGAGCGCGAAGTGGGCGCTCTGCTCCACGAGCAGGATCGTCGTCCCCTGCCGGTTGATCTCGGCGATCGTCGCGTAGATGCGCTCGACGAGGATGGGCGCGATGCCCATCGAGGGCTCGTCGAGCAGGAGGAGCTTGGGCCGGGCCATCAGCGCGCGGCCGATGGCGAGCATCTGCTGCTCGCCACCCGACATCGTCCCGGCCTTCTGGCGCTCACGCTCCTGCAGGCGCGGGAAGAGGTCGAAGATGCGCTCCATGTCCTGCACGACCTCGTTGTCGCGCCGCAGGTAGGCGCCCATGTCGAGGTTCTCGCGGACGGTCATCCGCTGGAAGCAGTGGCGGCCCTCGGGCGACATCGAGACCCCGGTGGAGACGATCTGCTGCGGCGGCAGCCCGGTGATGTCCCGGCCGCCGAACCGGATCGACCCCCGGCGCGGCGGGGTCAGCCCGGAGATCGAGCGCAGTGTCGTGGACTTCCCCGCCCCGTTGGAGCCGATGAGCGTGACGATCTCCCCCTCCTCGACCTCGAGCGAGATCCCCTTCAGGGCCTCGATGTTCCCGTAGTACGTGTGGATCTCGGAGACCTCGAGCAGCGCCACGGTCAGTCCTCCTGGCCCTGGGAGCCGAGGTAGGCCTCGATCACGCGCGGGTCCGAGCGCACGGTCGCGGGATCGCCCTCGGAGATCTTCTCCCCGTGATCGAGCACGGTGATCTGCTCGGAGACCTGCATGACGACCTTCATGTCGTGCTCGATGAGCAGGATCGTCAGGTCGCGCTCGTCGCGGAGCTGGCGCATGAACTCGGTCAACCGCGCGGACTCGTTCGGGTTCATCCCGGCGGTGGGCTCGTCGAGCAGCAGCAGCTTCGGGTCCGAGGACAGGGCCCGCGCGATCTCGACGCGCCGCTGGTCGCCGTAGGAGAGGCTGACCGCGAGGTCGTCGAACGTGCGCTCGGCGAGACCCACGTAGGCGAGCATCTCGCGCGCCTTCTCGCGAACCCGCCGCTCCTCGCGCAGCACGTACGGGGGGCGCAGGATCGAGCCGACGATCCCCGCCCTCATGCGAGCGTGCTGGCCGATCATCACGTTCTCCAGCGCGCTCATCGTCCCGAACAGGCGGATGTTCTGGAACGTCCGCGCCATCCCGGCCGCCGTGATGCGATCGGGGCGGCGCGCGGTCACGTCGGCGCCGTCGAAGCGGATCGTGCCCGTGCTCGGCTTGTAGAGCCCGGTGAGCATGTTGAAGAACGTCGTCTTGCCGGCCCCGTTGGGGCCGATGATCGACACGATCCCGCGCCGCGGCACCGCGAACGTCACGTCGTTGACCGCCACGAGGCCACCGAAGAGCTTGGAGACACTGTCCGCCTCGAGCATCGCGCCCTCGCCCGGGCGCTGCTCGAGTACGGTCGGCTCGCGGGACTCGTCGGAGGTCGGGGCGACGTGACTCATGCCCGCAGCTCGTAGACCGACTCCCCGGAGCTCACGTCCTCGGTGAGCTCCATCTTGCGCCTTCGCTCCGGCACGAGGCCGCCGGGGCGCAGGATCATCATCAGCACGATCAGCAGCCCGAAGATCCCGAACTTCACCGAGTTCGGGTCGAAGCCGAGGTCGATCGTGCCCCCGGGCCCGAACAGGTCAGTGAACGGGCCCGGCAGGAAGTACGTGTTGATGAACGAGAGCACGATCGCCCCCACCACGACGCCCCAGATCGAGCCCAGGCCACCGATGATGATCATGCTCAGGATGAAGATCGAGAACCCGAACTGGAAGCTGTTCGCGTTGACCGAGTTGTAGTACGCCCCGAGGAACGATCCCGCGGCGCCCCCGATCGCCCCGCCGGTCGCGTAGGCCAGCAGCTTGGTCTTGACGAGCGGGACGCCCATCGACGCCGCCGCGACTTCGTCCTCGCGGACCGCGACCCACGCGCGCCCGAGCCGCGAGGAGCGCAGGCGGAACACGATGAACAGCACGATGGCGACCAGGACGAGCCCGAGGTAGAGGTAGGGCCGAAGGTCGAGCGCCGAGTTGAACGTCCCGAAGAACGGCAGCGTGATCTGGTCCACCGGCGAGATCGACTGCACGCCGTTGGTGAGCTTGACCTCCGGCGTCTTGTCGATGAGCCCGAACGTGATCGTGTGCAGCAAGCTCGTGGGGTTGATCGTGTCGCCGTTCTTGGCGAAGCGGTAGATGATCTCCCCGAAGGCGAGCGTGACGATCGCGATGTAGTCGCCGCGCAGGCGCAGCGTGGGCAGGCCGATGATCGTCCCCGCCACGGCGGCGACGATCACCGCCACCACCAGCACCAGCAGGAAGTTGAAGTGGTAGCCGGGGATCGTCGAGGCGAACGAGCCCGCCCCCACGTGCACGCCCTTGGTGGCGATCGCGGTGAAGAAGTCCGAGGAGAGCCAGCCGATCGCGTAGGCCCCGAACGCGTAGAAAGCCACGTAGCCGAGGTCCAGCAGCCCCGCGAAGCCCACGACGATGTTCAGCCCGAGGGCCATCATCACGTAGGCGCACGCGATGATCGCGTTGTCGGTGATGTTCGAGAGCGGGTTCGCGACCGAGGCGAAGATCGCCACCGCGGCGATCGCCACGACGGCGATCCAGAAGTTCGGGAAGCGCCGGATGACCGCCGGCATCAGCCCGCCTCGCGGGTCTGCTCGCCGAACAGCCCCTGGGGCCGGAAGATCATCACGACGATCAGGAACGCGAACACGACCGCGGTCTGCCACGTGTTCCCGTTCGTGAGCCGGTCGTCCGTGAACTGGGCGATGATCCCGATGATGAACCCGCCGGCCACCGCGCCGCCGAGGTTGCCGATCCCGCCCATCACCGCCGCGGTGAACGCGAACAGGCCGGCGCGGAAGCCGTTGAAGTACCACTCGCTCGTCTGGTAGAGCGCCGTGATGAGCCCCGCGGCCCCGGCCATGAGACCGCCGAGCAGGAACGTGAGCGCGATCGTGGTGTTGACGTTGATCCCCATGAGCCGCGAGGCGTCGGGGTCCTGTGCGGTGGCGCGCATCGCCTTGCCCATGCGGGAGCGCGCGACGAACGTCGTGAGCAGGAACACGAGCGGGACGGTGACCGCGATCGCGAGCACGTCGGCGTTTTGGATGACCACGCCGCCCACCTTGAGCAGTGTGTGCTGGGCGTTGATGAGGTCGGGCACCGAGCGCGGCGAGGAGCCGATCCACAGGATGCCGATGTTCTGGAGGATGAACGAGAAGCCGACGGCGGTGATCAGCGGCGCCAGCTTCGGCGCGTTGCGCAGCGGCCGGTAGGCGACACGCTCGATCATCACGTTGATCAGCGCGCACGTCGCCATCGCGATAACCAGGATCGCCAGCAGCCCGAGGACCATCGGGACGATGCCCATTCCCGGGTGCAGCCCGATGGAGCCGTAGAGCCCGACGGACGTGAGCGTCCCCAGCATGAACAGGTCGCCGTGGGCAAAGTTGATGAGCTCGATGATCCCGTAGACGAGCGTGTAGCCCAGGGCGATCAGCGCGATGATCGCCCCGTTGGAGATCCCGCTGACGATGTTCGTGCCCAGGTGGGTGAGATTGCCGTCCTTCGAGAGGTCGTGGATCCCGAAGGCCACGAGCGGCACGATCAGCGCCGCGTAGAGCCCGAAGCGCGACACGCCCTCCCGGATCACGTCCCCGCGGCGGCGGACGATCCTGGGCTGCTGTGAGGTTGCGGTGGCGGCTTCCATGCTTCTCAGAGGACCGGCGGAGCGCGACGGATCCCGCCGCGCCCCGCCCGATCCGACGTCGCGCTACTTCTGCGCGACGATCTTCTTCTGGTAGGTGGGCAGCCCGTTCTTGATCGTGTACAGGCCGTAGTCCGTCAGGGTCGTGTCCCCGTTTGAGTCGATCGAGTAAGTCCCCAGGATCGAGCTGCGGTTCTTCGTGTCGAACAGCGCCTTGAGGACCGCCGCCCGGTCGTTGGCCGGCGCGCCGGCGCGCTTGAGCACGTCGAGGGCGAGGGCCATCGTCTCGTAGCCGTAGATCCCGTACGGGTCGACCGTCTGGACGTTGTACTTCGACTTGAACTTCGCCAGGATCGGGGCCGCCTTGGGGAGGTCCTTCACGCCCAGCGTCGCGACCGTGATCTTCATCCGCGACCCGATCGAGGCGGGGATGCCACCCTTCTTCGGGTCGGTGAACGCCTGCTCGGCCACGCCGTCGGGGCCGTAGAGCTTCGACTTCGGGTTGGCCGCAGCCGCATCCTTGAACACCTGCACGCCGTTCTCGCCGGTGACCCCGCCCCAGAAGAAGCAGTCGCCCTTGAGCGACTGCGCCAGCGAGCGGTAGTTGGGCGAGTCGCGGTCGGTGCCCTGGACGTTGCCGGGCTTGAGGCCCTGCTTCTTGATGGCGAGCTGCACGTTGCGAGCGATGCCCGCGCCGTACGTGGTCTTGTCGTTCCAGATGTCGACGACCTTGCAGCCGTCCCCCTTCATGATCGTCGCCTGCGCGGCGCCCTGGATCGTGTCGCGCGGGACGATGCGCGCGTAGGTGCGCTTCTGCGTCGGGTAGTACTTCTGCGGCTCGCCCGGCTCGGAGCCCGGCTCGTTCGTCGTCAGCCCGACGTAGGTGTTCGACGGCGAGATCTGCGGGATCCCGCCCTGGTTGAGAATGGGCAGCGAGACCTTCGTGCCGCCCGAGTTGAACTCGCCCAGGTAGAAGATCGTCGACTTGTCGCGGACCGCTTCGCGCGCATTCTGCTGGGTCTGGCCGTCGTCGGCCGAGCCCGGGTTCTGCGCCGTCGAGTCGTCGAGCGAGACGTACTTGATCCTGAACTTACCGACCTTGCCCCCCACGGAGTCCAGCGCGAGCTTCTCCCCGTTGATGACGGCCTGGCTCTGGTCGTGCGCTGTGCCCTGGAGCGGAAGCGAGGAGTAGATCGTCAGGGTGCTCCCCGCCACCTTCCCCGCGCCGCCGCTACCGCCGCCTCCGCCCGAGCTGCTCGAGCCGCAGGCGCCCAGGCCGGCCGCGAGCGCGCCCGCGGCCCCGAGCGCCGTGATGGTCCGGATCCTCACAGTCTCGTACCCCCTCCTCGGTGGTGTACCGACTCCTCGGCGCGCATGCTACCCCGCGGGGGCGCGGCGCGCGAGGAGCGCGAGCACGCCCTTGTTGACCGAGAAGAAGCCGATCGTCGTGCGCGAAGTCCGCCCGTCGGAGAGTGCGTAGGGACCGAGGACGGAGGCGCGCACGCGCGTGGCCAGGGCCGCCGCGACGACGCGCCGCCGGTCGCGGAAGGACCCGGTCCGGCCCAGCGCCCCGAGCAGCGTCCGCATCGTCTCGTAGCCGTAGGGCGCCCACGGCCCGGGCGGCCGTCCGAAGCGGCGGCGGAATCGGTCCCTGAAGGGACGGGCCGCGGGGCCGAGGGCGGCGGGCGGAAGGGCGGGAGTGACCAGCTCGGTGCGAGGGGCGGCGGCACCGAGCCCGGTGTAGAAGCGTGGCACGGCCAGCGCCGCGGGCGCCACGAGGCGCGCCCGCGGCAGCCCCGTGTGCAGCGCGCGCCACAGGGCGGGCAGCCCGGGCGCGGGCTCGGCGCCGAAGAGAACCGCGTCGGGCCGGCCCGCGCGCAGGCGGGCGACGAGGCCGGCGATGGGCCGTCGGGCGCGCGGGTCCACGCGGAGGGGCGCGACCACCCGGAGACCCTCCCGGACCGCGCCGCGGAGAGCACGGTGTCGTCGGGCACGAGGCGGGCGAACGTGCGGTGGTGGGTGGGATAGAACCTGGCGGGTCCCCCCGTGAGGCCGCCCGCCCTCTCCGTGAGCCCGGAGAACGTGTCGGCGGGCGAGAGCTGGAGGATGCCCTGCTCGTTGAGGATCACCACGGACACCGCCGAGGCCGCGGGATCGACCTCGTCGAGGTAGGCGACGGTGGAGGGGTCGCGTGCGGCGCGGCGTGCGTTGACGGCCACCCGGGCGGGCGTCGTGCGCCGCTGCTCGGGGTCGGCGGAGTCGAGGGTGACGAGGCGGATGCGGTGGCCGCGCACGCGCCCCCCGGATCTCGGCGAGCGCGAGGCGCTCCCCGTCGAGCACGTCGCGCCCGACGGCGGCGCTCGGCCCCACGAGGGGCACGGACGCGTAGATGGAGAGCACGGGCCCGGTGACGCGCCGGTCCGCGTCGGTCCCACAGCCGGCGAGGGCGACAACGAGGAGCGCCGCCGCGGCTCGGCCGCGCATCCCCCTACGAGTCGCGGTTGCCCGGCAGGATGGGCAGCAGGAGCTGGATGATGATCCCCCCGAGGATGATGGCGATCGTGAGCATGAAGCCGTCGAAGGCCTTGATCCCGAGGGCCCAGAGGACGATCCAGAGCGAGAGGCCGGCGGTGGCGGTGACCACGAGCTGCATCGACGGCCGATCCTAGCGGAGGGCCGCCGCCATCCGAGCGACCACCGCGCCCACCGCCGCGGCCGGATCGGGCCCCTCGCCGGCGGCGCGGACAAGCCGCGAGCCGACGATCACGCCCTCGGCTCCGGCGTCCGCGGCCTGCCGGGCGGCGGCGGGCGTCCCGATGCCGAAGCCGACGGCGACGGGCACCTCGGTGGCCGCCCGGGCGCGCGTGAGCAGATCGCTCAAGCCGTCCAGCGCGGCGCGCTCGCCCGTGGTCCCCATGGCGGAGACCGTGTAGAGGAAGCCGCGGGCCGCGGCGCCGATGCGCGCCAGGCGCTCCGGCGGAGTGGTCGGGGCGACGAGGGGCACGAGGGCGACCCCGGCCGCGTCGCACGCGACGCGCAGCTCGCCGGCCTCCTCGAGAGGCAGGTCGGGGACGATGAGCCCGGCGAGTCCCCGCTCGGCGAGGGCGGCGGCGAACCGCTCGGGACCGCGCGCATGCACGAGGTTCGCGTAGCACATGAGGACCACGGGGATCCGCGGCGCGAGCGCCGCGCCGACCTCGAGGACGCCGGCGAGGGTCGCGCCCGCCCGGAGCGCGGCCGAGCCCGCGGCGTGGATCACGGGACCGTCGGCCAGCGGATCCGAGTAGGGCACCCCGAGCTCGAGCAGGTCGGCCCCGGCGTCGACGCATGCCTCCCCCACGGCGCGCGAGGCGGGGAGGTCCGGGAAGCCCCCCATGAGGTAGGGCATGAGCGCGGCGCGCTTGCCCGACGCCGCGAACGCGTCGGCGATCCGACCCGGTCCGCTCACCCGTCGATGCGCGCGAGGGCCTCGGCGAGGTCCTTGTCCCCGCGGCCCGAGAGGCACACGAGGTCGAGGTCGCTCGAATCCGGCTTCCCGGCAAAGGCGAGCGCGTGGGAGGACTCGAGCGCCGGGAGGATCCCCTCGAGGCGCGCGGTCCGGGCGAACGCGTCGAGCGCCTCGGCGTCGGTCACGGCGACGTAGGCCGCCCGCTCCGTGTCGCGCAGCCACGCGAGCTCGGGCCCCGTCCCGGGGTAGTCCAGCCCCGCCGAGATCGAGTGCGCCTCGGCGACCTGACCCTCGTCGTCCTGCATGATCGCCGAGAGCGCGCCATGCAGCACACCGCCCCGGCCGCCCACGGTGAGCGGGGCGCCGTGGCGGCCGGAGTCCAGCCCCTCCCCTCCGGCCTCCACCCCGACCAGCGCGACGTCGGGGTCGCCGAAGAACGCCGCGAAGGTGCCGATGGCGTTCGAGCCGCCGCCCACGCAGGCGATCACCCGCGCGGGCAGCCGGCCCTCGCGCTCGAGGAGCTGGGCCCGCGCCTCGTCGCCGATGACCCGCTGGAGGTCGCGTACGAGCGAGGGGTAGGGGGCCGGTCCCACCGCGGAGCCGATGGCGTAGTGGGTCGTCCCGACGCTGGCGACCCATTCGCGGATCGCCGCCGAAGTCGCCTCCTTGAGGGTCCGGGCGCCGCTCTCGACGGGCTCGACGCGCGCGCCCAGCAGCTCCATCCGCTGCACGTTGGGCTGCTGGCGACGCATGTCCTCGGTGCCCATGAAGACGACGCACTCGAGGTCGAGCAGCGCGCACGCGGTGGCGATGGCCACGCCGTGCTGCCCGGCACCGGTCTCGGCGATGACCCGGCGCTTGCCCATCCGCTTGGTCAGCAGGGCCTGGCCCAGCGCGTTGTTGATCTTGTGTGCCCCGGTGTGCAGGAGGTCCTCGCGCTTGAGGTAGATCGCGCGACCGGCGGCCTCCGAGAGGCGCTCGGCGAGGTAGAGCGGCGTGGGGCGGCCCGCGTAGTCGCGCAGCAGCCGGGCGAGCTCCTCGCCCCAGGCCGCGTCGCGCCGCGCCGCGAGCCACTCGCGCTCGAGGTCGTCGAGGGCGGGGACGAGGGTCTCGGGGACGTAGCGCCCGCCGTAGGGCCCGAAGCGGTGCTCGACGGAGGTGATCATGCGACGAGACCCGCGCTGCGTGCACGGGCGACTTCGGTCACCGGCGTGGCGCGGTTCACCGCGGCGACGAACGCCTCGAGCTTCTCCGGCTGCTTGATCCCGGGCTCGCTCTCCAGCCCGGAGGAGACGTCGACGGCCCAGGGCCGCACGGCGGCGATCGCGTCCTCGACGTTCTCGGGCTTCAGGCCGCCGGACAGCAGCACGGGCACGTCGCCCCGGCCGCCGCGGGTCAGGAGGTCCCAGTCCCAGGTCTCCCCCGTCCCCCCGGGCATGCCGATGCGCGCGGTGTCGAGGAGGTGGAAGTCGACGTGGAAGGCGCCCAGGGCGATGATCTCCGCGCGCGAGCGCACGCGGGCGGCCTTGATGACCTTCGCGCCCGTGCGCCGGGCGACCTCCGCGCAGTACGCCGGGCCCTCGTCGCCGTGCAGCTGGATGAGCGTGAGCCCGATGCCCTCGGCGAGGGCGGCGACGTGGTCGAGCCGGGCGTCGACGAACACCCCGGCGACCTCCACCCGGCGCTTGAGCGCCCGGGCGATGCCGGCCGCCACCGCCGGGTCGCAGCGCCGCGGCGAGCCGGGCCAGAAGATCATGCCCAGCGCCCAGGCGCCGAGCTCGGTGGCGAGCTCGGCGTCTTGAGCGCGGGTGATGCCGCAGACCTTCAGGCGCGTCATGCGCCCAGGCTAGCCGGGGCGGGCGGGCCCGATCACTGGGAGGGGGCGCGCGCGGGCTGGGTGCCGAGGCGGACCTCGACGCTCTGCTCACTCCCGGCGCGCACCACCGTGAGCGTGATCGAGTCGCCTGGCTGGTGGCCGGCGACGAGCGAGGTCAGGTCTTCGCGTGAGCGTACCGGCGCGCCGTCGATGGCGGTGACGATGTCGCCGCCGCGGCCAGCCGGGGCGGCCCGCAACCCGGCCTGCGCCGCCGGAGAGCCGGGGATCACCCGCGCGATGAGGGCCCCCTGAGCAGCGACGGAGCTCTGGTCCGGCGTCGCGTCGGCTACCGAGACCCCGAGCCACGGGCGCTTCACGCGACCCTCCTTCTCCAGCGCGGGCAGGTCGCGCTTGGCGACGTCGATGGGCACGGCGAACCCGATGCCCACGTTCGCCTCCGTGCCGCTCCCGCCCGTGGCGATCTGGGAGGTGATCCCGATCACCCGCCCGGCGGCGTCGAGCAGCGGGCCGCCCGAGTTGCCCGGGTTGATCGCCGCGTCGGTCTGGATGACATCGGAGATCGCGAAGCCGTTCGGCGCCGTGATCGAGCGCTGCTTGGCCGACACGATCCCGCTCGTCAGCGTCCGGTCGAGGCCGAACGGATTGCCGAGCGCGAGCACGGGGTCACCTACGCTCACCCCGCTCGAGTCGCCCAGGGTGAGCGGGACGAGGTCCGCGCCGCCGGGGTCGACCTTGAGCAAGGCGAGATCCTTGGAGGGATCGGTGCCGATCACCTTCGCGCGGAGCGTCCTGTCGTTCTCGAACTTCACGCTCACCCGCGAAGCGCCCGCGATCACGTGGTAGTTGGTGAGGATGCGCCCGTCCTTGCCGATCACGACGCCCGAGCCCGTGGCCTCCCCTGACCGCCGGGAGGGCAGGCCGAACGGCGACGGCACCTCCTGGACGATCTCCGACTGGACGTGGACGACGCCGGCCGAGGTCTTCTCATAGATCGCCCCCGCCGTCAATCCCGGGGTACTCGCCGCGGGCCTGGCGGC
>JBBSGJ010000016.1:0-21369 GCA_038254195.1 Solirubrobacterales bacterium
CGGGCCTCCTCGTAGCGCTGGGCGTGGAAGCACGCACGGCCGAGGGCCTCGCGGATCGAGGCCTTGTCGGGCTCGAGATCGCGGGCGCGCGCGAGCGGCACGACGGCCGCGTGATGATCCCCCCGCTCGAGCAGCGCGGTGCCGCGGGTGAAGAGCTCGTAGACGTCGTCCATCGGGTCGGATTCTAGATCCGGAGGTGCTGCCCCGCGACGGGGCCGAGCCGCGCCACGAATCCGGGCTGGGGAAGGGGAACGAGGATGGAGTGTCCGGACTTGTGGTTGCTATGGAACCACCAGGCCGGACACTCGACGGCGCCGGCCCCCCCGGTTCTCTCCCTCAGAGCCCAGAAGGACCGCCGACGCCGGAACCCGGACGCCCCGCGCCCCACCACGCGCCGATCCTCCGACGGCGCGGCCGGGGCGGCAACGCCCGCAGCGCACGCAGCGCCCCGGCAGCGCCGCCCCCGCGCGCGAGCTCGCCGCGCAGCGCGCAGCGCCCGTCATCCGACAGCCGCGGGGAGCCGCCCGAGCCCCGGAGCCCACAGCGGCTCGGCGTCGAATGCCCCCGCGCACAGGCCGAGGCCGAGTCCGAGCCCCGCGACGCCGGCGGCGGGCCGCATCCCCGACCCTCAGAGCGCGGGCGTCGCGGCGACCGCGTCGGCCACGATCCGGGTGGGAGTCACCCCCACCGCCTCGGGGGCGAGGAGGAGGCGATGGGAGAGCACGGCCTGGGCCAACGCCTGCACGTCGTCGGGCAGGGCGTGGTCGCGGGCCTCGAGCATCGCCCGCGCCTTGGCGGCGCGCAGGAGCATCAGGCCCGCGCGCGGGGAGGCCCCGAGCTCCACGCGCGGGTCCTCCCGGGTGCGGCGGATGAGCGACACCACGTACTCGCGCAGGGGCGGGGTGGCGAGGACCCGGGTCGCCGCGTCCTGGAGCTCGAGCAGCTCCGTGGCGGTCAGGACGGGCTCCAGCGCCTCCACGCGGTCTCCGGCCTCGTGGAGGGCGAGCATCTCGGACTCCGCGCGTGCCGAGGGATAGCCAAGCGAGAGCCGGACCATGAAGCGGTCGACCTGCGCCTCGGGCAGCGGGTAGGTGCCCTCGTACTCGACCGGGTTCTGGGTGGCCAGCACGAGGAAGGGCCGGGCGAGCTCATGGGTGTGGATGTCGACGGTGACGCGTCGCTCCTGCATGCACTCGAGCAGGCCCGACTGCGTCTTGGGCGACGCGCGGTTGATCTCGTCGACGAGCAGGAGGTTGGAGAAGACCGGGCCCGGGCGGAACTCGAAGCGCTGCTCGCGCTGGTTGTAGACGTTCGTGCCCATGACGTCGGCGGGCAGGAGGTCGGCGGTGCACTGGATGCGGGCGAACTCCAGGGCGACGGACTTCGCCAGCGCACGGGCGAGCGCGGTCTTGCCCACCCCGGGCGCGTCCTCGAGCAGGACGTGGCCCTCGGCGACGAGCGCGGTGAGGACGTGCCGGAGGATCGCCGGATCCACCTCGACCGCCCGGGATACGTTCTCCTCCACGCGGCGGACGGCGCGGGCCGCCGCCTCGCACTCCTCGGCGGCGACCCTAGGCAGGCTGTCGAGCGGCTCCATCGGTGCTCCTCAATCGCATGACCTCGTCGAGCACTACGCGGGCGACCGCCGCCTTGGACGTGCGCGCGACGTGACGCTCGACGCCGTCGGCGGCGAGCAGCCACACCTCGTTGTCCGCGGCCCCGAACCCCACGCCCTCGCGCGCGACGTCGTTGACCACCACGAGGTCGAGCCCCTTGCGCACAAGCTTGGCGCGCCCGTGCTCCACCGCCCCTTCCCCCGTCTCGGCCGCGAAGCCCACGAGAACCTGGCCCGGGCGGCGCGCGGACGACAGGGTTTCGAGGACGTCCTGGGTCGCTTCGAGCGCGAGCTCGGGGACACCCTGCTCCTTCTTCAGCTTCGTCGCGGCGGCCGCGGTCGGTCGGAAGTCCGCCACCGCGGCGGCCATGAGCAGGACGTCGGTGCGGGCGAAGGCGTCCTCGGCCACCTCCAGGAGCTCCTGCGCGGTCCCCGTGTCCCGATAGGCGATCCCCGGGGGACGGGGCAGGGCGACGTGGGCGGCGAGCACTTCGACGATCGCTCCGCGCGCAGCGGCCTCCGCGGCCAGCGCCCAGCCCATCCGCCCCGAGGAGCGGTTGCCCATCCACCGCACGGCGTCGATCGGCTCGCGGGTGCCGCCCGCGGTGACGAGGATACGCAGGCCCTCGAGCGGTCCGGCTCGGCCGGGCACCGCCGGGCGTAGCCCGTTGGTCTGCGGCAGCACCGCCTCCACGGCGGCGAGCAGCTCGGGCGGCTCGGTCAGGCGCCCGGCGCCGTGCTCACCGCGGGAGGCGAGGTCGCCCGTGCCCGGCTCGAGGACGAGCGCGCCGCGCTCGCGCAGGAGCGCGACGTTCGCCCGGGTGGCGGGGTGCGCCCACATGTGCGCGTTCATCGCCGGGGCGAGCACGAGCGGGCCCGAGGCCGCGAGCGCGGCCTCGGTAAGCAGGGAGTCGGCGAGGCCGTGGGCGAGCTTGGCGAGGGTGTTCGCGGTGGCCGGCGCGACGAGGTAGGCGTCGGCGTTGGCGGCCAGCGCGAGGTGGGAGATCGGCGCGTGGTCGGGCGGCGGCTGGTCGGGAAACGCGCCGCGCGCCGGGTCGGGCTGCCACGCGGAGGTGAGGACGGGCGCGCCCGTGATCCCCGCGAACGTCGCCGCGCCGACGAAGCGCTCGGCCTCCGGGGTCATGACGACCCGCACGGCGTGCCCCGCCTTCTGGGCGATGCGCACCAGCTCGACCGCCTTGTACGCCGCGATCCCGCCGGAGACCCCGACGAGGATCCGCGCCACGGTCGCTAGCGCTCGCGGACGCGCGCCCGCGGTCGGTCGTCCGCGGTGGGGATCACTTACCGGTAGTGGTAGTCGATCTTGCCCTGGGCGACTTCCTCCAGGGCGATGGTGAGGTAGTTCTTCGACCGGGTCTCCACCATCGGCGGCGGGAACTCGTCGAACGTCCCCTCGCCCAGGTTGTGGTAGTACGAGTTGATCTGGCGGGCGCGCTTGGCCGCCACGATCACCGACGCGTAGTTGGAGTCCACGTTGTCGAGCAGCTTGTCGATGCGGGGCGAGATCACGCGGATGAGTGTACGACGCGCACGAGGGCGTCGGTCGCGCTCGCGAGGTCGTCGTTGACCACCCGGACGTCGAACTCCGCGCCGGCCTCGAGCTCTTCCTGGGCGGTGGCCAGGCGAGCGGCGACGTCGGCCGGCGTGTCGGTCCCCCGGCGCGCCAGCCGGTCGCGCAGGGCGGCGAGCGACGGCGGCGCGATGAACACGAGCACCGCCTCGGGCAGGCGCTCGCGGATCTGGCGCGCGCCCTGGACCTCGATCTCGAGCACGACGGAGACGCCGTCGTCGAGTCGCCCCGAGAGCTCGGACCACAGTGTCCCGTAGCGTCGGCCCGCGTATTCGGCGCACTCCACGAAGTCGCCGGCGCGGACCCGCACGTCGAACTCCGCGTCCGAGAGGAAGTGGTAGTCGACCCCGTCGCGCTCGCCGGGGCGCGGGGGGCGCGTGGTCGCCGAGACCGAGAGCGCGAGCCCGGGCACCCGCTCGCGCAGGAGCTTGATGAGCGTGCCCTTGCCGACCCCCGAGGGGCCGGTGATGACGTAGATCACCGTGCGCGGAGCATGGCGACCAGCTCGGACCGCTGGCGCTGCGAGAGGCCACCGATCGTCTTGCTGGGCGAGATCCGGCACTGCGTGAGGACGCGGTTGGCCTTCACGCGCCCGTACTTGGGGACCGCGAGCAGCATGTCGAAGACCTTCGCGGTTTCGACGTACGCCGGCGGGTCGAGGAGGAGCTGTTGGATGGTGGTCCGGCCGCCCTTGAGATCACGCTTGAGCTGCGCGCGCCGGGTGCGGATGTCGTTCGCGCGCTGGAGGGCCTCCATGCGCTGGGTCAGCGACCTCTCGGGGGCGCCCGAGTGCTTAATGGTGTCGCTCACCGACGGGGGCATCGAAGTGGCCGACCCTATCAGGGCGGCGGGGCCGTGCAAGGGGTCGTCGGCCAAAAACAGTCGACCTCGACCCGAGCTTGAGCTTCGTTGAGCCGAGGTCGAGGAAGCGCCCCGTGTTTGCAGGTATTTTAGCGTCGGCCGAACGGTGCGGTCATGGGTGGCTGGGGGCGAGTCCGCGGCGCGCGTGGAGCTCCTGGAGCGAGACGACGGCGGGCGGCTCCCGACGCGCGGCCCACATCGCCCGCGCCGCCGCCATCGCGCCCGTCATCGTCGTGATGCACGGGATGCCGCGCGCCACGGCCGCCGCACGGATCTGCCAGCCGTCCGAGCGCGCGCCGGTCCCCGTCGGGGTGTTGATGACGAGGTCGACGTCACCGCGCTCGATCCAGTCCACGACGTGCGGGTGCCCCGCGCCGATCTTGTTGAGCTCCTCGACGGGAATGCCCATCGCGGCGATCGCCCGGGCGGTCCCCCCCGTGGCCACGAGCTCGAACCCGATGGACCGCAGCAGCCCGGCCACCCCGGTCGCCGCCGCCTTGTCGCGGTCGGTGACGGTGATGAACACGGTCCCGGTCTCGGGCAGATGGGCGCCCGCGGCGGCCTGTGCCTTCGCGAACGCCCCCGGGAAGTCGTCCGCGATCCCCATGACCTCCCCGGTGGAGCGCATCTCGGGCCCGAGCAGCGCGTCGGCCCCGTGGAAGCGATCGAAGGGCAGGACCGCCTCCTTGACCGAGACGTGGTCGGGGGTGGGGTCGTCGGGGAGGTCGAGGTCGGCGATCCGTTCCCCGAGCATGATCCGGCAGGCCAGCCGGGCGAGCGGGAGGCCGATCGCCTTGGAGACGAAGGGCACCGTGCGCGAGGCGCGCGGGTTGGCCTCGATCACGAAGAGCGTGGTGCCCTGGACCGCGAACTGGACGTTGAGCAGGCCGATCACCCCGAGGGCACGTGCGATGCCGGCGGTCTGCTCGCGCACCCGGGCGAGCATCTCCTCGCCGAGCGAGTGCGGCGGCAGCACGCAGGCCGAGTCCCCGGAGTGGATGCCGGCCTCCTCGACGTGCTGCATGATCCCCCCGACCCACACGTCCTCGCCGTCGCACAGCGCGTCGACGTCGATCTCGATGGAGTCCTCGAGGAAGCGGTCGAGGAAGATGTCCCCCTGGGGATCGACGCGCCCGAGGTACTCGGCCAGGCCGTCGGCGCCGTAGACGATCTCCATCGCGCGGCCCCCGAGCACATAGCTCGGGCGCACGAGCAGGGGGAAGCCGACCCGTTCCCCGCAGGCCAGCGCCTCCTCGGTCCCGGCGGCGGTGGCGTAGGGCGGGGCGTCGTAGCCGAGCTCCCCGAGCAGCCGTCCGAAGCGGCCGCGGTCCTCGGCGAGGTCGATGGCGTCCACCGCCGTCCCCAACAGCGGCACCCCGGCGGCCTCGAGCCCCGCCGCGAGCCGCAGCGGCGTCTGGCCCCCGAACTGCACGACCACCCCCTCGGGCCGCTCGACCGCGCACACGGCGAGGACGTCCTCGAGCGTCAGCGGCTCGAAGTACAGGCGGTCTGAGGTGTCGTAGTCCGTGGAGACCGTCTCCGGGTTGCAGTTGATCATCACCGCGTCGCGCCCGGACTCGCGCACGGTCTGCGCGGCGTGGACGCAGCAGTAGTCGAACTCGATGCCCTGTCCGATCCGGTTCGGGCCCGAGCCGAGGATGACCACCGAGGCGCGGTCGCCGCGCACGACCTCGTGGCGGGCCGCCCCGCGCTCCCAGCCCGAGTAGAAGTAGGGCGTCTCGGCGGCGAACTCCGCGGCGCAGGTGTCCACGGCGCGGAAGGCCCGCGACCGGCCGCGGAAGGGCGCCTCGGGGTCGCGCGCGAGGACGGCGAGCTCGCGCAGGAACCACGGGTCGATCCGGGTGGCGGCGTGGAGCTCCTCCACGGAGTGACCGCCGCCGAGCGCGGCGAGGACCGCCTCGAAGCGCTCGGGGCCGGGGACGGCCGCGGCCCCGAGCGGGTCCGCGAACGAGCGCGGCGGGGAGTCGAGCTCGCGCGAGCGCATCGCCTTGGCGAACGCCTGCCCGAAGGTCCGCCCGAGCGCCATGACCTCCCCCACCGACTTCATGTGGGTCGTGAGCTCCTGGTCGGCGCCCGGGAACTTCTCGAAGGCGAAGCGCGGCCACTTGACGACGCAGTAGTCGAGGGTCGGCTCGAAGGACGCCGGCGTCGCCCGCGTGATGTCGTTGGGGATCTCCTGGAGCGTGTAGCCGACCGCCAGGCGCGCGGCGATCTTCGCGATGGGGAAGCCCGTCGCCTTGGAGGCCAGGGCGCTCGAGCGCGAGACCCGCGGGTTCATCTCGATGACGAGGACCTCGTCCGTGGCCGGGTTGACCGCGAACTGCACGTTGGAGCCACCCGTGTCCACCCCGACGGCGCGGATGACGGCGATCGCCTGATCGCGCAGGAGCTGGTACTGCTTGTCGGTCAGGGTCTGCTGCGGAGCGACGCAGACCGAGTCGCCGGTGTGCACGCCCATCGGGTCGAGGTTCTCGATCGAGCAGACGATCACGACGTTGTCGGCGCGATCGCGCATGACCTCCAGCTCGAACTCGCCCCACCCGATCACGGACTGGTCGAGGAGCACCTGGGAGATCGGCGAGGCCGCGAGGCCCCGGGCCACGGTGCGCTCGAACTCCCCGCGCGTGCGGGCGACGCCACCGCCGCGGCCGCCGAGGGTGAAGGCGGGGCGGATGATGGCGGGCAACCCGACGTCGGCGAGGGCGTCCCATGCCTGAGCGACGCTCGTGGCGATCGCCGACTTCGGCATCCGCAGCCCCGCCCGCTCCATCGTCGAGCGGAAGATCTCGCGGTCCTCGGCACGGTTGATCGCCGCGTGGTCGGCACCGATGAGCTCGACGCCGTGGGCGGCGAGGGTCCCGTCCTCCGCAAGCGCCTTGGCGAGGTTGAGCGCGGTCTGCCCCCCGAGGGTGGGCAGGAGCGCGTCGGGACGCTCCTTCTCGATGATCCGGGCGACCGGGCCGGGCAGCAGCGGCTCGACGTAGGTCGCGTCGGCCCACTCGGGGTCGGTCATGATCGTCGCCGGGTTGGAGTTCACGAGCACGACCTCGTAGCCCTCCTCGCGGAGCACCTTGCACGCCTGGGTGCCCGAGTAGTCGAACTCCGCGGCCTGCCCGATGACGATCGGCCCCGAGCCGAGGATGAGGATCTTCTCGAGGTCGTCCCGCTTAGGCAATGGAAGTCAGGTCTCGTATGAGGTCGTCGAAGAAGTGCACCGCGTCGTGGGGACCGGGGCCCGCCTCGGGGTGGTACTGGAGGGTGCCGCCGGGGACGTCGCGCAGGACGAGCCCCTCGACCGTGCGGTCGTAGAGGTTCACGTGGGTGAGCTCGGCGGCGCCGAAGTCGGTCTCCCAGCGGACGGGCTGGTCGGTCTCGATCCGCTGCTCGCCGCCCGGGCCGAGCACCGCGAACCCATGGTTCTGGGAGGTGATCTCCACGCGACCGCGGGTCAGGTCCTTGACCGGGTGATTGGCCCCGTGGTGGCCGAAGGGGAGCTTGTAGGTCTCCAACCCGACCGCGCGGCACAGGAGCTGATGGCCGAGGCAGATGCCGTAGACCGGCTTGCGCCCCACCACCTCACGGACGGCCTGCACGACGTGGTCGAGCGACGCGGGGTCGCCGGGGCCGTTGACCAGGAAGACGGCGTCGGCGGCGAGCAGGGGCGCCGCGTCCGTCGTGCACGGATGCAGCGTGACCTGCGCGCCGCGGAGGCGCAGGTTGCGCACGATGGAGTCCTTGACGCCGGTGTCGATGAGGGCGATCCGCGGCCCCTCGCCCCCGGGCAGCACGCGGACCTCGCGGGTGCTGACCTCGCCGGCGAGGTCACGCCCGGCCATCGGCGGCTCGGCGGCGACGCGCGCGCGGGCCTCGTCCTCCCCCACCCCGGAGAAGACGCCGCCGAGCATCGCGCCGCGGTCGCGGATGTGGCGGACGAGCGCGCGGGTGTCGAGGCCGGTGATCCCCGGGACGCCGCATATTCCGAGCCAATCGAGCCAGCCGCTCTCCGCGCCCGGCGCGTCCTCGGCGTTGTGGGCCTCGCGCATGATCGCCGCGCGGACGTGGACGCGCTCGGACTCCATTGCCTCGGCCGAGACGCCGTAGTTGCCGACGTGCGGGACGGTGAAGGCGAGGAGCTGGCCGGCGAAGCTCGGGTCGGTCATCGCCTCCTGGTAGCCGGACATCGCCGTCGTGAAGACGACCTCGCCGACGGCGTGGCCGGGGGCGCCGACCGCCTCCCCGTCGAAGCGCGTGCCGTCCTCGAGCAGGAGGAAGGCATCGGTCATGCCATCACTGGTGCGCGCCGGAAGACCACGGCGCCGGCGGCGAGCGTGAGCTCGACCCGCCCGCGGAGGGTGCGGCCGTGGAAGCAGCAGTTCGCCGAGCGGCTCTCGTACCCGTGCGCCCCCACCTCCCACTCCGCGCCGAGGTCGACGAGGACGAGGTTCGCCACGGCCCCCGGGGCGACGCGCGGGACCGGAAGGTCGAGAACCTCGGCCGCGTCCGCGCTCATGCGCTCCACGAGAAGCGCCAGCGGCAGCTCCCCGGTGGTGTGCAGCGCGGCGAACGCGGTCTCAAGGCCCGTCGTGCCCATGGGCGCCTGCTCCCAGGGCACCTCCTTCTCGTGGCGGGCGTGGGGAGCGTGGTCGGTGGCGACGCAGTCCAGCGTGCCGTCGCGCAGCGCCGCGAGGACCGCGCGCCGGTCCTCCTCGGCGCGCAGGGGAGGGTTCATCTTGTGGCTCGTGTCCAGCGAGCGGGCCTCCTCGTGGGTGAGGACGAGGTGGTGCGGGGAGGCCTCGGCGGTCACGCGCACGCCGGCGGCCTTGGCGGCGCGGATCGCCTCCACGGACTCGCGGGCGGAGACGTGCTGGACGTGGATGCGCCCGCCCTCGTAGCCCGCGAGCGCGGCGTCGCGCGCGATGCAGGTCGACTCCGAGACCGACGGGATGCCGGCCATCCCGAGCAGCGCGGAGACCTCGCCCTCGTGCATGACGCCGTCGGCCGAGAGCGAAGGGTCCTCCTCGTGCAGCGCGAGCACGCCGCCCGCGAGGCGCTGGTAGGACAGCGCGCGGCGGAGCATCCCGGCGGCGACCACCGGCTTGCCGTCGTCGGTGAAGCCCAGGGCGCCCTCGTCGCGCAGCGCCGCCATCTCCGTGAGCTCGTCGCCGCGCAGGCCGCGGGTGATGGCCGCGAGGAAGCCGACGGGGACGAGGGCCTCGCGGCGCGCCCGCTCGCAGACCGCGCGCAGGACCGACGGGTCGTCGACCGTCGGATCGGTGTTGGGCATGGCCACGACCGCGCAGTACCCGCCGGCCGCGGCGGCCGCCGTGCCCGAGGCGAGATCCTCCTTGTACTCCTGTCCCGGTGTCCGCAGGTGGACGTGGGGATCGACGAAGGCGGGCAGTACGTGCCGGCCGCCCGCGTCGAGGACCTCGACCCCGTCGGACGCCTCCAGCTCCTCGCCGAGCGCGGCGATCTCCCCGCCGCACACGAGGACGTCGAGCCGCGCGTCGATCCCCTCGCGCGGGTCGAGGACGTGGGCGCCGCGGACGAGCAGCTCCGCGCCCGGGCGCTCGACGCAGAACAGGCGCCTCACCGGCCCACGCCTCCCGCGGGCGCCGTCGCCTCGAGACGCTCCTCCCCCGGCCCCTCCCCCTCGCCGCCCGGCCCGCCACCGGCGACGGCGAGCAGCTCGAAGAGGACCGCCATCCGCACCACCACCCCGGCCGCCACCTGGTCGGTGATGACGGCCTGGGGCCCGTCGATGACCTCTGCCGCGAGCTCCACCCCGCGGTTCACCGGGCCCGGGTGCATGAGGACCTGCCCGGGGCGCAGGCGCGCGGCGGAGATCTGGTAGCGCTGGGCGTACTCGCGCAGGGAGGGCACGAAGGCCTGGCGCATCCGCTCGTGCTGCATGCGCAGCGCGTAGACGACGTCGGCCTCCCGGAGGTTGCGCAGGTCGGTCTCCACCGCGCAGCCGAGCGACTCGATTCCGCGGGGGATGAGCGGTGGCGGGCCCGCGAGCGTGACCTCGGCGCCCAGTTTTCGAAAGGCGAGGATGTTCGAGCGCGCCACCCGGGAGTGCAGGACGTCCCCGACGATGGAGATCTTCAGCCCGTCGAGCGAGCCGAAGCGCCGGCGCAGCGTGTGCACGTCGAGCAGCGCCTGGGTGGGGTGCTCGTGCTTGCCGTCGCCGGCGTTGACGACCGCGGCCGGACTCCAGCGGGCCACGAGGTCGGCCGCGCCCACGTGGGGCGAGCGGATCACGATCGCCGCGGGCGCGTAGGCCGAGAGCGTCTGGATCGTGTCCTTGAGCGACTCGCCCTTCTCCACGCTCGACCCCGTCGACTTGACGGTGACCACGTCGGCCGAGAGGCGCTTGGCCGCGAGGTCGAACGAGGACTGGGTGCGGGTGCTCGCCTCGTAGAACAGCAGCACGATGGTCCGTCCGCGCAGCGCGGGGACCTTCTTTATCTCGCGGCCCGCGACCTCCTCGAAGGAGCCGGCGCGGTCGAGGATCCGCTCGATGTCGGTCCGGGTCACGTCCTCGATCGAGAGCAGATGCTTCATGACAGGGTGACCTCCTCAGTGCCGTCGATCTCGTCCACGCGGACGTTCACCCGCTGGTGGGGCGCCGTGGGGAGGTTCTTGCCCACGTAGTCGGGACGGATGGGCAGCTCGCGGTGGCCGCGGTCGGCGAGGACGGCGAGCTGGACGCGGGCCGGGCGGCCGTGGTCGAAGATCGCCTCGATGCCCGCCCGGACCGTGCGCCCGGTGAAGAGGACGTCGTCGACGAGCACCACGGTGCGGCCGTCGAGAGCGAAGTCGAGGTGCGAGGCGTGCACGAGCGGCGCCTCGGGCCGCGAGCCGATGTCGTCGCGGTAGAAGGCGATGTCGATGTCGCCGAGGGGGATGGTCCCATCCGCGCGGAGTTCCTCGACGAGCGCCTGGAGGCGCCGGGCGAGGACCGCCCCACGCCGGTGGATGCCGACGATCGCGAGGTCTCGCTCGGGGTTCTTCTCGACGATCTCGTGCGCGATCCGCACGAGGCTGCGGCGCATGTCGTCCCGGTCGAGGACGACCCGCTCGGATCCGGCGTTCATCTGCTCCTTCCTGGCCTCTCGGGACCGGGTTAAAGGGGCGGGCAGTTGCGGTCACGGACCGTACCAGTGGGTGCGGCGGCGGGGCGGGGCGGCGGGCCCCCGATCTGGGAAAGGGCGGCGGTCGACGGGGGGGTCAGACCGCCGCGGTGGCCCAGCTCTCGGGGATCGGCCCGCGGCGGCGCGCGACGAGCGCCACGTAGTGCAGGGGCCGGCCCGTGGCCGAGAGGCGGTGGCGGTAGCGCTGGCGGGCGACCTCGACGAGGGAGCCCTCCTCCAGTGCGCGCGCCATGAGCCGCGCGAAGCCCGAGCCGTCGCCGTCGGCGAGGAAGTCCTCCTTGATGCAGAAGGCGACCCACCCCTCGTCCTCGAGCAGGCCGAACGCCGCCGTGAACGCGTGGACGGGGATGTCGCCGAAGCCGAGGGCGGCGACCGACATCAGGCAGTTGGGACGGAAGGCCTCAAGCGCCCGGCGTTCCTCGACGCCCAGCGCCGTGAGGTCGGCCACGAGGTAGTCGTCGTAGGCGTCGGGACGATCGCGCTCCGCTGCCTCGGCGGCGGCCTCGATGATGTCCACGCCGAGCACCTGGTCAGCCCCGAGCCCGCGAAGCTCCTCGCCGACCATGCCGTTCCCGGCGCCGATGTCGAGCACGCGCAGATCCTCCATCAGCTCCGCCTCCGCTTGGAGACCGCCGGCGAGCAGGCCGACCACGGTGGGCGGCGAGGCGCACTCGAGCTCGGCGTAGAAGAGCTGCTCGTAGAGCCCGGGCTCCCCGTAGATGTCGGCGTAGTCGTGGAAGCGCAGACGGCGACGCTCCCCGTCGATGACGACGTCACAAACCTCCTGGTCCTGAGCGGCGTCGTCGTCGGGAAACGAGATCTCGTACCTCGACGCGGTGCTCTCGGGCGCCTGACTCACTGGGCAACCTCCTGGTCGGCTCTCCCGGTCTCCGGCCTCCTCCCACGCCGACCGGCTTGCCGTTAAACCTACTACAGGTTCGTGTAAATCCAGCTAACGGAGCTGGTCCGTCACCCGCGCTCGATGTCGACGGTGATCGTGGATCCGCGCTCGAGCGTGTTGCCCCCGGGCGGGTCCTGGGCGACGACCTGCCAGTTCGTGTCGTCGATTACGCCGAGCACCCCGCCGCCCGAGACCGAGACGTCGAACCCCGCGCGGCGGACGCGCTGCTTGGCGACGTCGAGGCGGGTGCCGAGGACGTCGGGAACGGCCGTGGTGGTGATCACGCGCCCGCCCGGCGACGCGCCCGTCGCCCGCGGGGCGGCCGCCGTGACGGTCCGCGTGGAGCGGTCGCGCGCTCCTCCGATGACCACCACGAGCAGGATCCCGGCGAGGAGCCCCGCCGCCGTCCCGAGCGCCACCCCGAGCCAGCCCGGCCCGTCGCTCATGCGGGGGCGGGCTCCCGCGGGCGCTCGTCCCAGCGCACGAGGGTGGGCTCGCCACGCTCGGGCAGCGGGACCTCGACGGCGTCGAAGTCGCGCGGGACCTCTGTGCGGGCGAAGACGGTCCGTGCCTCCTCGCGGATCTCCCGACCGAAGTAGCGGGTGGAGATGTGCACGAGGGCGAGCACCCCGACCTCGGCGTCCAGTGCCAGCCGCGCGGCCTGCGCGGCGGTGGAGTGCCGGGTCTGCGCCGCGCGGTCGGCCTCGCTCTCGGCGAAGGTCGCCTCGTGGACGAGCAGGTCGGCTCCCTGCGCGGCCAGCGCCATCGCCTCACACGGCGCGGTGTCCCCGGAGACGACGACCTTCCGCCCGGCCCGCGGCGTGCCCAGCACCTGATCGGGAGTGACTTCCCCCACGGCCTCCCCCCGCTGCAAGCGCCCGAAGTCCGGACCCTCGCGGACACCGAGCTCGCGCGCACGGCCGGCATCGAAGCGGCCCGGTCGCCGCGCCTCGACCATCGCGTAGCCGTAGGCGCGCGCGCCGTGGTCCACCGGGACGGCCGCGATCTCGAAGTCGTCGCGCTGCACGGACTCCCAGGGCTCGAGCTCGACGATGCGCAGCTCGAAGCGCAGCCGCCCGAAGGTGATGCGCGCAGAGGAGAGCAGTTCGCGCAGCCCGGGCGGCCCGTGGACGGTGAGCGGCCGGTCGCGGTCGCGCAGGTCGAACGTCTTGAGCATCCCGGGCAGTCCGAGCCAGTGGTCGACGTGGAAGTGGGTGATGAAGACGTCGTCGAGGTCGGCCAGCCCGACGGAGCGCAGGAGCTGGCGCTGGGTGCCCTCGCCACAGTCGAAGAGCACGCGGTGGCCTCCCCGGCGCAGGAGCAGCGCGGGGAGCCCGCGGCGCGCGGCGGGCACGGAGCCGGCCGTGCCGGCGAAGAAGACACTGAGATCCACTGGTGATGACGCGAAGGGTTGCGGCGACTGTGAGCGAGCCTAGTCGAGGGCGAGGAGCTCAAAGGCCACCCGCCCCGCTTCCACGCGGGCGAGCCCCATCGTGCGGCGGGGCTGGCGGCGACGGTCCGTGGGTGAGCCGGGGTTGAAGATCTGGAACCCGTCTGCGTCGGCCTCGAGCAGTGGGATGTGGGAGTGCCCGAAGACCACGGCATCCGTCTCCCCGAAGCGGCGGCGCATCCGCGCCAGCCGTCCCTTCGCCGGGCCCGCATCGTGGACCAGGCCGATCCGCGCCCCACCGGCCTCCACGACCCGCTCCGAGGGCAGGACCGCGCGGACCTCCTCGTCGTCGACGTTGCCCGCCACGGCGACAACCGCGCCGTACCGCTCGACCGCCCGCAGGACGGCCAGCGTGGCGATGTCACCCGCGTGGAGGATCAGGTCAGCCCCGTCGAGCTCGGCCCGGCACCGGGCGGGCAGTTGGCGATCCCCCCGGGGCAGATGCGTGTCAGAGATGACGCCGAGGCGTATCACCCTGATGACCCGGTCGGCCCCCCGGGAGCGAAGACCCCGGTCTCCGGACCCACGGCGGGGCCCTGAAGCTCGCCAGCGACGAGGCGGCGCACGTGACGTTCCTCAAGGGCGCGCTGGGCAGCAAGGCGATCAAGAGCCCGAAGTGCAACTTCCATGGCACGAACCACGGGTCGAAGAAGTTCCTGGCCACGGCCTTCGCCCTGGAGAACGAGCGGCAAGAAGGGCATCACGCCCAACGGGGCGCGCGACCAGCCGAAGAAGGCCCACACGGTCCTCAACGACGTCAACTCGCTGAAGTTCACCGGCAAGCTGAAGGGTGGCCCGGGGCTCGACTAGCAACACGGCCGGAGGGGTCGGCCTGCCGGCCGGCCCCTCCCCCATCGGGTAAGCTCCGCCCCTCACCGGCGCCCGTAGCTCAGTGGATAGAGCGTCCGCCTCCGGAGCGGAAGGCCACAGGTTCGAATCCTGTCGGGCGCGTCCCCCCCGCGTCGCCTCGACAGAGATCCGCCACGCCTACCAGGCGCCGGTGTACAAGGGGGTCGGGTCGGGCCCGAAGGGATAGCTGTAGCACCTGGAGGTCACGAGGATGCGGTACTGCGTCGTGACGACCTTGAGGTCAGCCCTTGTCGTGTCCGCGCCGCATGAGCCCGTGGGTAGGCGTGGGAAGCGGTGGGCGTAGAAGCGGTGTGAGCGGATGACGTAGCCGTGGACCGTGCTGTGGTTCGACCACACGACCTTGCCGCCGTAGACGGGCGCGGACAAGCCGTAGATGATGTCGCCGCAGCTTCCGTCGCACGTCCCGAGCCGGAGGTCGCGGCGGCCGACCTGTCGCAGCAACAGCGCGCCTCCGACCCTCTGGATGATGCGGTCGGGCGCTTGGCGGCGGCGCAGGTCGGGAGAGTTGAGGTCGCGCGCTCCGGGCGCGCTCGCGAACGAGCGGAGCTTGCCGGTGTGCCAGTCCAGGTAGCCCGTGGTGCACGCGGGGAAACCCGCCACGCCACAGTACAGCCCCCGGACGACCATCCAGCGTCGCCCGAAGTCGGCGATCCACTGCCCCGCGACCAAGCGCTCATGGACCGCGTCGTCGCCGGCGAGGAAGGCGTAGGGAACCCGCACCGCCGCGCCGGACACGAGCGGGAGCAAGCGCACCGTGTACGTGCCCTCGCGCGAGCCGGCGCAAGGCACGAGGACATACCCGACCCGCGGCAGGGTCCCGTTCCTGCAGCCCGACGGGGTGGACACGTACCGGGAGAACGCGTCCGTCTTGGAATCGAAGACCGAGACCTGCGAGAGCTCGAACGACGCGTAGCGACCACCGTCGCTGTCGAAGGCCGTCACGTGGTCGCCGAAGTCGATCGACCCCCACTCGTGCACGCTCCGCCAGTCGCGCGGCGCATCGCGCGCCGTCGCCGTGGCGACCAGCCCGGCCTGCAGCAGCGCCATCGCGATCAGGGCGACGGCGAGCCGACCAGCGACAGCCAACGGCTTTCGCGATCGCTGCGCCGCCATCAGGTCCCGCATGGTCAGCGACGCTAACCGCGCGAGCGGTATGGGCGAGGTATGAGGCGCGCCCCGCGGGTGGTCAGGGCGCCACGAGCGCCCGCTCGATCACCTGGGAGTAGAGGGCCGTCCCCTCCGGGTCGGGGTGGATCCCGTCTTCGAGCAGGTCGCCGCGGGTGGCGGTGACCGCGTTCCAGTCGGCGATACGGGCCTGGGGCCAGCCCTGGACCAGCGCGCGGATGAGCTCGTTGTTCGGGTCCTGCCAGCGCCGGGGCACGCGGACCGTGACGAACACGACGCGCCGGACGCCCGCGAGCGCGGCCCGGAGCGGGGGCACCTGGTCTGATTCGATCGGCCCGTTGTCGCCCACCTGCACGACCACCCCGCCCGGCAGCCCGCCCTTCCCGGCACGGTAGCCCTGGAGCACCCCGATGATGTCCGACGCCTGGCGGGCGACCGACGCGTCCACCGCGATCCGGTTGCCGATCACCGCCTGGAGCGCGGGTGCGGCACGCAGCATCACCGACTCGCCCACCGCGAGGACGGGGCCGCGCCGCACCGGGCCGCTCACGCCGCGCTCCCCGGGCGCGGCCGGGCGGGCGAGCTTGGCCCGCGCCGGGTGGGTGACGAGCGCCTGGGCCTGCCCACCCGGAGGCGCGGGCGCGGTGGCGATGAGCGCGAGCACCCCGACGGTCGCCGCCGCCGCCGCCCCGGCGAAACCGAGCCGCTGGCGCGGACGCGCGCGGGCGAGCACGCTCCGCAGCCAGGGCAGCGCCGTCCCGCGCCGGACGGGCATCTCCACCCAGCGGTAGGACGCCGCCGCGAGCCCCACCGCAGCGGCGGCCTGGAGCGGCACCAGCACCCACTTCGTCATGTGCACGTCGAGCCCGGGCCGGGTCATCGCGATCACCGGCCAGTGCCAGAGGTAGATGCCGTAGGAGCGCAGCCCGAGCCAGCGCAGCGGCGCGGCGCCGAGCCAGCGCCCCAGCCGCGCGGCGGGGTGCGCGAGCACCGCGAGCAGCACGGCGGTCACCACCGTGACCCCGGCAAACCCTCCGCGATAGAGCCCGGAGCTGAAGTCCTGGACCCGCGAGAGCAGCACGAGCAGGACCGCGAGCGCGATCACCCCCACGACGTCGAGCACCGGCCCGGCGTTCCGGCCGCCCGGCCCGCGCAGGCGCGACGGGTGCCAGACAAAGGCGAGGCCGACCCCCACCAGCAGCCCGATCGCCCGGGTGTCGGTTCCGTAGTAGACCCGGGAGGGATCCTTCCCGGAGTGGAAGAGCGCCGCCATGAGCACGACGGAGACCAGCCCCGCGATCCCCACCCCGAGCGCGAGGCGCCGGCGCCCGAGCGCGCGCAGCCCGAGGGCGAACATTGGCGGCCACAGGAGGTAGAACTGCTCCTCCACGGCCAGGGACCACAGGTGGCGCAACAGCGACGGGCGCGCGAAGATCTCGAAGTAGGACTGGTGGGCGAGCACGAGGTGCCAGTTCTGGACGTAGAGCACCGATGCGAGCGCGTCGCCGCGTAGCCGGGCGACATCGCCGCGCGCAAAGATCCCCGCGAAGACCAGGCAGACCGCGATGAGCACGAAGACCGCGGGCAGCAGGCGCCGCGCGCGTCGCCGCCAGAAGCGCCTGAAGTCCAGCCGCCCCGTCCGCGCGTGCTCGGCCAACAGCAGCGAGGTGATCAGGTAGCCCGAGATGACGAGGAAGACGTCGACCCCGAGGAACCCACCCGCCGCCCAGCCCACTTCGGCGTGGTAGAGCAGGACCGCCAGGACCGCGACGGTCCGCAGACCGTCGATCCCCGGGCGGTAGGGCAGGTGCGGGGCGCGCGCGCTCATGGCCTCTCGCCCGGAGACCGTAGACGCCGGAGGGGCGGCAGACCCCGCGTCAGCGTCCGCGGCCGAGCGCGGGGATCTCCCTGCGCACCGCGGGAAGGCGAGCCGAGGCGGGCGCGTGTGGCGTGAGCGCGCGGAGCTTCGAGCCCCACGCGGGGACGACCGGCCGCACGGCGTCCACCGCGGCCCAGGTAGCCGGGTCGGTCACGCCGGTGGCGGGGAGGGCGCGGGCACGCTGGAAGGCGCGCAGGGCGCTCTGGGTCTGGCTTCCGAAGTACCCGGTGAGAGCGAGACGGGGCGCCGCGCGGCGCAGATGCTCCTGGAGCCAGACGACCACGTCGCCCTTCGCCCCCCGCCCGATCGCGCGCGGGGCCGGGGCCACGCCCTGGGCGAGGCCCGCGGGGTCCGAGAGCTCGCGCCAGGAGGGCTCGAGGGTCGCCTGCCAGCTCCACCAGCTCGCCCCGGGCGCGCCCCAGCGGGCGGTGAGACCGCGGAAGCGGTCGAGCTCGACCGCCGGCGGCGAGCCCGAGGTCTGACCGAGCGGGTAGAGCGCGCGGCCGTAGGGGAGGTTCGAGGCCCAGGTGTGGGCCAGGGCGGTGTCGACCGGCACCCCGATCGCCCGCCAGTAGACCTGGGGCAGGCTCGCCTCGGCGCCGCCGGGCCCCAGGAACACCGAGAGCGGGTAGGCCGGGTGGTAGTCGGCGTAGGGCCAGCCCGCGACCCCCACCGGGAAGCGCGTCCCCAGCCCCGCCCGCAAGGCGCGGACGTAACGGTCGGCGGCCGCGTAGTGGCCCTCGTACTCCACCTCGGCGTCGATGACGAAGCAGTCGGCGCCCGAGGCCCGCACGGAGGCCACGCCGGCGGCCGCCTCGGCCTCGGGTCGCGTCCCGTAGGTGTACTGCCAGGCGCACACGCGGATCCCCGCGGCGTGGAGGGTCTTGACGAGGACCGGGGTGAGCTGACCCCAGACGCTCCGCCCGTCGGCGCCCTTGACGTAGACCACGGAGAGCCCCGTCCGGCGGGCGCGTGCGACGAGAGCCCGGGCGCTCGACGCCGAGCGCGAGAGCTCCCACACCCACATGCCCGCCCCGGCGAAGGCCGTCGGCACCCGGAGAGACGCCACCGCGGCCACGCCCGCGAGCGCGAGCGGCCGCGAGCCGTTGGACAGGCGGCCGCCCACGCGTACGGCGACGGGCCCGCGCGTCGCGCCGGCCGGCACGATCCCCCGCAGCGATCCGCTCGAGAGGACCCGCGCCGGGGCGGAGCGGTCGTCGCGCAGCGTGCGCGTGTCCCCCGCGAAGAGCAGGCGGGCGCCCGTGACGAACCCGCGCCCGGCCACCGTCACCCTGCCGCCTCCGACGCAGGGCGAGCACGACGCGGAGGTCACGACGGGCCGTGCGTCCGCGCCGGCGGGAGCGAGGGCCGCGAAGGCCAGGGCGAGGGGCAGCGCGCGCCGCATGCCCCTCCTCATCGGAACCGACCCACGGGGGACCTGACCCTCAGCCTCCGGCCACGGCGGGAAGGATCGTGACCTCGTCGTCGTCGCCGACCTCGGTGTCGAGCCCGGCGAGGAAGCGGATGTCCTCCCCGCCGAGATAGACGTTCACGAAGCGGCGCAGCCCGTTGCCGTCGGCCACCCGGTCGCGGAGGCCGTCGAAGCGGTCGTACAGGGCATCGAGGACCTCGCCGACCGTGCCGCCCTCCACGCGGGCCTCGGCCGCGCCGCCGGTGGCCGCGCGGAGCTGGGCGGGGATCCTCACCAGGACCTCGCTCACGCCAGAACCCCCTCGTGCGCCGCCGCGAACTCGTCGTAGGACGCACCGATCTCCGTGAGCTCGAACGTCCCGCGCACGCAGTCGATCGTCTTCAATCCCTCGCCGGTGTTGTAGAGCACCACGCGCTCATCCGGGTCGATGTCCCCCCGCTCGGCAAGCTTGGCGAGGACCGCCGTGGTCACGCCGCCGGCGGTCTCCGTGAAGATGCCGGTCGTCTGGGCCAGGAGCCGGATGCCCGCCCGGATCTCGTCGTCGGTCACCGAGTCGATCGCGCCGCCCGTCCGGCGGGCGCGGTCGAGCGCGTAGGGCCCGTCGGCCGGGTTCCCGATGGCCAGGGACTTCGCGATGGTGTCCGGCTTGACCGGGCGGCAGACGTCCTGCCCGTCGGCGAAGGCCTGGGCGACCGGCGCGCAGCCCGCGGCCTGGGCGCCGTTCATGGTCGGCACCTCGCCGCGGACGAGCCCGAGGTCGATCCACTCCTCGAAGCCCCGTGCGATCTTCGTGAACAGCGAGCCCGACGCGACCGGCGCCACGACCCGGTCGGGGAGCTCCCAGCCGAGCTGCTCCGCGGTCTCGTAGGCGAGCGTCTTCGAGCCCTCGGCGTAGTAGGGCCGCATGTTCACGTTCACGAAGGCCCAGGGCTGCTCCGCCGAGACCTCTGTGCAGAGCCGGTTGACGTCGTCGTAGTTCCCGCGCACGGCGACGACCCCGCCCCCGTACACGCCGGTGGCGAGGATCTTGGGCGCCTCGAGATCGGCGGGGATGAACACGAAGGACTGCAGGCCGGCGGCGGCGGCGTGGGCGGCCACGGCGTTGGCGAGGTTGCCCGTCGAGGCGCAGGCGATGGTGTCGAAGCCGAGCTCGCGGGCGCGGGCGAGCGCGACGGCGACGACGCGGTCCTTGAAGGAGTGCGTGGGGTTCGCCGCGTCGTTCTTGACCCACACCTCGCGGAGCCCGAGCTGCGCGGCGAGCCGGTCGGCCTTGACGAGCGGCGTGAAGCCCGGGGCGATCCCCGTCCGCGGCGGCTCGGCGAGCGGGAGGAAGTCCCGGTAGCGCCAGATGTTCAGCGGACCCGCCTGGATACGCCGGCGCAGGCCCTCCAAGTCGGTTCCCTCCCACGGGGCGTAGACGACCTCGAGCGGCCCGAAGCACTCCTCGCAGACGTACCGCGCCTCGAGCGGGTAGGGGGTCCGACACTCTCTGCACTGAAGGTTCTGGGGGGGCATCTCGCTCCTCCGCCGGGTACTGAAGGACGGAGGCTCGCACCCCGATCCACATGTCCCAGGCTGCTCGTTGGCTACCTGCTGGAGTTGGCACCGTTCCCGTCGCGAACGACGGGAGGGTTGCCGGGGTTTCATCGGGCCAGTCCCTCCACCCCTCTGCATGCGTGCTGCTATGTGGTCCACAAGGTACCATCTGCGACGTCATGCGTACGGACGAGCCGCGAAGTCCCCATGCCGAACCTCCCCCGGCCCCGCTTCGGCCGGACGGGTCGGTCGCGCCTTTCCGCCGCCGCCCCGCCTGAAGCCGAGACCTCCCGCGTCGAGCTGATCGAGGCGCCCGGCCTGCGCTGGGTGCACATCGAGCGCCCGCGACAGACCGACCGCGCCTGGCTCGAGGAGCACTTCGACTTCCATCCGCTGGACTACGAGGACGTCTTCTCGCGCAACCAGCGCCCGAAGATCGACGAGTACCCCGAGTACCTGTTCATCGTCCTGCACTTCCCGCGCTACGACGCGAAGGTCGGTCGCCTGAACGCCGCCGAGCTCGACGTCTTCATCGGGCCCGACTTCGTCGTGACCCTGCCCAACGAGCCCCTCCACCCCGTGGAGTACCTGTTCGAGCGCTGCCGCGGCAACGAGGAGGCCCGCGACGCCCTGTTCTCCAAGGGCTCGGGGTACCTCCTCTACAAGATCCTCGACGACTGCGTCGACGCGGGCTTTCCCATGCTGCGCAAGATGGGCGGCAAGCTCGAGGCGATCGAGACGGCGATCTTCCAGGAGGAGGAGTCGCGCGAGGCGGTCCGCGACATCTCCAACGTCAAGCAGGAGATCATCAACTTCCGCAAGATCGTCCGGCCCCAGCGCGCGGTGTTCGGAGACCTCGAGCGGACGAAGAACCGCTACCTGCCGGCCGAGCTCGACCTCTACTTCGACGACCTGAACGACGCCTCGGAGC
>JBBSGJ010000017.1:0-20649 GCA_038254195.1 Solirubrobacterales bacterium
CCGCTCGTCGGAGGAAACGGGCGGCCCGGGCGCGGACCTCTCCCGCCGCCTTCCCCAGATGAAGAACCGTCAGCCGCCGCGCGACCCGAACGCCGGATCGGACTCGTGCTCGCGGAAGAAGCGCACCAGCGCCGGGGCGTAGTCGGCGAACCGTGGGCACCGCACCCCGTTTCGCGCGAGCAGGTCCGTCGCCTGCCGGGTGTCGAAGCGGACCGGGTGATTGAGGTACCGGATGGACTCGCGCGGCGTCCCTCCGAGGGCCTTGCGCACCACGTCGAAGCGCAGGGCCTCCTGGGTCGCCCGGGCCGAGGCGGTGTAGGACGGCGCCCGTCCGGCGTACTCGCGGGCGAAGACCTCGGTGAGCTTCCGGGCCGACACCGGGTCCGGGTCGACGAGGTGCAGCGTGTGCCCCACCGCGCCCGGGTCGCGCGCCGCCACCACCATCCCGTCGATGACGAAGTCCACGGGCACCGCGTTGAACGCCGCGCCCGCGCGGCCCACCTGCGGGAGCGGCGCGCGCCCCATCCGGGCGATCACCCGCAGCACGGAGTAGGGCCCGTCGAACTTCTGGGTCTCGCCCGTCTGCGAGTCTCCCACGACGATCGCCGGGCGGATGATCGTCGTCGGCACCTCGTCCGAGCGCTCGCGCACCCACGCCTCGGCCTGGAACTTCGTGGACTCGTAGTGGTTCTTGAAGCCCTGGCCCATGACGAGCTCGTGCTCGTAGACCACGCCCCTGCGCAACCCGGCGACGTACGCCGTGGAGACGTAGACGTGGCGCTCGAGCCGCTCGCACGCCGCGCAGAAGTCCAGCACGTTGCCCGTCCCCTCCACGTTGACCCGCTGGGCGAGCTCGAGCGGCACCGCGAGGTCGTAGATCGCCGCGAGGTGGAAGACGGTGGTGACCTCGCCCCGGAGGCGCTCGATCTGGGCGCCGAGCCCGAGGTCGCGCTCGCCGATGTCTCCCGCCACGACCTCGATGCGCCGGCCGTCGATCCCCGCCGCGACCTCCCGGGCGCGGTCGACCAGGCGCCCCTCCACGAGGGCGACGATCCGCAGGTCCGGATCGTCGGCGATCAGGCGCCGGACGAGACGCGTCCCGATGAAGCCGGGAAAGCCGGTGAGGAGGGCCAGGGCCACGGAAGCGCGGGAGTGTAAGCCCACGCAACTTCCCCGCTCGGCCGGGGTTCACGAGGCATGCGTCTCCTCCGCCGCCGGCCCTCGCCGGCCACCGCCATCGCCCTCGTCGCCCTCTTCGCCGCCCTCGGGGGCACGGCCTGGGCCGCCGTCCGGATCACCGGCCGCCAGGTCGTCAACGGCTCCTTGGACTACCACGACATCAAGGCCGGCTCGCTGGGGACCGGCGTGGTCCAGGGCCTGCGGGGGCGTGATCTGCGGAACGGCGCGATCGGCGGGGCCCAGGTCAACGAGAGTGCGCTTGGCAAGGTCCCGAGCGCGGGTACCGCCGACAGCGCCGGTGGCCTGTTCCCGCGCAAGGTCTTCGCGAAGCTCCCCGCCAACGGACCCGAGCAGACGATCCTCTCGCTCTCGGGGATGAGCCTGCTGGCCTCGTGCCCGGGCGGCACCGTGCAGGTCCGTGCCATCACCGCGACGTCGGACACGGAGCTCGCCGCCCAGGCCGTCGCCGCGAGCAACGCGGCGCGCGGCGTCCGCGCGGGCGACTTCGACATCGGCGAGTCGGTCGACGTCGTCCAGGGCCTCGCCAACGGCCACCTCACGCTGAGCTACGCGACGGGCGGCGGGGGCGTGGCCACGGCAGACCTCGGCTTCGGCTCGACGTCCTCCTTCGGCGCGACAAGCCCGGGCTGCTCGGTCTACGGCACGGCCCTGGGCGGCTGACGGCCGGCTGGCCCGACACGGCCGTCGCTCGGCCCCTGCGTCACTCCTGCGGGATGAGCCCCAGCATCTTGAGGGCCGTGACGCCGTCGTCGAGGCCGAGCTCCTCGGTGATCAGCCCGTTCTCGACCTTCAGCACCGTGATGCCGGAGAAGCGCATCGCCTTGCCCGAGCCCGCCGGGAGGGACCCGACGGGGATGTCGTTGAAGGCGTCGCCGGTCTGGGTGCCGCCCCCCTCCCACTGTCCGACCACGTAATCGCCCTCGGCGATCAGCTCGGCCGTCGCCGCGAAGGCGAGATCCGGGAACGCGGCACGGAACTTCGTGGCGAGCTCGCGCACCTCGTCGCGGCCGCGGCAGGGCGCGTGCATCGAGTACTCGAAGCGGATATCCGGGGCGGCCAGCTCGTCGATCACGGCCGGGTTGTAGTCGGGACCCCAGAACTCCGCGAACCAGCGACCGACGACTGCCTTGTTGTCTTCGACGGACATGCGTGCACCTCACTTGTTGGATGGTGGATGCAGGGTCAGACGCCGCAACCGCCAGCAACGTGAGATCCGCTTCTGCGAACTTCGCCGTCCTGACATCTCCACCCCGCGGCTCTTCCCGGTCGGGGCTCGTACATCTCACACCCTGACTCTCGCCCCCGTCTGACCCCCGGTGCCTGCGCGTCGCGACATGACCGGCAGTTCACGTCGCGCCGCCGGCCGCGACGTCGCGCGGGTGCCGCCGTTTGACCAGGTGCTCGAGCAATACGGCCGGGCCGTGCTGCGCTTCTGCGCCGCCCAGGTCGGGCCGCAGCGAGCCGAGGACTGCTTCCAGGACACGATGCTGGCCGCGATGCGCGGCTACGGGCAGGTGCGCGACCCGGGCGCGATCCGAACCTGGCTGTTCTCGATCGCCGCGCGCAAGGCGATCGATGCGCATCGTGCCCACGCACGGACACCCGAGCCGACCGACCAGATCGACGAGCGCGCCGTCGCGCCCGACGCCACCGCGGTCGACGAGGCGCTGTGGGAGCGGGTGCGAGCGCTGCCCGACAAGCAACGCCAGGCGGTCAGCTTGCGCTACCGCACGGACCTCACGCACCGCGAGATCGCCCAGGTGATGGACACCAGCGAGGCGGCTGCCCGCCGCAACGTCTTCGCAGGGCTCGAGCGACTCCGAAAGGACACGTGACCATGACGAGCAGGGCCAACCATCACCACAGCGCACCCGATCGGCTCGAGGTCGCCCTGGGCGCTTATCGGAGCCCGGACGCGGGCGCCTGGTCACGGGCGCGCGACGAGCTCGCCCGTCGCGCCGGGGCCGAGGGCCTCGTCGATGTGGCCTTCGAGCGCCACGAGTCGCCGCTCGGAGCGATCCTCGTCGGCGCCACCGGTGAGGGGGTGGTCCGGATCGGTCTGCCGGCCGAGGACGAGGACGAGGTGCTCGAGGACCTCGCCCGACGGATCTCCGTCCGTGTGCTGAACGCGCCGCGCGACAGCGTCACCCGCACGCGCCGGCAGCTCGACGAGTACTTCTCCGGTCGGCGCACCGCGTTCGACGTGCCCCTGGACTGGCAGCTCACCCGCGGCTTCCGTCGCGAGGTCCTGCGCGCGACCGCCGCGATCCCCTACGGGCAGACCTCGTCCTACCGACGGGTCGCCACGCAGGCGGGCAGCCCCGCGGCGGTCCGCGCCGCCGGAACCGCGCTGGCCACCAACCCGCTGCCGATCGTGGTGCCCTGCCACCGCGTGCTGCGCACCGACGGCAAGGTCGGCTCCTACCGCGGCGGACCCGAAGCCAAGTCCCGGCTGCTCGACCTCGAGCGGAAGGCATGAGCAAGTGCCGGCGCCTCCGCGGCGCGCGCCGGGCTCATCGGGCGCCCGCGGTCTCCGTCGCGCCGGAGGTCGCGTGAGCCGCGGGCCCGACCGGCGACGGCGCGGCAGACCGCAGCGCCTCAAAGCGCCGCAGCCGCAACGAGTTGGACACGACGAACACCGAGCTGAAGGCCATCGCCGCGCCGGCGAACACCGGGTTGAGGAGCCCGAGCATCGCCACCGGCACGAGCACGACGTTGTAGGCGAACGCCCAGAACAGGTTGGCTTTGATCGTCCTGAGCGTCCGGCGCGAGAGGCGGATGGCGTCGGCCGCGCCGCGCAGGTCGCCGGAGATCAGCGTCAGGTCAGAGGCCTCGATCGCCACGTCGGTGCCCGTGCCGATCGCCAGCCCGAGGTCGGCCTGGGCCAGGGCGGGGGCGTCGTTGACGCCGTCGCCGACCATGGCGACCACGCGCCCCTCCTCCTGGAGCCGGCGCACGATGTCGGCCTTTTCGGCGGGCAGCACCTCGGCGATGACCTCCTCGATGCCGACCTCGCCGGCGACCGCTCGGGCGGTGGCCTCGTTGTCGCCGGTCAGCAGTACGGGACGCAACCCCAGAGCCTTGAGCCGTCGGACCGCTTCGGGGCTGGTCGGCTTGATCGTGTCCGCGACGGTGAAGATCGCGCGGGCCTCGCCGTCCCACCCGGCGGCGATCGCCGTCCTGCCCTCGCGCTGGGCGGCCTCGCGAGCCTGCGCGAGCTCAGGAGGTAGAGGCATCGCCCGGTCGTCGAGCAGCGACGGGCGACCGACCACGAGCGCGCGCCCGTCGACGGCGCCCTCGACGCCCAGCCCCTCCCGATTGGTGAAGGACTCGACCGGAGGAAGCGAGCCCAGCTGCGTCGTCGCCGCCCGGGCGATCGCCTGGGCGATCGGGTGCTCGGAGGCGTCCTCGAGCGCGCCGACGTTCCGCAGCGCCTCGACGGGGTTTGTGTCTCCGGCGACCGCGATGCCCACCAGGCTCATCGCGCCCGAAGTCACCGTGCCCGTCTTGTCGAGCACGATCGTGTCGACGCGACGCGTGGACTCGAGCACCTCGGGCCCCTTGATCAGCAGCCCGAGCTGCGCCCCGCGCCCGGTGGCCACCAGCAGCGCGGTCGGGGTGGCGAGGCCCAGCGCGCAGGGGCAGGCGATGATGAGCACCGCCACCGCGGCGCTGAACGCGAACGCGATGCTCGTCCCGTCGCCCAGCCAGAAGCCGAGCGTGGCGGCGGCCAGGGCGAGGATGACGGGCACGAAGATCCCGCTGATCCGGTCGGCCAGGCGCTGTACCGGCGCCTTGCCGGTCTGTGCGTTCTCGACCAGGCGGGCGATCTGCGCCAGCGCGGTGTCATCGCCGACCTTGGTCGCGCGGATGACGAGCCGGCCGCCGGCGTTGACGCTGGCGCCGACGATCTCGTCGCCCGGCTGCTTCTCGACGGGGATCGACTCTCCGGTGAGCAACGACTCATCGACGGCGGAGGAACCGACCTCGACGATGCCGTCGGCGGCGACCTTCTCGCCCGGGCGCGCGACGAACCGGTCGCCGACGTGCAGCCGCTCGACGGGCACACGGCGCTCGCTGCCGTCATCGCCGAGCACGGCGACGTCCTTGGCGCCGAGCTCGAGCAGCGCCTTGAGCGCGGCGCCGGCGCGGCGCTTGGCGCGCGCCTCGAAGTAGCGGCCGGCCAGGATCAGCGTGGTCACCACCCCGGCGGCCTCCAGGTAGATGTGATCGGTGGCGGTCCCCCGGCTCATGACGACGTCGAAGCCCATACGCATGCCGGGCATTCCCGCGCCCAGGAAGAACAGCGCGACCACCGACCAGCCCCAGGCCGCCAGCGTGCCGACGCTGATGAGGGTGTCCATGGTGGCGGTGCCGTGCTTGAGGTTCTGCCAGGCGGCACGATGAAACGGCCAGCCCGCCCAGAAGACGACCGGAGTGGCGAGCTCCAGCGCCAGCCACTGCCAGTTGTCGAACTGCAGCGGCGAGACCATGGAGAGCAGCAGTACGGGTAGCGACAGCGCGGCGGCGCCGATCAGGCGCTGGCGCAGCGCGCGCGTCGGGTCCTTCTCCTCGACCGCCACCAGGACGGTGCCGTCGGCGGCCACCTGGGCCGGCGCGGGGAGGTTCGCCTTGTAGCCGGCGGCCTCGACCGCGCCGACGAGCTCCTCCGGGGTCACCGCGGCGGGATCGAACTCGACCGCGGCCTTCTCGGTGGCGTAGTTGACGGTCGCGCGGACGCCCGCGAGCTTGTTGAGCTTGCGCTCGATGCGGTTCGCGCACGACGCGCACGTCATGCCCTCCACCGGCAGCTCGAGGCGCTGCGGAGTGGCGTCGACGCTCATCGGGGCACCTCGACGGTGTAGGCGACCGTGTGCACGCGGCTCCCGGTCCGGAACTGCAGGAACAACCGGTACCGGCCCGCGCTGGGGAGGGCGGCCATGAACCGGATCTCGTCGGCGGCGACCTTCGCCTCGTCGGGGTGGACGTGCAGGTAGGCCAGGTCGCCCTCGCGCAGCGCCACCAGGTGGCCCTTGGCCCCCAGGTAGGGCTGCAGGTCCTGCACGGGACGGCCGCCGCGCGTCACGCGGAAGTCCAGCTCGCTCTCGCCGCCGCCCTTCAGGCCCGCGGTCGCCAGCGCCACGCCGTACCCGTCGGCCCTCGCGCCGGACTCGGGGGCCGGCAGCCGGTGGGGCTGGAAGTCGCCGGCGACGAACAGGTCGGTGGCCAGCACGTGGCGCTCACCCTTGATCTGGAAGTCCGCGTAGGCGCGGTACACGCCCGGCGTGGGCAGCGTCACCTCCGTCGACCACGTGCCCGAGCCGTCCCTCACCGGATGCAGATGCTGATAGTGGCGCAGGTCACGCCGGACGACGATCAGGTGCAGCTCGCGCTCAGACTCCCGCTGATAGCCGTCGCGCACGGCGCTGCCGCGCGCATCGACGATGCGGAACGCCAGACGCGCCCGCTCGCCGGCGTGCAGGAAGGTTTCCTCCGGCTCCAGTGCGTAGCCGCCGTCGGAGACGGCCAGGCCGGCGGCCGCGGCGCCGTGGCCCGCGGCCATCCCGGCCATCGCCGGCTCGTGGTGACCGGCCTGGCCGTGCGTGCCGTGGCCGGTCTCGTTGTCACGGGTGGGAGCGATGGCCGCGCCGGCCAGCGCCGCCGCGCCGAAGGCGATGGCGAGGACCCCGGCGAAAGCCGCCAGCCGGGTGGGAACGTTCATGAGCTGTCCGCGCGGGTCTCGTCGGATCCTGGACGGGCGGCGGTCACGCCGCCACCTTGTAGCCCGCGACCTGCACGGCTTCGCGGACCGCCGTGTCGTCGATGCGCTCGCCGCGCACCGTCAGGCGCCCGGTGTTGTGGTCGGCTTCCACCGAATCCACGCCGGCGAGCTCCTCGACCTCCTCGCGGACCGACAGCTCGCAGTGCCCACAGGTCATGCCCTCGACTGTGTAGGTCTTCTCGCTCGGGGTGGTCATCTCGTGTTGCCTCCTTATACGGCACGGGGGTATCGGAAGCACCGTACCATACCCGTGCCCCGTACCCCGTACCCGCTAGGCTGAGCGGTGATGGCTTCCTCCCGCACGAGTGAGAGACGTGGCTACAGCACGACCAAGGATGACCTCCTCACGCGGCTGAAACGAGTCGAAGGACAGGTGCGCGGCATCGAGGGCATGGTCGAGGACGACCGCTACTGCATCGACGTCCTCACCCAGATCTCCGCCGTGCAGGCCGCGCTCGACAAGGTCGCGCTCGGGCTGCTCGACGATCACGCGCAGCACTGCGTCATCGGGGCCGCCCAGGACGACCAGGCCGAGAAGACCCAGGAGCTCATGGCCGCCGTCGGGCGCCTCATGCGCCGCGGCTAGCAACACCAGCTTCACCCGGTGATGGGAAAGGACGTCGGCGGGAGTGGCCTCAGCGCTGCTTGCGCAGGGTCGTTCCGATGACGCCGCGGGCCTCCATCGCGGCGTGCGCGTCGGCAGCGCGCTCCAGCGGGAAGGTCTGCCCGATCACGGGCCTGATCCGGCCCGCTGCGGCCTCGGACAACGCCCGCTCGGCCAGCCGCCTCCGTGGGCTCGAAACGGACCTGCTCGATCCCGCGCACGGTCACCCCGAGCCGTTGCGCATCTTGCGGTTCGATCCTGGCGAACGCGCCGCTCGGAGCTCCGTGGGCGGAGAATCGGCCGCCGCGCGCCATCGCTCCGAAGGCGGCCTGGCCCACGGCCCCGCCGACGCCATCGAACACCGCATCCACCCCCGCTTCGCCGGTGGCCTCCTGCACCTGCTCCGCCCAGCTTGGCTCGGAGTAGTCAACCACGGCATCGGCGCCCAGCTGCCGGGCCAGGTCGAGCTTGCGTTCACCGCGCGCGGCTCCGATGACCCGCGCGCCCGCCGCGTGCGCCAGCTGCACCAGCAGGATGCCGAGGCCGCCGGCCGCCGCCACGACCAGCACCCAGTCCTCCGGCCGGACCCGGGCATTCTCGAACAGCGCCAGAGCGGTCGGGCCGTCGTGGAGCAGCGCCGCCGCCTCGCGCAGTCCCAGGCCATCCGGCACCGGGATCAGCCGCTCCACCGGTGCCGCGGCCTGCTCGGCGTAACCGCCGGGTTCGCCGGACCTGGCCACGACGCGCCGGCCGACCCAGGCAGGGTCCACGCCCTCGCCGATGGAGATCACCTCGCCAGCCACCCCGTCGCCGGGTACGTAGGGCGGCTGCACCGTGAAGTACTCACCACCCCAGCCACTCCGGACCTGCGTCTCGACGAACAGGACGTGAGCGACGGACACGCCGACGACCACCTGACCCGGTCCGGCGACCGGGTCAGGCGCCTCGCGCGCGGCCAGCACCTCGGGTCCCCCGAAGCGAGTGACCTCCACCACCATCACGCGGGCGCTCCGGCGGGCAGCCCGTGGCGGGCGACGAGTCGGTCGTAGTTGAGCCGCAGCAGCGCGATGACGTCGTCGACGTCGGCCTGACTCTCGATCCGGCGCGCGCCGGGACCCGCCTTGCCGGGGAAAACCGGGTGATCGACGATGCGTCCCTCCTCGACCAGCTCGGCCCAGACGGCCTTGGGGAAGCTGAAATGGGCCGCATGGTCACCGTGCAGGTGGCCGAGCGCGTGGCCGCCGAGCTTGAACCCGAACTCGCCGCGGCGGCCCGTGCCCGCCTCGACTCCGGGCCAGGAGGTGACCTCCTCGGTGATCTGGCGGTTCGCTGTCGGGATTGCGGTCATGTCGTCTCCTCGCAGGTTCACGCTTCGTCCGGCTAAGCTACAAGCTCAAGTAAGCTTGAAGTCAAGTCCAACCCGTGAATCACCTCCTGCCATGCCCGACCTGCTGACCATCGGCGAGATCTCACGGCGCAGCGGCGTCGCCGCCTCGGCGCTGCGCTTCTACGAGGAGCGCGGGCTGATCGCCTCGGAGCGCGCTGGCTCGGGCCACCGCCGCTACCCGCGCCCGGTGCTGCGTCGGATCGCCTTCATCGTCTTCGCCCAGCGGGTCGGGCTGAGCCTGGAGGAGATCGGCGCCGAGCTCGCCCGGCTGCCTCCCGATCGCGCGCCCACCCGGCGCGACTGGTCCCGCCTCTCGCGCGGGTGGAGCGGACGGATCGATCACCGGATCGCAGAGCTCGAACGCCTCAAGGCCGGCCTCACCGAGTGCATCGGCTGCGGGTGCCTCTCGCTGGATCGCTGCAGGCTCTCCAATCCCGACGACCGGGCGGCCCGCATCGGTCCGGGCCCGCGCTACTGGATGGGCGACCGCCCGCTCGCCGGCTGACTATGCCGCACGGGCGGGGGCGCGTCCAGCAGTCCGCGCGCGTGAAGCAGCTCGGCGAGCTGCACGGTGTTCGTCGCCGCGCCCTTGCGCAGGTTGTCGCCCACGACCCACAGGTTCAGCGTCCGCGGGTTCGACGGGTCGCGGCGGATCCGGCCCACGAACACCTCGTCGCGGCCGACGGCATTGATCGCCAGCGGGTAGCGGCCCGCGCCCGGATCATCCTCGACGACGACGCCCGGGGCCGCACGGAGCAGCTCGCGGCACGCCTCCGGGGAGAGATCGTCGTGCGTCTCCACGTTGATCGCCTCGGAGTGGCCGGTCACCACCGGCACGCGGACGCATGTCGCGGTGATCCGCAGCCCGGGCAGCTCGAGGATCTTGCGCGACTCGTTCATGACCTTGGTCTCCTCGGTCGTGTACGGGTCGTCCTCGGGGAAGTGCTCGACCTGCGGCAGGACGTTGAAGGCGATCGGGTGGGGATAGACCTCCGGAGCGGGGGGCTCCATCTCGTGCAGGATCGCGTGGGCCTGGGCCTTGAGCTCCTCGACCGCGGCGAGCCCGGTCCCCGAGACGGCCTGGTAGCTCGACAGGATCACGCGCTCGAGACCCACGGCGTCGTGGATCGCCTTGAGCGGGAGCATCGCCTGCATGGTCGTGCAGTTCGGGTTGGCGACGATCCCGCGGTGCGCGTCGAGCGCCTGGGGGTTGACCTCGGCGACGACGAGCGGCACGTCGGGCTCCATCCGCCAGCGCGAGGAGTTGTCCACCACGATCGCGCCCGCCTCGGTGAAGCGCGGCGCCCACTCCTCCGACACCGATCCGCCCGCGGAGAAGAGGGCGAGGTGGACTCCGGCGAGCTCCTCCTCGCGCAGCTCGCGGACCCGGAGGCCACGGAGCTCGGAGCCCGCGGAGCGGACGGAGGCGAGGGGGATGACCTCGTCGGCCGGGAAGGAGCGCTGCTCGAGCAGCTCGAGGATGCTCCGGCCCACCGCGCCGGTGGCGCCGACGACCGCGACCCTCATGCCCTCGCCTCGAAGGGGCGCTCGGTCTGCACGCCGTCGTCGCCCAGCCCGAAGGCCGCGTGCAGGCCGCGCACGGCGTCGCGGACCCGGTCGACCGCGATCACACAGGAGATCTTGATGGGCGACGTGGAGATCATCTGGATGTTGATGCCCTGGTCGCCCAGGGTGCGGAAGACGGTGGCGGCGACGCCGGGGTGCGAGCGCATCCCCGCCCCGACGATGGAGACCTTCCCCATCGACTCGTCGGTCTCGAGATCGCGGACGACCCGCCCGATCATGGGCTCGAGGGTGTCCCGGGCGGCCCGGAGATCGTCGGTCGGCACCGTGAAGGAGATCTCCGCGCGGGTGTCGGCGGTGACGGGCTCGTTCTGGACGATCATGTCCACGTTGACGTTCGCGTCGGCGAGCGAGGTGAAGATCAGCCCCGCCACGCCGGGCTCGTCGGGAACCCCCACGAGCGTGACGCGGGCCTCCTCGGTCGAGTGGGTGACGGCGGTGATGAGCGGGTGCTCCATGGTGTCCTTCTCGCTCACGATAACCGTCCCCGGCCGCTCCTCGAACGAGGAGCGGCAGTGGATCCGCACCCCGTGGTTGCGGGCGTACTCGACCGAGCGGAGCTGGAGCACCTTGGCCCCGCTCGAGGCCATCTCGAGCATCTCCTCGAAGGAGATCTGGGACAGCTTCCGTGCGTTGGGCACAATTCGCGGATCGGCCGAGAACACCCCTGCTACGTCCGTGTAGATCTCGCAGACCTCGGCGCCCACCGCGGCGGCGAGGGCGACCGCGGTGGTGTCCGAGCCGCCCCGGCCGAGCGTGGTGACGTCGTGGGAGGTGGAGACGCCCTGGAAGCCCGCCACGAGGACGATCGCATCCTCGTCGAGCGCGGCGGTGATGCGGTCCGCCCGGACATCGAGGATCCTTGCCTTCGTATGCGAGGTGTCCGTCACGATGCCGGCCTGGGAGCCGGTGAGCGAGATCGCCCGGTGGCCGAGGTCGTGGATGGCCATGGCGCACAGGGCGCATGACTGGCGCTCCCCGGTGGAGAGGAGCATGTCCATCTCGCGCGCGTCGGGGGTCGGGGAGACCTCCGAGGCCATGGCGATGAGCTCGTCGGTGGTCTTCCCGCGGGCCGACAGGACGGCGACCACGCGCAGGCCCCGCTCCTTCTGGGCGACGATGCGGCGCGCCGCGCGCTTGAGCCGCCCGGCGTCAGCGACCGACGTCCCGCCGAACTTCATGACGACGGTCGCGGGCACGACCAGCCAGGGTAGTCGCGGGGTCTTCGGCCTCGCCCTCGCCGCGACCCTCCTCCTGACCGCGTGCGGGGGAGGCCGCTACGCGGCGGCGCTGCGCATGGCGACGACCACCTCGCGCACGGCCACGACCCCCGCCCGCCGGGTTACGACCCCCGCCCGCCCCTCCACGAAGCCGCCCGAGGAGGCGCTGGCCGCGGTGCGGAAGCTGTCGCTCGAGGCGCTCGCCGCGCGGGTGCTGGTGGTGGCCGCGCCGGGCGACGGGCCGACGGCGCGCCTCGGCCCGCGGGCGTGGGGCGGGGTGCTGGGGACGGGCGGACCCGCCGGGCCCTGGGTCCTCGCGCGGGCCGACGAGCTCGGGCTGCCGCCGGCCTCGCGGCGGGGCGACCAGTCCGCCGCCCAGCTCCGGGACGCCGCCGAGCGCGCCGCGCGGGCCTTGCGGGCGCAGGGCGCCCGCGCCGTCCTGGCGCCGCCGGCCGACGTCTCGGTCCCGGCCGGCGCGGTGGCGCCGCGCTCCTTCGGCCAGGACCCGGCGCGCGTGGCGCGGGCGGCGCGCGCCGAGGCTGCCGGGCTCGCGCGCGGTGGGCTCGCCCCGGTGCCGGGCTCCTTCCCGGGCGAAGGCGCCGCCTCGGCGGACCCGGACGTGACCACGGCAACCGTCGGGCAGGGGCTCCCCCAGCTCCGGCGCCGGGACCTCGCCCCCTTCCGCGCCCTCGCCCCGCGCGTGCCGGGGATACAGGTCTCGAATGCGCTCTACGCCGCGTTCGACGGCGTGACCCCCGCGGCGCTGCTGCCCGAGGCGGACGTGCGACTCCTCCGCGGCGAGACGGGCTTCGCGGGGGCGGCGGTCTCGCCCGAGCTCGGCGCGCTCGTGCAGGTGACGAGACGGCCGCCCGGCGCCGTGGCGGTCGACGCCCTGCGGGCGGGGATCGACCTCGTCCTCGTCGACGGCACGGCGGCCGACGCGAGGGGCGTCTTCCGCGCCGTCCTCGCCGCCGCGACGAAGGGAGCGCTCCCCCGCCCCCGCCTCGAGGAGGCTGCGGCCCGCGCGCTGGCCCTCCGCGAAGCGACCCGCTGATGTGTGACACCCTAGTGTAACATCGGGTTATGGGATCACCGAGGATCGGCGTGGTGAAGGACGCGGAGCTCGCGGAGGCGCTCGAGGCCTCGCGTGACCTCCTCGGCGAGCGCGAGCGTCGGTCGGAGGCCGGACAGGTGCGCCGCCTGGCGATCCTCGGGGCCCAGGCGCTGCTCGCCCGCAACCCTGTCGTCTTGGACGACCGGGTGCGGAGGCGCCTGCTCGACTTCCCCGGGTCCCGACCGGCGATCGCCCACTTCGAGGATCTGCCGTGGCTGGACGAGCCGGTCGACGAGTCCCACGCTCTGAGCGCGGACCTCGACTGGGCCCGTGGCGAGCGGTGAACGGGGAACCTGTCTACATAGACGCGTCCGCAGCGGTCAAGCTCCTCATCCCCGAGCGCGAGACGACCGCGCTCCGCCGAGAGCTCGAGGGAAGCGGGACGGTCGTCTCGTCCGAGTTGCTCGAGGTGGAGATGGCGTGCACGCTGAGGAGGCGGGCCGCGGCGGTCCCATCGCGCATTCCCGCTCTCGTCCGGAACTTCGTCCTCGTGCCGATGACCTCGTCGATCCGCAAGCGGGCCATGGAGGCGTGGAAACCGCCTCAGCGGACGTTGGACGCGTTGCACCTCGCCACCGCGCTCGAGCTCGCACTCGACGACCTCGTGCTCGTCTCCTACGACGCCGACCAGCTCGCCGCGGCCGCCGCCGAGGGCCTCGCGGTGGCGAGCCCCGCCTGAGCTCGCACGTCCTGCTCCACTGCCGGCGTCGTCAGAGTTGAGCCTGGCGTGGGGGCTTTTCCGCCGTGGGTCGGTCCGTGACCGGCAGCACCCCGGCGGCGGTCAGGCCCTCCACCGTGACCAGGGGGGCCTCGAGGATCTCGTCGAGCACCGCAGCCTGCTCCGCCTCCAGCTCGATCAGTAGGGCCAGGACGTGCAGGAGGTCCACGAGCTCACTCGTCCAGGTGGAGGCCCAGCTCCGCGCGACGATGTCGTCCAGAGGCGATGACCGGCGACCCTCGGGCTCCCGCTTGCGCCGGTTGAACCACCGGCGGAGCAGCTTGTAGCCCGAGACCTCGTACTCCCACATCGCCTCGGTGACACCCGTCACCCGTCCCGCTCCCACCGCGAGCGTCCCGCTCGCCAGATCGAACCCGATCATCTCGGGCATCCCGGCCTCGTCGTCGGGGATCCCGGTCATGACGAGGGGGCGATCCTCGCCCGTCACGCGCGGCGGTCCGGGCGGACGTCCCTCGCCGGCGTCCGCGAACCGCTCGCCGTAGCTGTGCAGCCAGATGACCCGGCGACCGAGACCGACCGCCCGAGCGAAGAGGACGGCGTCGGCGCTGACCGGGATCCGCAGGCCGGGCAGCTCGAGATCCGCTCCGAAGCGCTCGACGTAGCCCGGGTGCGCCGACAAGCCGGCGATATAGGCGACGAGATCGGGAGCCGTCACCTCGCCCGCCAGAACCGTGGCGAGATGGCCGAGAAGCCCGGGGACGACGTTGGGCACCGACCCGGCCGCGTCGAGCCAGAGCGGATAGACCCGACCCCCTCGGCCATGGTGGTGATGAAGGTCAGGGACGAAGCGGGAGAACGTGCTGGCTGGTCCCGCCGTGGGCGCGATGTCCGCGGAAGCCGTGAGGAACACCTGCCCCAGCGCGTCCCGCACCTGCCAGACGCTCGGATTGGGCTGATTGATCACCCGCTTGTCCGGGATGATCCAGGCACGATCAAGCGTCCGGACCTCGTAGCGCACGGGTTCGGCCGACTCGCCACTCTCGGTCGCCAGCGGGCCCAGCGTCGCGTAGCCGGGCAGGTTGTCGGAGAGCTTGGTGTGGATCGTGCGGTCTCTCGCGTGCTCGGCCAGGAGGACGGCGCGGGCATCAACCGGCGCCATGACGAGCCCGTGCCAGCGCTCACGGAGCACTGCCGGTGAAGGCGCGACCACCCACGTGCGCCCGGGCATCACCCCCGACCCCGACCAGGCGAGCAGGTCGTCGAGGGCGGGCATGGAGGACCACGACTTCGCACTCTGCGGACGGAAGGGCGCATGCCACGCCTCCGAGCAGGTCGCCCAGGAGTGATCGCGGAGCTCAAGGGTGGCGAGCTGCTCGAACTTCTGGGCACGCGTGCCTGCGACGGACGTGAAGCGCACCGGGGCGGGCATATCGGGGCCGGTGGAACGATCCCGCAGCGCGATCGTGATGCAGATCGGCTGTTGCACCCCCGCGAAGATGCGGGTGGGGACGTCAGGTTGGTGGCCTTCGGGCGAGCAGTCCACGACCCAGATCTCGTCGGCCCACCGCCGCAGGTGGTGACGCATCTCGGCGAACCCGGGGCCGTTGAGGAATCCCGCCACCGTGACGAAGGCGACGACGCCGGCGTCGCCTGGGTGGTGCTCGAAGACCTTCCAGGTCGCCCAGCGCCAGAAGTAGACGTAGAGGTTGTAGAGGTGCTTCACGTGCGGCCCGAGACCGAGCTCCGGCGGAGGGCGGAAGTCGTCGAGCAGCGCGGCTCCGGTCCCGGGCGCCCCCTGCTCGACCCAGCCGCCGAGACCGCGACTGCGCTCCTTGTACGGCGGATTGCCGATGACGACCACCACCGGCTCGGCGCGCTTGACCTCGTTGGCCCGCTGCCGGCTCTCGGCGATCGGGCGGTAGGTCGCCGCGAGCTGTGTCTCCTCGACGAACGGGTTCGCCAGCGTGTCCGTGAGGTGGAGGCGGAGCTCGTCGGGGCCGAGGATGGCGCCCTGTCGGTTGAACTCGGTCGCGAGCCGAAGCTCGGCGACGGAGAACGGGCCGGCTTGGAGCTCGAACCCCACGAGTCGCCCGGCGGCCTTCCGCAACGCCGGCCCCACCGCCCCGGGTCCCTCGTCAGACCTGATCGCCGACGCGATGCGGTCGACGATCCGGAACAGGAAGGTGCCGGTCCCCGCGGCCGGGTCCATCACGGTCACACCGGGCGAACGGAAGCCCTCGACATGCCCGAGCCGGGTCCGGAGGAGATCCTCGACCATGCGAGCCATCGGGTCCACCGCCTCGATCGGCGTGTAGTAGCTCCCCGTCTGCCGGCGCAACCGCGGGTCGTACTCCTCCAGGAAGTCCTCGTAGAAGTAGAGCCAGGCCGCCGGGTCTGACCTGCTCACCTTCGGCCAGTCGAGTACGGAGAGCACGCGTTGGAGCGTCTCCACGGACACGGCGAGCTTGGGAAGCACGGTGGGGTCGGTAAGGACCGACAGTGCGCGCGCCATGAGGGTGTGACGACTGCCGAGATCGTCGGCCACGTCGCGCAGGTCGCGTCCCGCGAGCGCGATGCCCTCGACGCGGGCCAGCAGCAGCGCGAACGTGACCGTCTGCGCGTAACCGTCGGCGAACTCGTCGTCGGTGGCGTCCGGGTAGAGGAGCCGCCGCCAATCGCGCGCGAGATCCTGGAGCCCGAGCGTCCCCGTGTCGAGTGATTCCTTGACCTCGTCCCGGAGAACGCGACAGAGCCGTGCCGTCACGCTCGCCACCTCTCGCGGCCGCCGGGGCGGTATGGGCTTCCAGCGCAGGAAGTCCTCGACGATCGAGGTGAGGCGACCGTCGGCTACGCGCAGCCCGGCACCCGCCGCCGTGACGTCGCCATCGAGGCGGGCAACCTCGCCGATCCTGGTTCCGTCCCGATACAGGGCGAAGTCCTGGCCGTCGGTGTACAGCACGTTCGGCAGGCACGCGAGTCGCTGCCACTGGCGCCGGTCGCGACCCTTGTACCGGGGGGCGTCCACGCCCTTCCCCGGTGCCTTGAGCTCGACGAAGCCGACCAGAGCACCCCCGGCGTAGACCGCGTAATCGGGGCGGACCCGGTCCTCGGCGAGGTGATGCTCGCCGGCCAGCACGACCTGACCCACGGACACCTCGGCGGCGACGTGAGCCATCAGCTGCTCGAAGGGGCCGCGCAGCAGATCCTCCGGTTCGCCGCCGCCCGTGGCGAAGCGGGCGGCGACCGTCTGGCCGAAGGCGCTGATCGCGTCGTCGATCACGCTCACCAGAAGATGATCGCGCCTCGCGCGGACACCAGATCGAAGTGGTGCAAAGACGCATGGAGCGCGTCCAGCGTCCCGCGGGCGCTGGTATTACCCGACGCCTACACCGCCCGGCGCCCCGACAGGGCGCGGCCCAGCGTCAGCTCGTCCGCGTACTCCAGGTCCGACCCCACCGGGAGGCCTGAAGCCAGGCGGGTGACCGCGACGTCGGGTGCGCGCTCGCGCAGCGTGTCGGCGATGTGCAGGGCCGTCGCCTCGCCCGTGGTCGTGGGGTTCGTGGCCAGGACGACCTCGCGTACCTCACCGCCCTCCATCCGCGCCCACAGCTCGGCGAGGCGCAGGTCCTCGGGATCGACTCCGTCGATGGGCGAGAGGGCCCCTCCGAGCACGTGGTAGCGCCCGGAGAACTCGTGCGTGCGCTCCATGGGGATGACGTCCCCGGGCTCCTCGACGACGCAGATCACGGCGGGGTCGCGCCGGGCGTCCTCGCAGATCCGGCAGCGCGGGCCCTCGGCGAGGTTGAAGCACACCTCGCAGACGCCGATGCGGGCCTTGACCTCGCGGATCGCGTCGGCGAGGGCGAGCGCCTCCTCCTCCGACGCGCGCAGGATGTGGAACGCCAGGCGCTGCGCGGTCCGCCCGCCGATCCCCGGCAGCCGGCCGAGCTCGGTGATGAGGCGCTGGACGGGCGGAGCGTGCACGACGCGGCGGAGGGTACGTCACGCACGGGCGGCGGACCCCCCCCGCCGCTCGCGTGCCCCCTCCGGCACCCCTACCCCGGCGTGTAGGTGGCGTACAGCGACATCTGCTCGCTGTCGCTCCCGCCGAGCGGACCGAAGGGATCGCTCGCGCCGGCGGCGTAGGCGTTCGCGTTGTAGTCGCGGCTCCCGGTCACAGGATCCCAGCGGAAGCCCGCCACGTTACTGCTCGGCCCCGTGATCACGCCGATCCACACGTCGCCCGCGAGGATCGTCACCGAGCCGGGGAACGTGAGGCCGTACCACCCCGGGGCGTCGGTGCTGTGGAAGGTGAGCTCGTTCGTCACCGTCCGCCGCGCGGCGGGCGCGCCGCCTGCGTCGGCGTAGACCACGCCTCTGAGCACCTGCTGGCCGCTCACGCCGGTCGGCGCCAGGTAGATCCGCATCCCGGTGAGCGTCCCTCCGTTCGAACCGGCGGAGTAGCGGTTCACCCGCTTGCGGTCGGGCGCGAAGCTGTCCGTGGAGGCACCGACGGTGGTCTTGCCCACCGTCTGAGCGGACTGGGTGACGACCGCCGTGGGCGCGGAGGACGCCGGCGCCGACGCGCCCGCAGAGTTCGAGGCCGTCACCGCCGCGCGGAGCGTCGCGCCGACGTCGCCGGCCCCGACCACGTAGCGCTGTCCCGTCGCGCCCCCGATCGCCGTGCACGCCGACCCCGTCGCGTCACAACGGCGCCACGCGTACGCGTAGGCCGTCGGCGTCCCCGACCAGGACCCGTTCGCCACCGTGAGCGTCTGGCCCGTCTGCGCCGTGCCCGACACCGTGGGCGGCGCGCTGCTCACCGGGACCGTCGCCGTGCCCGGGGTGTAGGTGGCGTAGATCGACATCTGCTCGGCGTCGGTCGTCGCGGAGCCGAACGGATCGCTGGGCCCCGACGCGTAGGAGTTCACGTCGTAGGCGCGGCTCCCGGCGACGCTCGACCACCGGAAGGCGGCAACCCGAGCGGTGTTGCCGCTGATGAGCCCGATCCAGTATCGGCCCGGGCCCAGGGCGAGCGGCGTGGCGAGGGGCAGGTCGTACCAGCCCGCCCGGTCCGTGCTGTGGAAGGTGAGCTCGCTCGAGGCGGCGAGCAGGCGCCCGGGGGCGCCGCCCGCGTCCGCGTAGAGGACCCCCTTCACGAGCTGCTGGCCGACGTCCCCGCTGGGCTGGAGATAGGCGGTGAGGCGGCTCACCGTGCCCGACGTCGTCAGCGAGTAGGGGTTGACCCGCTTGCGGTCGGCGGTCATGACGTCCGCGGCCGCGCCGACGCTCGCCGTGCCCAACGTCGCGGTCGGCGCCGGTGTCGCGCAGCCCGGGAGCGCCTTGCAGACGTCCAGCCGACCGCCCGTGCGGACCCTCCCGGCCAGGCTGGGCAGCGGATCGACGTTGTCGAGGAGCGCGGAGCGCAGCGCGGTGGCCGACCGGTAGCCCTGCGACAGGATCAGCGCGGCGGCGCCCGCGACCTGCGGCGAGGCCATCGAACCGCCGCTGACGTAACCGTACGTGCCGTTGCGCAGCGTGGAGTAGATGTTGTCCCCCGGTGCGGCGAGATCTACCGTCGTCGCACCATAGTTGGCCCAGCTTGGGAGCTGATCGCTGCTGTTGCTGGCCGTGACGCAGATCTCGTTGGGCCGGTCATAGCCGCAGGGATACCGCCGTCGCGCCGGGTCGTCGTTGTCGTCACCGGTGTTGCCCGCGGCGGTGACGAAGAGGATGTCGTTGGCGGCGAGGAGGTCGATCTCGTCCGCCAGCGCCTGCGAGTAGGCGGTGCCCACGAACGTGGCCGACTCGTTGACGACCCTGAGGTTGACCCCGGCCTGCCGGGCCCGGATCAGCCAGTCCAGCGCGGCGATGAGCTGGCTCGTGGAGCCGTAGCCGCTCGCGTCCAGCCACTTGACCGGCAGGATGCTCGTCGACCAGTTCATCCCCGCGACCCCGCGCCCGTTGTTGCCGACCGCGCCGAGGATCCCGGCGACGTGGGTCCCGTGGCCGCCGTACTGCGTCTCGTCGTCCATCGGATCGCACGTCTGGGCGACGATGTTCTCGCCGTGGGTGCCGGCGGGACAGCCGCCGACACCCCCCGGATTCGACCAGACGTTCGCGGCGAGATCCGGATGGTTGTAGTCGACGCCGCTGTCCGCCTCGCCGATGACGACCGCCGGGGTGCCCGTCGCCACCCCCCACGCCGCGAGCGCGCGGTCGTCGGCGCCGGCCGTCCCGCTCACCCCGTTCACGAGCTGCCCGGTGTTCCGGGACCCCCACTGGAGGGAGAAGGAGGGGTCGTTCGGCGCCGCGCTCTCGTGGAGCAGGTAGTCGGGCTCCGCGTAGCGGACGCGAGGATCGCGCCGCAGCGCGCGGATCGCCGCCCGCATGCGCGACGGACGGACGCGCAGGCGGGTGAGCGCCGTGCGCCGCGCCCCGCGGAGGAGCACCTTGGCTCCGCGCGCTCCCACCGCGGCCCGGATCGCGCGCTGCCGAGCGGCCGACACGCCGGGACGGAAGCCCACCAGCACGACACCCGGGCGGTAGGTCGCCGCGCGGGACGGCGCTGCGCGGGCTCCGACGGGCGCGACGAGCGCGAGCGCCGAGAGGCAGAGCGCGAGCGCCGCGACACGGATTCGGCGAGGGGCCTGGATCACGCCGGTCGGCCCGTCAGCCTGCTCGCGTCGCGCAGACGACGTAGTGCCAGCCCGTCCAGTCCAGGCCCAGGACGCGACGGGCGGCCAGCCGCTTCAGCCGGAGATGCAGGCGCAGCCCGGGCCTGTCGGGGAGTATCGCGCGTCCGAGGAACGTGAACGGACCATATCCCAGAGTGGTGCGGCGGGACGGCGCCAGCCCCGCCTCGCGGAGCATCCGGTCCAGGCGCCGGGGCGAGTGCATCCGCGCCGTGGCCGCGGGTGAGCGCGGGCGACGCGGCCGCCCGACGTGCCACAGAAGGCGGAGCGGCCCCACCAGCGGGCTCTGGACGGGCTCGACCAGCGCGTTGAGGCGCCAGCGGTTGTCGGCGGTCACGATGGCGTGTCCGCCGGGTGCGAGCACGCGGGCCAGCTCGGAGATCG
>JBBSGJ010000018.1:0-20129 GCA_038254195.1 Solirubrobacterales bacterium
CCCACCGCCGCCCGGCCCGCCCGCCGCAGCGCGGCCCGGACCACCGCGTCCGGGACCGCGAAGCCGCCCGGGCGGCGGTCGATCACCGAGGCGAAGACCGTGCCGGCGACGCGACCGCGGGCGTCGACGAGGGGGCCACCCGAGTTGCCGTGCCGGACGAGCCCCCGGAACGTCACGATCGAGCGGCGGACGGGGCCGCGCCCGTAGGCATCCTGCGTGAGCACACTCCGGGTTGCGCCGAGTCGGGCGGAGCGCACCCGGAAGGGGCCGTTGCCAGGGAAGCCGAGGACCGCGGCGCCCGCGCCGGTCACCGCCGCCCGGGCCAGCGGGAGCGCCGGCGCGGCGAGCCCCTTGACCCGCAGCAGCGCGATGTCGATACGGGGATCGAAGACGACGACCCGGGCCGCGAGCCGGTCGCCCTCCCCGCGCGCCTGCACGGTCGTGTCCTCCTCGCCCGCCACGACGTGCGCGTTGGTGACGACCAGGCCGCCGGGCGCGACCCAGCCCGAGCCCTCCACTCCCACCCCGCACGCCGTTCCGAGCACCCGCACGACGCTCGCCCGCGCCGCGCGCACCTGGGGATCGCGTCCGATGCCCCGCGGTGGCGGCCCGACCGCCGCCTCCGGTCCGCGCACCGACGGCAGCGGGTCCAGGCGCGCGAGCGCGTGGAGGATGGGACCGCTCGGCGGCAGGAGATCGTTGAGCCGGCGCAGGACCACCGAGCCGCGCACCTGACGGCGCACGTCGCCCGGACCCGCGGCCTGAACCACCACCGCGCCGGTGATCCACACGATCCCGAGCGCCACCACCCCGGTGAGCACCGCGCCGAGCAGCCCGTCGAGCACCCCGAAGCCCGGCAGGCGGATCCAGCGGCGCAACCGCGCCCCCACCCCTTCGAGCCCCGAGGCGAGGATCCCGCCCGCCAGTAGCGCCCCCGCCAGCCCGAACAGGGGCGCGTAGGGCGAGCGCGAGCCCTGGGACAGGAGGGCCGGGCCGAAGCGCGTGCCGAGCACCGCGCCGAGCGCGAACCCGGCAAGCGACAGCGCGCCGATGACGAAGCCCTGCAGGAAGCCGTAGGCCGCGAAGAGCAGCGTGAAGGCGACGATGAGCCAGTCGAGCGTGGTCATGGGTCCGGGTCTCCGCTTACCCTGCCGTCGTGCGTCCGGCCCTTTCTTCCCTGCTCGAGGGCCGCCGGCGGCGCATCCTCACCCACGCCCTGCCCCTCGGCGCCGCCGCCGCGCTCGCCTTTCTCGGCGGCCTCCGGGCGGGCACGGCCCCGCAGCGCGCCGACCGTGCCGCGGCACGCGACTTCGCCGCGGCGTGGGCCCGGGGCGACTGGCGCGGTGCCTACGCGCTGCTCGACGCCCCGAGCCGGGGCCGCGTCGGACTCGCCTCCTTCACGGCGCTGAACACGGCCGCCCGCGCCACCGCCACGCTCCTGGCCGCCCGCCCCGGAAAGGCGCGTCGCACCGGCGGGCGCGTGCAGGTCGGATTCGTCCTGCGCACCCGTCTGTGGGGGCAGCTCCGCGGCGTGCTCACGCTGCCCGTGCACGACGCGAAGGTGGCCTGGAGCCGCGCGCTTGTCTTCCCGGGGCTGCGCGCCGGGGAGCGGCTCTCGCGGCGCACCTCGCTCCCCGTCCGCGCCGCCCTCCTGGCCCGGGACGGCACGCCGCTGGCCCGGGGAAGCAACCGCTCCTCGCCCGTCGCGACCACCGCGGCAGAGGTCGTCGGCCAGCTCGAGAGCCCGCCTGCCGCCGACGCGCCCCGCCTGCTCGCCCTGGGCTATCCGCCCGCGACGCTCGTGGGCTCCTCGGGGCTCGAGCGGATCTTCCAGGCGCGACTCGTCGGCCGCCCCGGCGGCGAGCTGCGCGCGGGGCTGCGCATCCTCGTCCGCACCCGGCCCGTCCCCGCGCGCGCGGTGCGGACGTCCATCGACCTCGACATGGAGCGCGCGTCGATCACCGCGCTCGCCGGCCGCCTCGGCGGCGCCGCCGCCGTCGACCCACGCACAGGCGAGGTGCTCGCCCTCGCCGGCCTGGCCTTCTCCGCCCTCCAGCCCCCGGGCTCGACCTTCAAGATCGTCACCGCCACGGGCGCCCTGGAGGCTCAGATCGTCAAGCCCAGCACGCTGTTTCCGATCCAGACCGGCGCGGTCCTCGAGGGGCGGACTCTCTCCAACGCGAACGGCGAGGCCTGCGGCGGCTCCTTCGCGCACGCCTTCGCGGTGTCGTGCAACTCCGTCTTCGCGCCCCTGGGGGCGAAGCTCGGCGGCCCCCGGCTCGTCCGCGCCGCCGAGGCGTTCGGCTTCAACGCGCCGGTCGGCATCACCGGGGCGAAGACCTCGACGATCCCCGCCAACTCGCTGGCCGACGACCTCCAGACCGGCTCGTCGGCGATCGGGCAGGGCCTCGTGCAGGCCACCGCCCTCCAGATGACCCTCGTGGCCGCGACGATCGCCCACGGCGGCCGGCGACCTGAGCTGACCCTGCTCGCCGGCGAGCGCCACCCCGCCGTGCGCGCCGTTCCCGCCGGCATCGCGAAGAAGGTCAACGCGCTCATGCGGGGCGTCGTGACCACGGGGACGGGCACGGCGGCGGCGATCTCCGGCGTCTCCGTCGCCGGGAAGACGGGGACCGCGGAGCTCGACGACACGACGGGCACCACGGGCGGCCCGGTCCGCCAGACCGACGCGTGGTTCGTGGCCTTCGCCCCGGCCGGACGCCCGCGGGTCGCCGCGGGAATGCTCCTCGTGGAGGCCGGCGCCGGGGGCGCGGTGGCCGCCCCCCCCGTGCGCGAGATCCTCCTGGCCGGGCTGAAGCGGCGTTAGGAGCGTTCGCGCCGGTCGCGCGCCCGGGCGAGCGCGAGGAACGTGATGATCCCCGCGGCGATCCCCACGAGCAGGCCGATGACCATGATGGAGACGCGGGGGGCGCCGTCGCGGATGACACCCAGGGAGATCCCGCCGAAGACGATCGGGGCGCCGACCGCGAAGAAGATGGCGATGGCGGTGGGGATGGGCGGGAAGGTGAGGTCGGGCCGGCCCGGCGGGTCCGGGCCGTCCCAGGGCCGGTCCTCGCTCACAGGTCGAGCTCGACGGTCGCCTCGGTGCGCACCGGGACGTTCGTGGTCAGGATGTCGAACTCGAGCGGCCGGTTCTGGTACACGGCGCGGTTGAGCTTGAACAGCAGCATCGCGCCCTCGCGCGGGCAGCAGGTCGCGGCCACGGAATCCGTTTCGGGGTAGAGGTCCGCAGGCGCGAGGGCCCGGGCGCGGTAGGCGAGGGCGTTCTGCGTCGGGTCGATGGTCAGCGGCTCGAAGTGGTTGTCCTGTGTGTCGGTGATCTCGAAGTTGTCCGACGAGGTGTGGGGGGCCTTGCCGTCGTTCTCCACCCGCAGCCAGACCCCGAACCAGACCTCGTCGGGCTTGAGCTTCGTCTCCGCGGCGGGCACGCCCCGGAGGAGCTCCGAGTCCTCCACGAGCGAGGGGTTGAGCTCGCGGGAGAGCTGGATCTGGTACTTCAGGCCGTCCGCGGCGAGGTACAGGCCCTCCGTGTCGGCCTGGGTGGAGGCCCCCCCCTCGTTGCCGCAACCCGCGAGGGCGACGACGGCGAGGGCGAGCGTCAGCGCGAGGGCGAGGCGGCGCACGCCGGGGGAGGCTACCGACCGCCCACGGTGGGCCGGGTGCCCCGCCCGCGGTCCTCCTCGAGGATGGCGCGGAGCCGGGAGAGGGCGCGCGAGAGCTTGCGCTTGAACCACCCGCGACCGGCCAGAACCTCCATGAGGCGGTCCGAGGGCAGCCGCGGCGCCGTCTCGAACGTCACCTCGACCCGGGTCGTCCCGGCCGCGCCCGAGGTGAGGCGCCACTCGCCCCGCTGGCGGATCCGGTTGAACTTCCCGCCCCGCCCGTGCTGCACGATCCGGTAGGGCGGCTCGACGTCCACGAACGTCATGTCCGCCCAGGAGAAGCGGTTCAGGGGCGCGCCGACCCGGAAGCGAGCACCGGCGCCCTTCCCGTAGGAGTCCAGCCGCGTGAGGTGCCAGTCCGTGAGGAAGTGGTCGCAGAACTCCGCGTGGTTGGCGATGTCGGCGAGGTAGGCGAAGACCTCCTCGCGCGGACGATCCACGGTCACGGCGACGGAGACGGGGTCCACGCCCGGAAATCTACGCGGCGGCGGCGGGCCGCACGGCGTGCCCCCACTCGGGCGAGCGCACGTGCTCGCACGCGACGGGCGTCTCGCGGCGCTGGGAGCGGCAGAGCGCGCAGAGCATCCGTCCGCTGTCGCGGCCGCTCTCATAGAAGTAGACCTCCTCGCCCACCAGGGGCGTCCGCCGGCAGGACGCGCAGCGGGAGCGATCGGCGACGAGAGCGCCGACGCCGCGCCGCAGCAGCCAGCGCTCGAGGTCGGTCTTCGCGGGAGATAGAAGGGACATGGGTAGGGCTTTCGCCGCTCCCCACGGTCCCCCTCCCGGCGGTTCTAGACTGGCGCGTCCATGGCGGCGGTCATCGCGGTCCTCTCCCAGAAGGGCGGCACGGGCAAGACCACGACGGTGCGGACGCTCGCCGACGTGTTCCGCCGGGCCGGCCTCGACGTGCTCGCCGTCGACCTCGACCCCCAGGGCAACCTCTCGGACTACTTCGACGTCGCCCCCGACGCGAGCCCCTCGGTGGCCGACGTGCTCACGGGCCAGGCGAAGGCCGACGCGGCGATCCACGACGACGTCATCCCGGCGAACCTGACGCTCGCCGAGGCCGAGCTCGTGCTGGGCGGGAAGATGGGCCGGGAGCTCACGCTCAAGCGGGCGCTCAAGGACGTCCGGCGCCGCTATGACGTGGTGCTCATCGACTGCCCGCCGGCGCTCGGGCTGCTCACCGTCAACGCGCTCGTGGCCGCGGACTGCGCCCTGCTCTCGGCCGAGGCGCAGTACTTCGCGATGCAGGGCGTCGAGCAGGCTCTCCAGGTCATCGACCTGGCGCGCGACGAGCTCAATCCCGACCTCGAGTGGCTCGGCGTGGTCCTGAACATCGCCGACATGCGCACGGTCCATTCGCGCGAGGCGTTCGCGTCGCTCGGGCGGCACTTCGGCGAGAAGCTCTTCCCGACGACGATCCGCGCCTCCATCGCCTACGCGGAGTCGGCCGAGCGCGCGCTGTCGATCCTCGACCACCGGCCCGATCTCGGGACGGACTACCTGCGGATCGCCGAGGAGGTGCTCGCCCGGCTCGGGCTCCGCGAGCCGCGCAAGCGCGTCGCGGCGCTGCTCGCCGAGGTCGAGGGCGACTCCCGGGCGCCCGCGGGGGCCTGAAGGTCCGGCGCCCACGCGCCGATCTTCTCCAGTGTGATCTTCGCTCCCCCGCCGGTCCCTATCGGCCCCCCGGCCGCACAGTCGGTCCGTCTGCTCGCGCCGGCGCTCGCCCGGTCGGCACCCGGCGGCCCCGTGCTGGTGCGCCTCCCCTCCCGCACCTCCTTCGACTCCCCGCGCTACCTCGCGGTGATCGCCCAGCGGGGGGCGTGGCTGGGAGTGCTCGCGCCCGAGCTGCGCGGCGGGCGCGTCGGCTGGATCTCCGCCCGGCGCGACGTGCTCGTGGAGCCCGCCGACTGGCGCATCGACGTCTCCCTCGCCCGACGGCGGGTGACGGTGCGCGCCTCGGGCCGGGTCATGCAGTCCTTCCCCGTGGCCACCGGCGCCGCGCTCACCCCCACCCCGACCGGCACCTACGGCGTGACCGACCGGCTGCGCTTCTCGGGCGGCTCGCCCTACGGCTGCTGTGCGCTCGCCCTCACCGGCCACCAGACCGCGATCGCGCAGGGCTGGGGCGGCGGCGACCGCCTGGCGATCCACGGCACCACGAACGAGGCGTCGATCGGCGCCGCGGTCTCCCACGGCTGCCTGCGCACCCGCCGCACCGACGTCGCCCGCCTTGTGGCGACGGTGCCGCTCGGCACGCGGGTCGTGGTGCGCTGAGCTCCTGGCCGGCTGGCTCCAGCGCATCGACGAGCTCGCCGACTGAACGCACGGGCGGTCGAGTCCGTCCCGCGAGCCGATCCCCATGGACAGCATCTCCGCGTCTATACAGGCAGGTACCTCGTATATACTCACGGGGTGGCCAAGCACTTGATCGACCTCGATGAGAACGCGCTCGGCGCGGCGCGGGCCGAGCTCGGCACGACGACGATCAAGGACACCGTCAACGAGGCGCTCCGCCGCGCCACGGCTCTGCGCGAACGCCAGGTGGCGGCCGCCCTGGACGTGCTCGCCGACGCTCGTCTCGACGATCGCTCCGACGCGTGGCGCTGAGCTTCCTGCTCGACACGAGCGTGCTCAAGCGCCTCGGCCGCACCGAGGTGCGCACGGTGGTCGAACCGCTGGCGGCTGCCGGTCGACTCGGTCGTCCCGGCATCTGCGACCTCGAAGTGGGTTGCTCGGCGCACAACGCCGACGAGTGGGATCGACTCGTGGGAGCACTCGACGCGTTCAACCGCGTCGAGACGACCGCGGCGCACCTGCGCCGAGCACTCCAAGTGCAGCGCCTGCTCGCCGAGCGCGGTCAGCGCGGGCGCAAGATCCCCGATCTGTTGATCGCCGCGGCAGCGGAGGATCTCGACGTCGCCGTCCTCCACTACGACGCCGACTTCGACGCCATCGCCTCGGTCACCGGCCAGCGCTGTCAGTGGGTCGTCGCCGCCGGCAGCTTGCCGTGACCGCGCGGGACCGGTAGCCCTTCCGCTGTCGGACGCGTGCTTGCCGGGGGCGGCGGTCAGGCGGCAGGGATCGTCGCGTAGGCCATGCAGCCGATCGTGCGGAAGTCCGCCGGCCGTCCGAGCGCGATGTGGAGCTCCTCGGCGGTCCTCGGCGCGGCGACCTCACCCGCGCGGTGCAGGACCTCCAGGTAGCGCCGCCCTCGGCGTGTCTGGACGACGAGCCCGGCGAGATGAAGCTCTCCGCCCGGCGCCAGCTGCGCGCGCAACGCGCTCACGAGCGCGGGCAGGTCGTCGAAGAGGTGGGTGAGCCCGAGGCCCAGGACGGTGGTGAACCCATGCGCCGGGAACGGCAGCGCGAGGAGGTCGGCCTGCACGAGGCGGATGTGCGCCGGCGCCTCGGGCTCGTCCTCATCCCACGCCGCGGCGATGCGCCGCGCGGCGCGTGCGAGCATCGCCCGGGACCGGTCGACCAGCACCGTCGGACGCCGCGAGTGCGCGTGCAGCTCCGCGGTCGCCGCCGCTGATCCGGCCGCTGCCTCCAGCAGCGGCCCCTCGGCCGAGGCGATGCCCGCCGCGGCGAACCGGGCGTAGTCATCCGGCGCCGTGCTCCACGCCAGCCGGTTGTAGGTCCGTGACCGCACAAGAAGGTCGTACACGGCGGCCCGTCGGTCGTAGGCCACGCCCGACCGGTCAAGCTCAGATTCGATTCTCCACATGGAGAAGACTGTAGCGCCTACCCTTCTCCAGGTGGAGAAGAAGTCTCGGACCCGCTTGCTGGATGCAGCGCTCGAGCTACTCGGTCGATCCGGGGCCGCCAGCCTGACGGTGCGCGCCGCCGAGGACGCCGCCGGCCTACCCCACGGCTCGGTGCGCCATCACTTCGGCGACCGGGCGGGGATGGTCACGGCTCTCTTCGACCATCTCGCCGAGCGGGAGGGCGAAGCGTTCGCGGGCACCACCGTGGCCGCGTTGGCGCACTGGCTGGGACCGGGCCGGACCCTGACCCTCGCCCGCTACGAGCTGTTCCTCATGGCCGCGCGCGACCCCGCGCTTCGCCCGCCGCTCGTCCGGGCCCGGGATCGGTTCGTCGCCGTGGCCGCCGAGCGTGTCGGCGCGACAGCCGCGCCCGCGGTCGTCGCGGCGCTGGACGGACTGGTCCTCGACGCGCTCGTACGTGGTCAGCACGACCCGGACCGGCTGGGCGCAGCGGTGGCTCAGATCACCGGTCACGGGCACCCCCGGTAGCGGTCATCCGGACGCACGCGACGAGCCCGGGGCTCAGAACACCACGGTCCGCGGCCCGTCCACGAGCACGCGGTCGTCCAGATGCCGGGTCACCGCACGGGCGAGCACGACCCGCTCGATGTCGCGGCCGATGCGGGCGAGGTCCGCGACCGTGTCGCGGTGGTCGACGCGGATCACGTCCTGCTCGATGATCGGGCCGGCGTCGAGCTCCTCGGTCGCGTAGTGCGCGGTGGCGCCGATGATCTTCACCCCGCGCTCGCGCGCGCGCTCGTAGGGCGCGGCGCCCGCGAACGCGGGCAGGAAGGAGTGGTGGATGTTGATCACGGGGCAGCCGACCCGGGCGAGGAAGTCGCCCGAGAGCACCTGCATGTAGCGGGCGAGGACGAGCAGGTCGATCCGGCCGGCCAGGAGCCCGAGCTGCGCCGCCTCGGCCTCCGCCTTGCGCGCGCGCTCCACCGGCACGTGGTGGAAGGGGACGCCCACGACCTCGACGTCGCGCCGCGCGTCGGGGTGGTTGGAGACGACCTGGGTGATCTCGCCGCCGAGCTCCCCGCGGCGCCCGCGCCACAGCAGATCGATGAGGCAGTGCTCCTCGCGGGAGACCAGGATGGCGATCCGGCGCGGGTCCGCGTCCCACGTCACGCGCCATTCCATCGCGAAGCGAGCGCCCACCTCGCGCCCGAAGGCCTCCTCGAGCTCCGCGCGCCGCTCCTCGGCGCCGGGCAGCTCGAAGGCCATGCGCATCAGGAAGCGCCCGCCGGTCGGGTGCGTCGAGTACTGGTCCGAGGACGTGATGTTCGCCTCGCGCTCGAACAGGAAGCGCGAGACCGCGGCGACGATCCCCGGCCCGTCGGGGCACGAGACGAGCAGCCGGGCGCTCACACGCTCACCACGTCGGCGCCCTGGGGCTCGAAGGGGATGCGCCGCAGCTCGGCCCAGCCCTCGGCCTCGGGCGCGAGGCGCTCCATGAGCCCCCGCGTCATCTCGTAGTGCGACCAGAAGAGCACGGACGGCCCCGCCCCCGACAGCGTGGCGCCGAGGGCGCCGAGCTCCTCCGCGCGCGCCAGCAGCGCCGCCGAGCGGGGGAAGAGCCGCGCCCGATGGGGCTGGTGGAGGCGGTCGCGCAGGCCGCGGCCCACGAGGTCCCAGTCCCCCGTGGCGAGACCGAGAGCGAGCAGCGCCGCGTGCGCGGCGTTGAAGGCCGCATCGGCCAGCGGGACGGTGGCCGGCAGCGCCGCGCGGGCCTCGGCGGTCCCCACCCCCGCGTGCGGCACGAGCAGGACGGCCTCCAGGCCGGCGGGCGTGTCCACCCGGGCGACCCGCCCGTCCGTGCACACCACGAAGCCCCCGTGGAGCGCCGCGGCGGCGTTGTCGGGATGGCCCTCGAGCCCGGCGGCGAGCGCGAGCACGTCCGCGTCGAGCTCGAAGAGGTGGTCGGCGGCCAGCAGCCCGGCCACCCGTGCGGCGGCCGACGAACCGAGCCCCCCCGCCAGCGGGATCCGCGAGGTGACCCGGAAGGTGAAGCCGTCGGCGGGGGCGAGCCGCTCCCACGCCTCCACGAGCACGTTGCTGCGATCGCGCGGCACGGGCAGGTCGGTCTCCACCCCGAACGTCCCCGTCTCCTCCACGTCGAGCTCGAGGTGGAGCGAGAGTGCGGCGGCCATGGAGTCGAACCCGGGCCCGAGGTTCGCCGAGGAGGCGGGGACCCGCACGCGCCGCCGGCGGTTCACCCGAGGACCGCGCGCTCCACGTCGGCCAGCACGGGCTCGCAGGGGATCACGCCCCCCGCGGTATCCAGGGCGGTCTGCGGGTCCTTGAGCCCGTGGCCGGTGAGCACGCAGACGACGGTCTCCGCGTCACCGGCGCCGTAGCGCAGCAGCCCGGCCACGCTCGCCGCGCTCGCCGGCTCGCAGAACACGCCCTCCTCGGCGGCCAGGAAGCGGTAGGCGGCGAGGATCTCGGAGTCCTCCACGGCGGCGACCGTCCCGCCCGAGGACGTCATCGCGTCCATCGCCTCCTCCCAGCGCGCCGGCCGGCCGATGCGGATGGCGCTCGCCACCGTCTCGGGCTTCTCCACGGGCGCGCCGTGGACCAGCGGGGCGGCCCCCGCGGCCTGGAAGCCGAGCATCCGCGGCGCCTGCCCGATCGTCTGGAAGCCCTGCCAGTAGGCGGTGACGTTCCCCGCGTTGCCCACGGGGATCGCCAGCGCGTCGATGGGCCCGAGCTCGTCGGCGATCTCCCAGGACGCGGTCTTCTGCCCCTCCAGGCGGAACGGGTTGACGGAGTTCACGAGCGCGATCGGGTGCTTGTCGGTGAGCTCGCGGACGAGGGCGAGCGCCTCGTCGAACCCGCCGCGCAGGGCGATCACGCGCGCGCCGTGCATGAGCGCCTGGGCGAGCTTGCCGGTGGCGATCCTCCCGTCGGGGACGATGACCGCGCCGCGCAGCCCCGCCCGCGCCGCGTAGGCCGCGGCCGACGCGGCGGTGTTCCCCGTCGACGCGCAGATGATCGCCTCGGCGCCCTCGCGGACCGCGGCGGAGACCGCGCACGTCATCCCGCGGTCCTTGAACGAGCCGGTCGGGTTCGCCCCCTCGAGCTTGAGCCACACCTGCGCACCCACGCGCTCGGAGACGCGCGGGGCGGGCACGAGGGGCGTCGAGCCCTCGTGCAGCGAGACGACGGGATCGTCCGGCGCGAACGGAAGCCGGTCGCGGAAGCGCTCGATGAGGGCGGGCAGGGTTAGCGCACCCTCTGGCACCGGCGGGCGCGGATCACGTGAACTCCTCCTCGATGACGCGGATGGCGCGCGGGGGCGCGCGGACGAAGTCGAGCGCGTTGATCAGATCGCGCGCCGCGTAGAAACGGGACTCGAGCACCGGGTGCACGACCATGACCAGCCGCGCCCCCTCCCCCAGCCCCTTCTGGACCACGCTCTTCACCGACACCCCCTGGAGGCCGAGGATCTGGGCGACCTGTCCGAGCACGCCGGGCCGGTCGTCCACCTCGAGGTGCAGGTAGAAGGCGGAGGCCACGTCCTCGACGATCGCCAGCGCGGCCGACGGGGCGGGGGTGCAGGCGGGCGGGATCATCGCCGATATCACGTCGCCGAGCACGGCCGAGGCGGTCTGGGGCCCGCCGGCGCCCGGGCCGGACATGGTGATCTCCGTGATCGCGTCGGACTCGACGGTCACCGCGTTGAACGGGCCCGAGACGCTGGCCAGGGGATGGCCGGGGTAGAGGAAGGCGGGATGCACGCGGACGGAGAGACCACCGTCGATGCGCTCGGCGGTTCCGATCAGCTTCAGGCCGAGGCCGAGGCCCTCCGCGTACTGCATGTCGTCGGGGGTGATGTGCTCGATGCCCTCGTAGCAGACCTCGTCGAGGTGGACGGGGGTGTCGAAGGCGAGGCGCGCGAGGATCGCCATCTTCGCGGCGGCATCCCGTCCGCTGACGTCGTCGGAGGGGTCGGCCTCCGCGTAGCCCAGCGCCTGGGCCTGCCCCAGCGCGTCGGCGTAGCTCGCGCCCGTGCGCGCCATCTCGGAGAGGATGAAGTTCGTCGTCCCGTTGACGATCCCGTGCAGGCGCTCGACGTGGGCGGCGGCCAGGGACTCCTGGAGCACGCGGATGACCGGCACGACGCCGGCGACCGCGGCCTCGAAGCGGAGCTGCACCCCGTGCTCGCGCGCGGCGCCCCACAGCTCCTCGCCGTGCTGGGAGAGCAGGAGCTTGTTGGCGGTCACCACGTGGCGCCCGGCGGCCATCGCGCGCAGGACGTGGTCGCGGGCGGGCTCCACCCCGCCCATGAGCTCCACGACGAGGTCGGCGTTCTCCAGCACCTCCGCGAAGGAGCCCTCCGAGCGGGTGAGGATCCGGGTGACCTCCGGGCGGCGCCCCGTGATGTGGGCGACGTGGTCGGCCCGCGCCGGCAACAGCTCCGCGAAGGCGGCGCCGACCGTGCCGTGGCCGAGCAGGCCGATCCGGAAGGGCTCAGAGGTCACGGGCGAGCAGGTCGTCGTAGCTCTCGCGCCGCACGACCGCGCGCGCGGCCCCGTCTGAGCAGAAGACCACCGGCGGGCGGGGGACGCCGTTGTAGTTGTTGGCCAGCGCGTGGCCATAGGCGCCGGTGGCGGGGGTCACGACGAGGTCGCCGGGGACCGCGTCCCCGAGGGGCGTGTCCCACACGAGCACGTCGCCCGACTCGCAGTGCTTGCCCGCGAGGCGCGCCGGATCGCCTTCGCCGCGTCGGTTCGCGAACGCGGCCTCGTAGCGGGAGTCGTAGAGCATCGGGCGCAGGTTGTCGGACATCCCGCCGTCCACCGCCACCCAGGTCGAGACGTTGTGCTTGACCGTCTCGACGGTGTAGAGGGTCACGCAGGCGTTGGCCACGAGGGCACGGCCCGGCTCGAGGACGATCCTCGGCCCCGGGGGGACCGCTTCCACCACCGCGTCGAGGTAGGCCTCGACGCTCGGAGCGGACTCGTGGAGGAGATAGGACGCGCCGAGCCCTCCGCCGACGTCGAGCACCTCCCAGTCGCCGAGGGACATGAGCGCGGCGATCCCGGCCCGGAACGGATCGAGGTCGAAGAGCTGCGAGCCGATGTGCATGTGCAGCCCGCGCAGCCGCAGCGAGTCCGTGCCCCGGACGCGGGCGATCGCCTCGCGGGCCTCGCCGAGCCCGATGCCGAACTTCGACCCGGCGTGCCCGGTGTGCACGGCGTGGTGGGTATCGGCCTCCACCCCGGGGGTGACGCGGATGAGCACGTCCTGCGGGCGGCGGGCGAGAGCCTCGACGCGCGCGATGTCGTCGAAGGAGTCCAGGACGACGGTGCCCACGCCCGCGCGCAGCGCGAACGCGACCTCCTCCTCGCTCTTCGCGTTGCCGTGCAGGGTGATGCGCTCCGGGTCGAAGCCGGCATGGAGCGCCGTGTGGAGCTCGCCCCCCGAGGCGACGTCGCATCCGAGCCCCTCCTCGGCGAAGACGCGGAGCACCGCCGTGGCGGGGAAGGCCTTGGAGGCGAAGAGGACCTCGGAGCCCGCGCGCCGGGCGGCGAGGCCGTCGGCGAAGCGCCGTGCGCGGACACGCAGGTCGTCCTCGGCCACCACGTAGGCGGGGGTGCCGAGCTCCCGGGCCACGTCGACGAGGTCGCAGCCACCGACCTCGACGTGACCCGCCGCGGTGCGGCGGGTCCCGAGGGGCCAGTGATCGGCGAGCGCGACGGCGGTGGGCACGGGAGGCGACATGATGCCGCACATGCGCCTCCCGACCCCCGAGGGCCCGGCGGGGCGCGCGCCCCGGGGCGGGCGGGCCGCGACGCTGTGGACGCCGCCGGGTGAGCCGCGCGGCACGGTGCTCGTGCTGCCCGGCGCCGGCTCGTGCCAAGGAGTCCCATCACGACTGGGCGCGGGCCTGCCGCGGCGCGGGCTGGACGGCCCTGTGCGTCGATCTCCCCGGCCACGGGGAGACGGGCGGCGCGCTCGGCGCCGGGGTGCTCTCACCCCTCCGCGCCGCCCTCGCGGGGCTCCCGGCGCCGTGGGTGCTGCGCGGGTCGAGCATGGGGGGCTACCTCGCGCTCGGGATCCCCGTCCTCCTGCTCCACGCGGAGGGGAACGAGCGCGTGCCCGTCGCCCACTCCCGCGCGCTCGCCTCGCGGCTGCGGAGCCCCGCCTCGCGGCTCATCGCCGTCCCCGGGGGGCACCACCGCTCCGTCCAGCACGACGCCGAGCTCCAGGGCGAGGCCCTGCGCTGGCTCGGGCGGGCGCTCTAGAAGCCGGCGGGGTGCCGGACGACGTAGCCCGCGGTCGAGCGCATGGTCCGCGTCCACCGGGAGCCCGTCTCGCGCTGGGCGGAGGTGTCGTAGCGGCGCCCGTCCACGACCATGAACATGTGCCCCGGGTTCGTGTAGATGGTGATGTGCCGGCCCGGCCCGGGCACGCCCCAGCTCATGAACGAGCTCGAGTCGAGCGGGCTCGAGAGCAGGCCGCCGCCGTGCAGGGCGTAGGAGACCGAGCCCGAGCAGTCGTAGCCCGAGGAGGAGAAGGAGCCGTGTCCGCCCCCCCAGAGGTAGGGAAAGGTCGCGATGGTGTTGCCCGCGGCGATCACGCGGCGGACGACGTTGGAGCTTCCGCCCCCGGCGCCGCCGTGGGCCGGCCGCGGCTTGAGCACGCGCGAGGAGCGGACGCCGAGCGCGCGCCACGTGGCCGGCCCGACGATCCCGTCGGGCGTGAGGCCGTGGCCGCGCTGGAAGCGCCGGACCGCCTGCGTGGTCTGCGGGCCGAAGACACCGTCGGTGGCGAGGCCGAGGAGGCGCTGGAGGGTGCGGACCGTCGGCCGCGTGCCCGTCCGGGTGGCGTGGGCGCGGCGCCCCCCGCGCCCACCACCATCACGCAGCGCCGCCCAGGTCTGCCGCCCCACGATGCCGTCGGGAGTGAGCCCGTGCGCGCGCTGGAAGCGCTTCACGGCCCGCCCGGTGTGCGAGCCCCACATCCCGTCGGCGTTGATCTGAAGCCGGCGCTGGACCTCGCGCACCTGCGCGTGGGAGAGCCCGTGGGCGCCTCCTCCCTGCTGACGACGCTGCTGCCGCGCGCTCCGGACCGCCCGCCGGGCGCGGAGCGCGCTCCAGGTCGCCGAGCCCACCACGCCGTCGGCAGTGAGCCCGTGCGCGCGCTGGAAGCGCTTGACGGCGCGGAGAGTCCCCCGCCCGAAGGCGCCGTCGGCGTGGATGCCGAGGAGGTGCTGGAGTCGCCGCACGGCGGGCCCGTGCGCGCCCTTGTGCAGGGCCCTCACCGTCGCGGCCTGCGCCGGCGGCGCGCCGGCGGCGGCGACGAGGACGAAGGTCCCGGTGGCGGGGACGGCGACCGCGACGAGGGCGGCGAGGGAGGCCGACCGGCGCCCCACGAAGAGCTCGGCGTTGTGCTCGGCCGCCCGGCGTCGCGCACGCGAGTGAGCGAGCGAGTCCGCCCAGGGCTCGGGGCACGCGAGATCGCGCGCGGTCTGCGTCATCCGTCTGGCACCTCGTCGTCGAATTCCGGTCCGCCTACGAGGTGAGCTGTCGGGCTCGCGTCCGCACGCTACGCCGGAGATCCGGCGATTCGCCCCCGCGGCCGGAACGTCCCGGCCGCCTCGGTTCCCCCGTTCGCGCGACCCCGGAGGGCTGCGCGACTCGGCTTGGTAAGCGGTCGGCACCGTACCGGGGACCTCGGGGAATCCCTCCAGGTGCAGGAATCCTTGCAGGCGACATTCCCGGCGGGAGAGGACCTGCCAGTCAGACGAGATCGAGTCTCATTATTCTGTAGGATGCCGCCATCCTCGAGCCCTTCCAGCTCCCCTTCGTCCAGCGCGGCGTCCTCGAGGTCGCGGTGCTCGCGCTCGGCGCCGGCCTCGTCGGCACGTGGATCGTCCTGCGCGGGCTGGCCTTCTTCGCCCACGCCGTCGGCACGGCGGCGTTCCCGGGGCTCGTGCTCGCCGACGGTCTCGGGTTCGCGGCGCACCTCGGGGCGGCGGGGACCGGCGCCCTCGTGGCCGGGGGCGTGGGCTGGCTGGCGCGGCGCGACCGGGAGCGGTACGACTCATTCACCGCGCTCGTCCTCGTGGCCGCGCTGGCGCTTGGCGTGATCCTCGCGTCCGACGTCTTCCACTCCGGGTCCAGCGTCGAGACCCTGCTGTTCGGCAGCCTGCTGGTGGTCAGCGGCTCCGACGTCGTCTGGGCGGCGGGGGCGGGCGCGGCCGTGCTCGCCGCCACGCTGCTGCTCGGCCATCGCTGGACGGCCACGGGCTTCGACGCGACCGCCGCACGCGCGCTCGGGGTGCGCTCGGCGCTCCCGGACGCGGTCCTCCTCGCCCTCGTGGCCCTCGTGGCGGTCGCGGCCCTGTCGACCATCGGCGCCCTGCTGTCCACGGCGCTGCTCGTCGTCCCCGCGGCGACCACCCGGCTCGTGTGCTCGAGGATCGGGACGTGGCAGATCGCGTCCGTGACCCTCGCGGCCGTCGAGGGCGTCGCCGGGCTCTGGCTGTCGGTGAAGCTCGACGCACCCCCGGGCGCGGCGATCGCCGTGCTCACCGGCGCGGTCTTCGCCCTCGTCGCCCTCGGTCGGGCCCTCGCCGGCCCGAGGCGGTCGTTCATGCTCCCCGCCGGAGGGCTGATGCTCGCGCTCGTGATCGCCGGATGTCAGGGCTCGGGTCCGGGGGCCGACAAGCAGGGGCGGCTCCAGGTCGTCGTCACGACCACCCAGCTCGGTGACGTCACCCGCGCGGTCGGGGGCCACGCCGCCGCGGTCACGCAGATCCTCCAGCCCAACTCCGATCCCCACGACTACGAGCCCCGTCCCTCCGACGTGGAGGCGACCGCGGGCGCGAAGCTCGTCCTCGAGAGCGGGGACAACCTGGACAAGTGGATGACCAAGGTGGTCGAGCAGGCGGGGGGAAGCCCCACCGTCGTCGACATCGGCGCCCACGCCCCGACGAAGCTGCCGGGAGAGTCATCCGGCCCCGAGGCCTCGAGTCACGACCCCCACTGGTGGCACGACCCCCGGAACGTCGCAGCGACCGTGCCGGTGATCCGCGACGCCCTGACGCAGGCCGACCCGGCGGCAAAGGCGGTCTACGCGCGCGACGCGGCCGCCTACCTCAGCCGGCTGCGGACGCTGGACAAGGGCATCCGCGCGTGCTTCGCACGGGTGCCACCCGAGGAGCGCAAGCTCGTCACCGACCACGACGCGTTCGGGTACTTCGCCAGGCGCTACGGCGTCACGGTCATCGGCGCGGTGATCCCCTCGCAGACCACCCAGGCGCAACCGAGCGCGGGTGCGGTCTCCAAGCTCTCCGCGCTCATCAGGCGCGAGGGCGTGGGAGCCGTCTTCCCCGAGAGCTCGATCAACCCGAAGCTCGCTCAGGCCATCGCCCGCCAGAGCGGAGCATCGTCGGACCACACGCTCTACGGGGACACCCTCGGGCCCGCCGGCTCGCAGGGCGCGACGTACCTGAGCATGGAGCAAGCCAACGCCGACGCGATGCTGCGCGGCTTCACAGGAGGTCGTCAGGGGTGCACGATCCCGGGACTGTGACCGTCAGCGACCCCCCGCCCGCCGCCCCTCCCGCCGCGACGGAGCTCGTTGAAGCCGAGGGGCTGTCGGCCGGATACGGCGCTCAAACCGTCCTGCGCGACGTGACCTTCTCGCTCCGTGCCGGTGAGCGGATCGCGGTCCTGGGCCCGAACGGCGGGGGCAAGACCACGCTCTTCCGCGTCCTTCTCGGCGAGCTCGCACCCCGGGAGGGAACCCTCCGGCGACCGGAGCGGTGCGGGGTGGTGCCCCAGACCGAGCGCTCACGCCTGGACTTCCCGGTCAGCGCCCTCGATGTCGCGACGATGGGCGCGATCTCCTGGCTGCCGTGGTGGAGGCGGCCCGGGAGGCGCGAGCGTGAGCGGGCGCGAGCCGCGCTCGCCGCCGTGGGGCTCGCGGACCGGGTGGACATCACCTTCGGGGACCTGTCGGGGGGCCAGCGGCAGCGGGTGCTCGTCGCGCGCGCCCTCGTCCAGGACGCCGAGGTCGTCCTGCTGGATGAGCCCTTCTCCGGGCTCGATACCACGAGCGCCGACCGGCTCGAGCTCCTCCTCGGGCAACTCGCCGCGCAGGGACGCGGCGTGCTCATCGCCACCCACGATGTCGAGCAGGCTCGCCGGTGGGACCGCGTGCTCTGCCTCAACGGACGCCAGGTCGCGTTCGGGGCTCCGGACCGCGTCCTCACCCACGCGGTCCTCGAGGCCACCTATGGCGCCGCGCTCGTGGCCCTGCCCGGTGGCGGGGGCCGGGCCATCGTGCCGCCGCGCCACCACGAGGGCCATTCGTAGTCGTGCTCGCGACGGTCGGACACGCCGTGCTCGGCCCCTGGGATGAGCCGATCATGCGCCGGGCGTTTCTCGAGGTCGTCCTGCTGGGGATCGCCGGCGGGGCGCTCGGGTGCTGGGTCGTCTTCTACAACCTGTCCTACAGCGCCGAGTCGCTCGCGCACTCCCTGTTGCCGGGGCTCGTCATCGCCGCGCTGCTCGGGCTGCCCCTGCTGTTGGGAGGCGCGGCCGGCCTTCTCGTCGCCGCACTCGCGGTGGCGGCCGCCGGGCGTACCCCGGCCATCGGGCGGGACACCGCGGTCGCCGTGGTCATCACCACGCTCTTCGGGCTCGGCGTGTTGCTGGCCCTCTCCCCCGCCTCCCCGGCCGGGCTTCAGGGGCTGCTGTTCGGCGACGTGCTGGGCGTCACCGACACCGACCTCGCGCTCGCCGCCGGCCTGGTCGCCGTCGTGGCCGTCGCGCTGCGCGCGCTCCACGGACGCCTGTTGGTCGTCGGATTCGATCGCGTCAACGCGCCCGGCCTCGGCGTCTCCCCGGCGCTCGTCGACGGCGCCCTGCTCATCCTGCTCGCTCTCGCCCTGCTCGTCGCGGTGCAGGGACTGGGCAACCTGCTCGTCGTCGCGGTGCTCATCGCGCCGGCGGCGGGCGCCCGGCTGCTCACGCGACGGATGGGCCACATGCTCGGCCTGGCGGCGGCACTCGCCGCCGGCGCGGGCATCGCGGGGCTGTACCTGTCCTACTACGCCGGCACCGCGGCCGGAGCGTCGATCGCCGGGATGCTCGTCGCGGTCTACGCGCTCGTCGGCCTCGCGCGCGCCACGGGACTCACCCCGGGGACGTGATCCTCGGCGCGGCAGTCGCCGCAACGACCGTGCAGGACGACCTCGTGCTCATCGACCACGAAGGCCACGCGCTCCGAGACCCGCGTCAGGGCGCGCTCGAGCTCCTCGTCGCGGAACGGGGTGACCTCGCCGCAGTCATCGCACACGAGATGATCGTGGTGGTGTCCGGCGTCGCGCCGGACCGCCTCGTAGCGGGCGATCCCGTGCCCGAGCTCGAAGCGCGCCACGACGCCGAGGCGCTCGAGCTCATCCAGGACCCGGTAGACGGTGGCCCGTCCGACGCTGCGATCGCGGTGGCGCAACGCCTCCTCGATGTCCAGGGCGGACAGCCCGCAGTGCTGCTCGCCGAGCAGATCGATGACGGCGGTGCGGGCTCCGCCGCGACGGTAGCCCGCCCCCGCGAGTCGCTCGCCCGCATGCTCGGCCCACTCGCGATCCACTGCGCGCTGGGCCACCCGGGGAATGGTAGAGAGGACCGGCGCTCACGCCGCGCCGGCGCGATGGCGGGGCAGGCGCCGCGGGAGATCGGTGCGGCGCCGCCAGAGCTCGAGCCCTACGAGCGCCACCGCCGGCGGGATCGTCGCCGGCAGCACGTCGTAGACGAGAAAGAGCTGATCCCAGCACAGCGATGCGGCGAGCATGGCCGCGGCGGTCGCCAGCTGCGGGGCCCGCTCGGCCGCGCAGATACCGCCGACGACCGCCGCTGCGAAGAAGTCGCCGTAGCCGAGGCCCGCGGCGCCGAACGACGCGGACTGCAGGCGCGGCAGCCCGGCGCCGGGCGACGCCGCGACCAGGAGCGCGTTCGGAGCCTGCAGCTGATTCGTGAAGACCAGGAGGGCGTCGAGGGTGGCCAGGGCGACTACCCCCGCCTTGAGGACGACCAGGGGCGCCGCTCCGGCCAGCAGCCGTCCGAGCGTGACCGCCGACCCGACGATGAGCAGGGTCACGGCGATCTGACCGATCCGGTCGCCGGCCGCGACCCAGGCGATCACGAGAAGCGGAGCCGCGAGCGCCGCGAACCAGGGCCGTGCTCCGCGCCCGGCCCACCCGAGCGCGAGCGCGCCGCCCGTGGGCACCAGCAGGAGCGCGATCCAGCTCAGCACGTTCGCGGTGGAGGGCACGAGCGCGATGCCCACGACCACGATCACGAGCGACAGCGGCAGGACGAGCGCCCACCTCCGGTTCCGGAACCGCTCCAACCGCGAGGGAACACCCGCGGCGGGAAGGGCGACGCACGCCGCCTGCGCGAGGGTCAGGACGGAGTTGTCCAACGAGAACCACACCACGCAGAAGAGGGTGCCAGCCGTGGAGGGACGAGCGGTGATCAGCGTCCCCGAGTTGTCTAGCCTGACCGCGCCGGTGGCCGCTGCGATCCCCAGTCCGTCGGTGAACGCGATCCATCCGTGTCCGGTGCTGCTGCACTTCTACGGCCTCTGCCCGTGAGCCTTGCGCGAGGGCTCCTCGTCCTGCTCGCGGCCGTCGCGATCGCCGTCCTCGTCG
>JBBSGJ010000019.1:0-19966 GCA_038254195.1 Solirubrobacterales bacterium
CCCTCGCAGGAACAGCCCAGGCCGACACCGCCGGTGCCTCCCCCGCCGCCCCCCCCCCCCCCCCCCCCCCCCCCCCCCCCCCCCCCCCCCCCCCCCGCCCCCCGGCCGCCCCCCCCCGCGCGGGGCGGGGCGGGGCTCGGGGGCGGGGCTCGGTCGGGGCGCGGCCGCCTCGCGCTCGGCCCAAGACGAGGCGGTCGCGGGGCGGGCGCCCACGGCGCCGCTCGCGGAAGCCTGGGTGGGCTCGGTCACTCCGGCGGCTCTTCCCCGAAAGCGCGCGTCCAAATCATGACGGCGGCGCGCTGGGTGGCCAGAGAGGCGAGGGCGCCGAGACCGGCGAGCAGGCCGGTCCAGAGGAGGCGCTTGACGAGATCGGACTCCATCATCGGCCCGCATTCAAGCGCAAACCGCCGCAGATCGTCTCCACGATGAGCTCCTTGGCCTCCTCGAGATGCTCGGGATCCCCGGGGATGAGGTCGAAGATCCACCCGGTGAGCACCTGCTCGATCGCGCCGTAGAAGGCGAGTGCGGCGAACTCCGCGGTGATGTCGGTCCGGAACTCCCCCTGCTCCTGCGCGCGGCGGACGATGTGCGCGATGAGGTCGTAGGCCTCGCGGATCTTCGCGAGGTGCGTGCGCCCGAACGTGCTCGCCGCGCGCGTGACCTCGACGATGATCACCTGCATGAGCTCGGGGTCCCGGGCGTAGGACTCCACGATGAACGAGGAGATCGCTCCGAGCTTGTCGCGGGCCGGCTCGTCGCGGGCGTCGGTGTCGCGGATCGCGCGGAGCAGGATGTCCCAGCGCTCGAGAAACAGCGTGTGGAGGATCTCGTCCTTGGAGGTGAAGTAGTGGTAGACGAGCCCGTAGGCGACCCCGGCCTCGTCGGCGATGTCGGAGACCCGGCTCGTGTGGAAGCCCTGGCGGGCGAAGGCGCGGACGGCGCCGTCGAGGATGACGCGGCGCTTGTCGACCGCCGGCGCGCGGGTCATCCGCCGTGGACCGTATCGCGCCCGTAGGGGTTAGCCTCATGGTCATGCCCTCTCTCATCGGCCGCGTCGCCGGCTTCGCCCGTTCCCCGCAGGGCCGCCGGCTGGCCAAGCAGGCCCAGCAGTGGGCCGCGGACCCCAAGAACAAGCAGAAGATCGCCCAGGCCCGCCGGCGCCTGGCCTCCAAGCGCTGAGGGGAGCGGCCCCTGACCGGCTCCTCAGACGCCGGAACGGCCTCGGGTGCGCTCGAGCTCGGCGAGCAGCAGCTTGGAGTGCATCGCGCCCACGAGGTCGCGGAGGGGCTCGGCCCCGGCGGCGACGATCTCCGCCGCGCGGTCGGGCGCGACCTCACCGGCCAGGCGGTCGAGCAGGACGCGGATCGCGGCGAGGATCGCCACGTCGTCGGGGCGGTAGCCGCCCGGGCCGCAGGTGACGATGCCGAGCTCCTCGAGGCGGTCGAGGACATTCGCCGGCAGCGCGTGGCGGGCCTCGACCTCCGCGCGCGGGATGGGCCCGCCCTCGCGGGCGGTGAGCACCTCCCGGATCGCCCGCAGCGGCAGGTACTGGTACTCCTGGAGCTGCTTGATCAGGCGGATCCGGTCCACGAGCTCCGGTGGATACCAGGCCATGTTGCGCGAGGTGCGCATGATCTCGTCGCCGGCGCCGAGCAACCCCTCGCGCAGGTAGTGCTTGATCGTCCCCGTGGAGACCCCCGAGCGCTCCGCGAGCTCGGCCATCTTGAGCATCCCGTTCACGCGCGGAAGGAGCCGGTGGGCGGGGAGGGGCGGCCCGCCACGGCCCCGGCCGCGGCGAGTCGGGCGCGCTCCTCGTCGGAGTAGCCCAGGCCGCGCAGGACCTCGTCGGTGTGCTCCCCGAGCGCGGGGCCGGGCAGGCGGTTGGGGTCACCCGGGGCGCGCGAGAGCTTGACGGGCAGCCCGAGGAGCCGCACCGCCTGCTCGACGCCGGGCTGGTCGAGGCCGACGACCATCTCGCGGGCGCGGGCGAGCTCGGAGCGGAGCGCCTCGTCGAGCTCGAGCACCGGCTCCAGGCAGCAGTCGTGCGCGGCTCCGAACGCGCGCCACTCCTCGCGGGTCCGCCCGGCGAAGACCTCGGCCACCGCGCGGTGGGCCTCCGAGCCCACGCGGTCGAACTGGCGCTCCACGAGGTCCTCCCGCCCGACGCCCGCACACCACGCGGCCCAGAACTTGGGCTCCAGGGCTCCGAGCGTCACCCAGCCGTCGGCGCACGCGTAGCCCACGCCGAGGCGGTCGAGCACGCCGGGGCGTAAGGACTCGAGCACGACGTCGTACTCGCGGACGAGCCGCAGGAGGACCTCGCGGCCCGGCTCAGTCTTCAGGTTGATCCGCATGGAGCGCTTGTTGCGGTTCAGCGCGAGAAAGAGCGCCGAGCCCGCGGACTCCTCCGCGCCCGCGTAGAACGGCGGCGACCAGCGGACGTAGTCCCCCGCCCCCGTGTCCTCCACCTTGAGCACGTCGGCGCCCAGGTCGGCGAGCAGCAGGGAGCAGAAGCCACCGGGGAGCAGCCTCGAGAGATCGAGGACCCTGACGTCGCTCAGAGCGGTCATGCCGGCACCCCGCAGAGCCCCAGCGCCGCGCGCGTCTCGGCGACGGTCGCCACCCTCCGCCCCACGTGCTCGCACAGGCCCGGCGCCTTGGCGATCAGCTCCACGTGCCCGACGTCGAAGCACTCGTGCTCGGGCTGGATGGCGCCGTACTCCTCGGGCGTGTAGGGGATCGCCGGGCTCATGGGCAGCTCCGCGTGGAAAGTGGGACGTGCTACTTCTGCGGTGGGCGAGGCTACCCACGCGCTCTAGCCTCAGCCACGAGGATGACCGCCCGACGGGCGACACTCCCTGTTCGTCTCCTCGGAGTGAGAGCGCGAGCGTCTCGTGGAGATGAGCGGGCGGATGCGGCACTTCCGGCAGATCACGTTCGTCATCCTCGCCACCGCCGTCGCGCTGAGCGCGCCGTGGATCGGGCCCTGGCCCCTCCTCCCGCTCGTGCTGGCGGGCGGTGGGTTCCTCGCCTTCGACTCTTCACCCCGCGGATGCAGCGGCCCGAGTACGGGCTGGCCGCCGCCTGGCTGCTGGCCCAGGTGATGATCGCGGCGTCCGTCGCGTTGTCGGGCGGCCCGCACTCGCCCGCGGTGGGCTGCTGGCGATACCGGTCGCCTCGCTCGGCGCCCGTTTCCCGTCGGGGGGTGGTGGTGGGCTCGCTCGTCACGGCGGTCCTCCTCCTCGCCGCCACCCTGGGCGTCCACCCCCGTGAGGTCTGGGACGACCCACCGGTCGTGCTCGGGCCCCTCGCGCTCATCGGCTCGATCGCCTTCATCGGTGGGGCGATCATGGAGTCCGACCTGCTGCACCGCTCGCGGTCCGTCCTCGACGGGCTGACGGGGATGCTCCACCGCCGCGCGCTGGCCACCCGCGCCGAGGAGCTCGGCGCCCAGGCGCGTCTCACCGGTTAGCCCGTCGGACTGGTGCTCGGCGACCTCGACCGCTTCAAGCTGATCAACGACACGTGCGGCCACGCGACGGGGGACGCCGTGCTCGTCGACGTCGCCTACGTGCTGCGCAGGGAGCTGCGCGCCTTCGACCTCGCCTACCGGGTGGGCGGGGAGGAGTTCCTCGTGGTGATCCCGGGCGGGGGACGAGTCTGAAACCCGCACGCTCGCCGAGCGGCTCCGCGTCGCGGTGGAGGCCGAGCCGGCCGGGGGGCAGCGGGTGACGATGTCGTTCGGGATCGCGAGCTCAGGGGGTGGCGCATTCGACTTCGACGCCCTGCTCGCCCGGGCCGACGCCGCGCTCTATGAGGCCAAGGCCGCGGGGCGCAACGCCGTCCGCGGCGGCGGCGAGCTCGTCTCCTCGGGCTGACACGCGCGGGGGGGACCTCGGCGCCCGCCGGTAATCCCCGGGCGCATCCGGACACTTCCCCTCCGGGAGCGGGCGCATCATCGTCCCGTCCACCTCGGCTCGCGCTTCTCGAAGAACGCCGACACCCCTTCCTGGATGTCCTCCGTGGAGAACGCGATCGTGAGCTGCGCGCGCAGGAACTCCCATGCGTCCTCGATCGGCATGTCGTTCTGGCGCCACAGGGCGTCCTTGCCCAGGCGCATGAGCACCGGAGACTTCGCCGCCAACCGCCCGGCCCAGTCGGCGACCGCCGCATCGAATTGGTCGGGGGGGATCACCCGGTTGACGATCCCCAGCCGCTCGGCCTCCCGTGCGTCGATGCGGTCGCCGAGCAGCAGCAGCTCGGTCGCCTTCTTGCGCGGGACGTTGCGGAGGATCAGGGCCATGATCATGAACGGGAACACCCCGACGTTGATCTCCGGGGTGCCGAAGGTCGCCTGCTCGGAGGCGACCACGAGGTCGCAGGCCAGCGCGAGCCCCAGCCCGCCCGCGAGGACATGGCCACGCGCCGCGCAGATCGACGGCTTGCCGAGCTCGCCGAGGGCCGTGAACACGAGCGGGAAGCGCTCCGTGTGAAAGTGCTTGTGCACGAGGGGCACGTCGGCGGCGAACCCCGCGAGGTCTCCCCCCGCCGAGAACACGGTCTCGTGGGTCGAGGCGAGCACCACGCAGCGCACGTCGGCGTCCTCGCGCGCCCGCCCGAGTGCCGTGAGCAGGTCGCCGAGCAGCTCGTCGGAGAGCGCGTTGCGGGTGTCGGGCTCGTCGAGCGCGAGCGTCGCCACGCCGTCGGCCACCACGTAGGAGACGGTCATCGGCGCGGGATTGTGCCGCGTCAGGTCCTCAGGGGCGGACGAGCCCGGGCACCGCGTCGGCGGTCACCGGCTCCGCGTAGAAGAACCCCTGGGCCAGGCGCACGCCGAGCCGGGCGATCTCCTCGGCCTGGGCCTCGGTCTCCACGCCCTCCACCACGCTGGGCAGCTCCAGGGAGCGGCCGAGGGCGAGCAGGGCCGACAGGAGCTTCTCCTCACGGCCGAGGTCGGCCACGAAGGAGCGGTGGATCTTCACCCGGTCGAACTCCAGGCGGCCGAGTGTGCGGACGCCCATCCCGCCGTCGCCGAAGCCGTCGAGGACGAGCCGGACCCCCGTCGCCCGCAACGCGTCGAGCCGCTCGCGCTGGGCCGGGGCGCTGCGCCCGAGGAAGTCCTCCTTGATCTCCAGGCCGAGGCATGCCGGGTCGAGCCCGTGCTTCGCCAGGGCGTGACGGACCCGATCGGGCAGCGCGGGATCGGCGAAGTCCAGCGCGGAGAGGTTCACGGAGACCTCGAAGGGCCGGCCGCCGAGGGCCCGCACCCAGCCCGCCGCGTCCGCGCAGGCGCGGTCGAGGACCCACGCGCCGAGCGCCGACCCGAGCCCGGCGGACTCGGCGGCGGGGAGGAACGCCGCGGGGCCGAGCAGCCCCTCACGCGGGTGCTGCCAGCGCACGAGGGCCTCCACGCCGAGGATGAAGCCCTCGAGCGTGACGATGGGCTGGTAGCGCACCGTGAGCTCCTCGCGCTCGAGCGCCCCGGGCAGCTCGGCCTCGTGGCGCAGGCGCTCCGCGGTCGCCTCCGCGTCGGCGGCGTCGGCGAGCGCCCAGCGCCCGCCGCCCGCCCGCTTGGCCCGGTACATCGCCGCGTCCGCGGCCCGGACGAGATCGTCGACGTCGGCGTGCGGATCGTCCGTGCTCACCACGCCGATCGAGACCGTGACGTCGAGGGCCGTGGTCTCGAGCACGATGGGCTTCGCGAGCGCGTCGACGAGCCGGCGGGCGATCCGGGTCGCGTCCGCGTCCGCGGTCAGGTCCTCGCAGAGCACGATGAACTCGTCGCCTCCGAGGCGGGCGAGGGTCTCCGTGGCGCGCAGCGCGCCACCGAACCGGGTCCGGAGCTCGACGAGCACCGCGTCGCCCGCGTCGTGTCCGTGCGCATCGTTGATCTCCTTGAGCGCGTCCACGTCGAGGAAGAGGATCCCCACGACCGCGGGGTGGCGCTCGAGCCGGCGCAGCGCGCGATCGGCGCGCTCGAGCAGCACGGCGCGGGTAGGCAGGCCGGTCAGCTCGTCGTGGCGGGCGAGCCGCTCCAGGGCCTCGCGGCTCTCCACGCGGGCGGAGACGTCGCTCAGGATGCCGATGACGTGGGTGCATCGACCCTCGCCGTCGCGGACGGGCGAGAGCGCGAGCTCGTTCCAGAACGGGGTTCCGTCCTTGCGGAAGTTCCGGAGGACCAGACGGCACGGCTCAGACCCGGCCAGGGCGCGCGAGATCCGGGCCACCGCAGCGGGGTCGGTGCCCTCGCCCTGGAGAAAGCGGCAGTTGCGCCCGAGGACCTCGTCGACGGTGTAGCCGGTCAGGCGCGCGAACCCGGCGTTGGCGTAGACGATCGGGAAGCCCGGGTCCGCGGCGGCCACGAGGACGCCGTCGGTCGTGGCGTCGAGCGCCAGGCGGCGGAGATTGTCGTCGGGCATCACCCCTCCCCCCGCCTCCACCCCGGAGTCATCGACGGCAGACGACCGGGCCTTGAGCGCGGTAAGTAGTAAGCGTCACTTTCCGCTAGCGTGGCGCCATGAGCTCCTCCGTCTCCCCGGCCGTCGACGCGGCGGCCCCGTCGGCGGTCCTCAAGCCGGATTTCGGCACCCGCCGTCGGCACTTCATCTTCACCGATGAGCACGAGCAGCTGCGGGAGTCCATCCGTCGCTTCGTGGTCGCCGAGCTGGCGCCGCACGCGGAGGAGTGGGAGGAGACGACGTTCCCCGACCGGGTCTTCTCCCCGGATGGGGGTCGCCGTCCACACGGACATGGCGATGCCGCCCATCCTCGCCTTCGGGACCGAGGAGCAGAAGCGGGAGTGGGTCGTGCCCGCGATCCAGGGCACGAAGATCCTCTGCCTGGGGATCACCGAGCCCGACGCCGGCTCGGACGTGAGCGGGATCAAGACCCGCGCCGTGTGCGACGGGGATGCCCGTTCGGGCACAGGCGAGTGGGTCATCAACGGCGCGAAGACCTACATCACCAACGGCCTCCGCGCGGACGTGATCGTCCTCGTGACGAAGACCGACGCCGACGCCGGCTACGACGGCTTCACGCTCTTCCTCGTTCCCATGGACGCGCCCGGGGTGGTGCACGAGAAGAAGCTCGAGAAGCTCGGGATGCACGCCTCGGACACCGCGCTGCTGGCGTTCTCCGACGTCCGCGCGCCCGACTCGGCGGTCCTCGGTCAGATCGGCAAGGGCTTCTACCACATCATGTGGGAGCTCCAGGGCGAGCGGCTCATCGGGGCCGCGGGCTGCGTGGCCGGCGCCCAGAGGGTCTTCGAGCAGACCCTCTCCTACGCCCAGGAGCGTCGGGCGTTCGGGCGCCCCATCTCGAAGTTCCAGGTCACCCGGCACAGTTCGCCGAGATGGCCACCCAGATCGAGTCGGCACGGCAGGTGGTCTACACGACCGCGTGGCGCTTTGCCAACGGCGAGTACCCCGTCCGGGAGAATCTCGATGGCCAAGCTCCACGCCTCCCGGGTGGCGGTCGCGGTGGCCGACGAGTGCATCCAGATCCACGGCGGCGCGGGGTACATGAAGGAGTATGGCGTCGAGCGTGTGTGGCGCGACCTGCGCCTCAACCGCATCGGCGCGGGGACGGATGAGATCATGCTCGACGTGATCGGCCGCTCCTACGGACTCTGATCGCTCGTGGGGAGAACCGGCATGACCACGTAGGAGGAAGTAGTTTCCTGCGCATGAATATCGGGATCACCTTCCTCCGCGTCCTGCTCGGAGGCCTCTTCGTCGGCCATGGCAGCCAGAAGCTGTTCGGATGGTTCGGAGGCCATGGCCTCGAGGGCACGGCGGGCTTCTTCGAGTCGATCGGCCTCAAGCCGGGTAAGCGGCACGCCACCCTCGCCGGGGTCTCGGAGGCCGGGGGCGGGGCGCTGCTCGTGCTCGGGCTCTTCACCCCGCTCGGCGCGGCGGCGATCACGGGTGCGATGGTCCAGGCCATCCGCACCGTCCACGGCGACAAGGGCCCGTGGAACACGGAGGGTGGCTGGGAGCTCAACGCGCTGATGATCGCCGCGGCGGTCACGCTGGCCGAGGTCGGCCCGGGCCCGCTCTCGCTCGACCGCGCACTCGGAACGGAGAAGACGGGCGCCATCGCGGCGCTGTTGGCGCTCGGCGCGGGCATCGCCGGGCCTGCCCTGCTCGTCCGCGACACCGAGCCCCCGCAGGCCGAGAGCGCCGCGGAGGCGGTGGCCGCCCCGTCGGGCGGCGCGACCTCCCCCGCGTCGAACTGAACTACAGCTGGGGCATCGCCGGCGCGTCGTCGCCCATCTCGGCGTAGCGCGTCGTCGCCTCCTCGAGGACCTTCATCGCCTGCTCGCGGGGAACCAGCCGTCGACCTTGACGACCTTCCCCTCCGGGGTCTTGTAGATCGAGAAGAAGTGCGAGATCTCGTCGTCGAGCGGGTCGCCGTCCTCGGCCATGGTGTGCGGGATGAAGCCGTAGTCGGTGGGAGGGTGGACGGAGGAGAAGAGGAAGCGGTCGAGCCGGATCGCCCGGGCCTCCGCGTCCCACTCGTACTTGTTGCGGCTCCCCTTGGGGATCTCGACGAACACCGTGGTCTCGGGCATGCTGGTCGGGGAGTACGAGGCGGCTACGGCGTGAGCGCGAAGTCCCCGGGGCGACCCGCCCGGGGGACCCCGCGCTCCACCCGGCGGCGCTGCTCGTGGTGCTGGGGGTCGAAGCGCGCGAGCGCCCGGCGGAAGCGGAACGTGAAGCCGGGCCAGAGCACCGTGTTGCGCCCCTGGGCGTCGAGGTACCAGCTCGCGCAGCCTCCCGAGAGCCAAACCGTCCCCTGCATGTGACGCTGGAGCGCGTCGTTCCAGCGCTTCTCGGCCTCCGGCTTCACCTCGAGTACCTCGGCGCCCGTGGCCCGCATGTGCGCGAGCGCCCGGGCGATGTAGGACGCCTGGGTCTCCGACATGAAGACGACGGACGTGTGCCCCAGCCCCGTGTTGGGCCCGAGGATGAAGAACAGGTTCGGGAAGCCCGCGATCGTCGTGCCCTTGTGGGCGTGCATGCCGCCCTCCCACGTCTCGGCGAGGGTGCGCCCGTCCTTGCCGCGCAGCCGTCCCGCGAGCGGCATGTCGGTCACGTGGAAGCCCGTCCCGAAGATGATCGTGTCGACCTCGCGCTCGGCGCCGTCGCGGGAGACCACGGAGCGCTCGCGCACCTCGGCGACCCCGTCGGTGATCACCTCGACGTTCGGCTGCTCCAGCGCGGGCAGGTAATCGTTGGAGAGGAGAATGCGCTTGCACCCCGGCGTGTAGGTCGGGATGAGCTTCGCGCGCAGCGCAGGGTCGGCGACCTGCTGGTGGAGGTGCAGCGTGCAGAGCATCCGGATCACGGCGCCGAGCCGCGGGCGCAGGAAGGGGATCGCGTAGAGCTCGCGCGCCCAGTAGATGCCCGAGCGCATGAGGCGCTGGGCGCCGGGGAGGCGGCGGTAGACCGCGCGCTCGAGCCGGGTCAGCCCGCGCGCGCGCCGGGGCATGATCCACGGCGGCGTGCGCTGGAAGACGTGGAGCCGGGCGACCTCACCCTGGATCTCCGGCACGAACTGGATCGCCGAGGCGCCCGTGCCCACCACGGCGACGCGCTCGCCTGCGAGCCGGTGGTCGTGGTCCCACCGCGCCGAGTGGAAGATCTTGCCCGTGAAGCGCTCGAGCCCGGGCAGCACGGGGGTGGCGGGCTCGGACAGGCCCCCGGCGCCCGAGATGAGCACCCGGGCCGTGAGGCGGCCGCAGGAGGTCTGGATGGTCCAGCGCCCGGCGTCCTCGTCCCAGGCGGCCTCCTCGAGCGCGCAGCCCATGACGACGTGACGGACGAGGTCGTGCGCCTGCGCCGTGTGGCGCAGGTAGTCCCAGATCTCCGGCTGCGGGGAGAAGGTGGAGCTCCACTCGGGGTTGGGCGCCCAGGAGAACGAGTAGAGGTGGCTGGGGACGTCGCAGGCGCAGCCGGGGTAGGTGTTGTCGCGCCACGTGCCGCCGATGTCGTGGCCGCGGTCGAGGATCACGAAGTCCTCGCGGCCCGCCTCGCGGAGCTCGTGGGCCATGGCCAGGCCGGAGAAGCCGGCACCGACGATCGCGATGTCGATGTGCTCGGGGAGCCGGTCCGAGGCGGTCGTCATTACACGAGCGTAGCTTACGGTTCTGTAACCTGGCAGCATGTCGGCGACGCGCACCCGCCTCCCCGCCGCCGAGCGCCGCGAGCAGCTCATCGAGGTCGTCCGCACGCTCGTGGCCGAGCAGGGATTCCACGCCGTGTCCATCGACGCGGTCGCGCGCCGGGCGGGTGTGAGCCGGCCCATCGTCTACGGGCACTTCACCGACCTCCCCGGCCTACTCGCGACCCTGGTCGAGCGCGAGGAGGGCCGGGCGCTCGAGCAGCTCGCCTCCTTCCTACCCGACGCCCGGAGCTCTCGGGACCGCAAGACCGCCCTGCTCGGGGCGATCCGCGGCTACCTCGAGGCCGTCCGCGCCGACCCGGTGACGTGGCGACTCGTGCTCATGCCTCCCGAGGGCGCGCCGGCGGGTTTGCGCGAGCGGATCGCCGAGGGCCGGGCCGCGGTGGTGGGCCGCCTCGCGGAGATCGTCGAGCCCGGGCTCACGGCGGGCGGCGGCTCGCCGGACCCCGAACTGACGGCGTGGACGCTGAGCGTGTTGTCCGACGAGGCCGCCCGGCTCGTATTGACCGGCGACGAGCACTTCGGGATCGACCGCATCCTCGCCCACTCGGCGTGGCTGCTCGACCGGTTGCTCGGTCCGGACTCCTGATCTGATGCCCTTCCTCGCCCGCCTCGCCGCCTTCCAGCTCGGCCTCCAGGTCGTCCACGTGCTCGACCACGCCCGCCAGGGACGAGCGACGCCGGCCGCGCTGACGTTCGTCGGGGCGCTGGGGGTGGTCGTCTGGGTCGCCGTCTTCGTGCTGGCGCGGCGACGGTCGCCCTACACGCAGCCCTTCACGGTGCTGGTGGGGTTCGCGACCTTCTCCGGCTTCCTCGCGGTCCACGTCCTCCCGCACTGGAGCGACGCATTCTCCGACCCCTACGCGGCGGCAGGGGTGGACGCCATCTCGTGGATCACGCTGGCGCTGCCGGCGCTGGTGGCCTTGTGGGCCGGGTTGGCAGCACTTCCGCTACGCAGGACAGCGGTCGCGTAACGCCGTCGCCTCCGCGCGCCAGCTCGGACCCGAGGCCGCCGCCGACCTCCGTCAGCTCACGTCCCGCGGCGCCGGCGCCGCCGCCGGCGGCTCCACCACCGCGATCCCGGCTCCTGCGTCGGCCTCGGCCTCCCGCCGCGCGAGCTCCTCGTCCGACGGCGCCGGGAACCCCGCCACGCGATAGGCGTCGCGCTCGTCGAGGGTCTCGTGCTCGAGCAGCGCCCGGGCCAGCGCCTCCAGCCTCTCCCGCTCCTCCGAGAGCTTCGCCACGGCCACCGTGTAGCACTCGTCGACGATCCGCCGGACCTCCGCGTCGACGATCTCCAGCGTCTCCTGCGACGCCGAGCCCGGCTGCCCCGGGAAGAGCATCCCGTCGTCGTCGGGGCCGGGCAGGACGGAGACGAGCCCGATCTTCTCCGACATCCCCCACCGCCCCACCATCTGCCGCGCGATGTTCGTGACCTGCTCGAGGTCGGACTCCGCGCCCGTGGTCACGTCTCCGTAGATGATCTGCTCGGCGGCCCGGCCCCCGAGCGCTCCCACGATCCGCCCCATCAGGTACTTCGCGCCGTAGCCGTAGCGGTCGGTCGAGGGCGACTGGAAGGTCACGCCGAGTGCCCGGCCGCGCGGGATGATCGAGATCTTCCGGACCGGATCGGCGCCGGGCTCGAGCATCCCCAGCAGGGCGTGGCCGGACTCGTGGTAGGCCGTGCGCTCGCGCTCCTCCATCGACAGCGTGATCTTGCGCTCGGCCCCGAGCACCACCCGCTCCAGGGAGTCGGTGAAGTCGGCCTGGAGGATCTTGTCGTGTCCCCGGCGCGCGGCGGTCAGCGCGGCCTCGTTGACGACGTTGCGCAGGTCGGCCCCCACCATCCCCGGGGTCGAGGACGCCAGCCCCTCGAGGTCCACGTCGTCGCCGAGCGGCTTGCCGCGCGTGTGGACGTCGAGGATCAGCCGCCGCCCGGCCTGGTCGGGCGCGTTGACGGTCACGCGCCGATCGAAGCGCCCCGGGCGCAGCAGGGCGGCGTCGAGGATCTCCGGCCGGTTGGTCGCGGCGAGCACGATCACGCCCTCCGTGCCGGTGAACCCGTCCATCTCGGTGAGGATCTGATTCAGCGTCTGCTCGCGCTCGTCGTGGCCGCCGAAGTTGCCGCCCCCGCCGCGCTTGCGCCCGATGGCGTCGAGCTCGTCGATGAAGATGATCGCCGGCGCGGTCTTCTTGGCCTGGTCGAAGAGGTCGCGCACGCGCGAGGCGCCCACGCCCACCACCATCTCGATGAACTCCGACGCGCTCAACGAGAAGAACGGCACGTCGGCCTCGCCGGCCACGGCGCGCGCGAGCAGCGTCTTGCCCGTTCCCGGCGAGCCCGAGAGCAGCACGCCCTTGGGGATCGCGCCACCGAGGCGCTTGTACTTGTCCGGGTTCTTGAGGAAGTCGACGATCTCGACGAGCTCCTCCTCGGCCTCGTCGATCCCGGCCACGTCGGAGAACGTCGTGCGCGTCGACGAGGCGTCGTAGCGCTTGGCCTTGGAGCGACCGAGCCCGCCGATCCCCCCGCCCGCGGCCGCCGCGGCCCGCCGGGCGATGAACACGAAGAGCGCCACGAGCAGGATGGTCGGACCGAAGCCGAGCAGGAGCTGGACCAGGAACGAGCGCGGCGCGTCGACGGGCTTGGCGTTGACCTCGACCCCGTTCTTGATGAGCAGGGTGAGCAGCTGCGTGTCGTCGAACGTCGGCTTCACGGTGGAGAAGCGCGTGTTCTCGTCACCGTCGAAGTTCACCTTCCGCTTGAAGGTGCCCTGGATCGCGTCCCCCGTGGACGAGACATCCTTCACGTTCCCGTCGCCGACCTGCGCCCGGAACGTCGAGTAGGGGACGGAAAGCCGCGGCGGGGGCTTGTTGAACTGCGAGGCGAAGAACCAGTTCACCGCGAACAGCACGAGGACGAAGGCGAGGATCCGCCAGCCCGGCGGGCGGAAGCGCCGCCCCTCGCGGGGCGGGCCGGGCTTGGGGGCGCGGTTGCCCTCGACCTTCCAGGGCGGGGGACGATCGGCCACTGGAATCAGGCCGTCGCGGCGGGGCCGCGGGCCGCCTGTCGCTGCGCGCGCTCCCCGTGGCGCTCGAGGCCGGAGTAGAGGTGCCCGATGCGTTCGAAGATGTCGTCCGCGACCGCCTGCTGCTCGTCGCGGGTCGCCTCGGCCCCGTGCTCGTAGACCACCGGCTCCCCGTACTGGACGACGACCTTCGGGAACTGGAGCTTCTTCCAGTTGCGCACCCGTTGCGAGCCGTAGATCGCGGTGGGCACGACGGCGGCACCCGTGGAGAGCGCCAGGCGCCCGATCCCCGGCCGCGCGCGCTCGCCGAGGTGGCCCGTGCGTGAGCGCCCGCCCTCGCAGTACATCGCGATGGTCGCGCCCCGCCCGAGAACGGTCTCGGCGGTGATGAACGCCTCCTCGTCGCGCTCGCCGCGGCGCACGGGGAACACGCCTCCGTGCGTGTAGATCCACTGCATGGGCGGCTCGAAGAGCTGCGACTTCGCCATGAAGTGCACCTTGCGGCGGATGAAGGCGCCGAGGAAGAAGTGGTCCATGAACGAGAAGTGGTTCGGCGCGAGGATGACCGGGCCCGCGGGCGGGACGTTCTCCGAGCCGATGCAGCGCGCGCGGAAGAACGTCCATCCGTAGAGCGAGGTGAGGCCGCGCACGAACTCGTAGACCGGGTCGGGATCGCGGGTCCGCGTGCGCTCGTGGAAGCGATCGAAGTGCTCGGCGGGGCGCGGGTCGCGGTACACCTGCTCCTTCATGGCTGCAAGCTCCTCGGCCATCTCTCCTCCGAGATGGTATCCCGGCCCACGATCCTTGATCCAGGGTGGGCGCAGTGGTGCTCGCGCGGAAGAAGGGGACGGCGGCCGGCTCACGGCCTCGCCGCGCGTGAGTCCGACCGCCGCCTGACGAGCGGGAGGGGCCCGCCGCGACCCAAGGTACGCGCGGGAGGGGCCGCGGACCAGCTCCCGTTGGTCGGATCTTCACGACCTCCGATTCGCCCGGCGGTCCATCAGTGAGTGTCGCTAGGCGCGCGACAGCACGACCGCGATGACGTCGGCGAGCTGACGGCCCCGGTGCAGGAAGCCCTCCGGGGTCCGGCCGGTGGGACGGTGCGCGAGCGGGAGCGGGAGCTCGAGGATCCGAAAGCCGGCGCGCGCGGCGTCCACGGTCATCCCCACCTCCATGCCGAAGCGGGCCGCGAAGGGGACCACGACCGGCAGGACGTGGCCCGCGAGGGCGCGCTGGCCGGAGAGGGGCGCGCGCAGCCCGAGGCCGGTGAGCCGGGCGATGACCCGCCGCGCGGCGCCGACGGCCACACCGAAGCCACCGCCCTCGCGCCGGGCGAGGGCACCGACGGCGAGATCCGCCCGGCCGGCGCGCACCGCGGCGGCGAGGGGGACCAGAGCGCGCGCGGTCTCCCCCAGGTCGGCGTCGCAGAAGACGAAGACGGGCGGGTCTTCCGCGAGGGCGAGGGCGAGGACGCGCCGGGCCGCGCGGCTCGCCGCGCCGCCCTTCCCCACCGGGCTCCCCGTGGCGATGACCTCGGCGCCGCGAGCGGTCGCGATGGACGCGGTGGCGTCCGTCGAGCCGTCGTCGGCGACGAGGATCCGGGCGTCGGAGAACGCGGCGCGCAGGGCGTCGAGGGTCGCGCCGATCCGCGCGGCCTCGTCGCGCGCGCAGACGATGCAGACGGTGCGCGGAGGCATCGGAGTCCCAAGGTATGGTCCCGCCGCATGAGCGTTGTCGAGGCCCACATCACGGGCACGGTCTGGACGATCGAGGTGGCCGTCGGCGACGCCGTCACCGAGGGCGACACGGTGGTCGTCCTCGAGTCGATGAAGATGGAGCTGCCCGTGGAGGCCGAGTACGAGGGCACGGTGGCGGAGATCCGCTGCGAGGAGGGCCAGTCGGTCGCCGAGGGCGACACCCTCGTCGTGCTCGAGTAGCTTGCCGCCCATGACGGAGTCGCGCATCACCCGCTCCGAGGCTCGCGAGCTCGGCGAGCGGGAGGACCACGACGCGATCCTCGCCCTCGTGGAGCGGGCGTGGGCGGCGCGGGTGGAGGGGTTCGGCGACTCGACCGACCTGTGCTCGCTCGTCAACGCGAAAGCGGGCGGATGCGCGGAGGACTGTGGCTTCTGCGCGCAGTCGCGTTACGCCGAGGCCGACACGCCCATGCACGCGATGATGGAGCCCGAGCAGATCCTCGAGCACGCGCGGGCCGCGGAGGCGGCGGGGGCGCACCGGTTCTGCCTTGTCGCCCAGGGACAGGGGCTCTCCAAGCGGGACTTCGCGAAGGCGCTGGACGGGGTGCGGCTCGTCGCCGAGCACACGAACCTCAAGCGCTGTGCGTCGGTCGGGCACCTGTCTCCCGCCCGCGCGCAGGCGCTGAGCGAGGCCGGCGTCCAGCGCGTGCACCACAACGTGGAGACGGCGGAGTCCTACTACCCCGAGGTCTCCTCGACGGTCCGCTACGAGGGCCGGCTGCGGACGATCTCCGCGGTCAAGGAGGCGGGGCTGGAGACGTGCGTGGGCGGGATCCTCAACCTCGGCGAGACGCGCGAGCAGCGCGTGGAGATGGCCTTCGAGCTCGCCGCGGTCGACCCGGACTCCGTCCCCATCAACCTGCTCAACCCCCGGCCGGGGACGAAGTTCGGCGACCGCGACCACATGGACCCGTGGGAGGCCGTGAAGTGGATCGCGATCTTCCGGCTCATCCTCCCGCGCGCGTTGTTCCGCCTGTGCGGCGGGCGGGTCGAGAACCTCGGCGAGCTGCAGCCGCTCGCGGTCAGGGCCGGCCTCAACGGCGTGATGATGGGCAACTTCCTGACCACCCTGGGCTCCGAGCCCGAGGACGACCGCGCCCTGTTCACCGACCTCGGGCTGAACGTCGCGCGCCAGCCCGACAACGGCTCGCGGCCGCGGCCCGACAACCGCTCGGGCCGGCTCGAGGGCGAGACGCCCGACGTGGTGGACGAGCACCTCGAGGCGAACGAGACGGTCAGCGCGCTGGAGGTCCGGCTGTGGGACCCCTCCACCCAGTTGCGCTTCCGCCCCACGGCGTCGGTCCGCGAGCGCCCGGACGGCGCGGCGAACCGCTGGTGATCGACCCCGCGGTCCGGCTCGCCGAGCTCCGCGCCGCGGGGCTCGAGCGCCGGACGCGGCGGGTGGACGGGGCCTCCGGGCCATGGGTGCGGATCGATGGGCGGGAGGTCCTGCTGCTGTGCGCCAACGACTACCTGGGGCTCGCGGGCGACGAGCGCGTGCGCGAGGCCGCGGCCGGGGCCGCCCTGCGCTGGGGGGCGGGCGCGGGGGCGTCGCGGCTCGTGTCGGGGACGCTTCCGATCCACGAGGAGCTCGAGGCGCGGCTCGCCGCGTGGGAGCGCCGCGAGCGCGCGGTGCTCTTCGGGTCGGGTTACCTCGCGAACGTGGGAGTGATCTCGGCGCTCGCGGAACGGGGCGACGTCGTGTTCTCCGACGCGCTGAACCACGCCTCGATCGTCGACGGCTGCCGGCTCTCGCGGGCGGAGGTGTTCGTCTACCGTCACGCGGACGTCGAGCACCTCGCCTGGGGCCTGGCCCGGGCCGAGGGCCGCGGCGCGCTCGTGGTCACCGACTCCGTCTTCTCGATGGACGGCGACGTGGCCCCGCTGGCCGAGATCGTCGCGCTGGCGCGACGCTGGGGGGCGCGGACCGTGGTCGACGAGGCCCACGGGACCGGATGCCTGGGCCCGGGCGGCCGCGGCGCGGTGGCCGCCGCGGGGCTCGAGGAAGAGGTCGACGTCCTCGTGGGCACGCTGGGCAAGGCCCTCGGCGCCTACGGGGCGTATGCGGCGTGTGGCGGCGATCTGGCCGCGCTGCTGGTCAACTCGGCGCGCCCCTTCATCTTCTCGACCGCGCCGCCGCCCGCGGCGGCCGGGGCGGCGCTCGCGGCGCTGGCGATCGTCGAGCAGGAGCCCGGCCGGCCGGCGCGCCTGCAGGCCAACGCGGCGCTGCTCCGGGACGCGCTGTCGGCCCACGGGCTCGATACGGGCGGCTCCTCGACCCAGATCCTGCCGCTGGTGGTGGGTGCGGCCGAGAACGCCGTGGCCGCGGCGGAGGGCGCGCTCGGCGAAGGAGTGTTCGCGCAGGCCATCCGGCCTCCGACCGTCCCGGCCGGCACCTCGCGGCTGCGCGTCGCGGTGTCCTCCGAGCACACGCCGGCGGACCTGCGGGCGGCCGCGGACGTGCTGGCCCGCGCCGTGCGTTCGCCGCTCCCCGCCGCCGCCTGAGGGCGCGATGGGCGATGTGCTCCGAAATAAGGGCGGAAAACGCCCTCCTATCGGAGCAACTCGCCGAGGGGTGTTCGTCGCGGGCACGGACACCGGGGTCGGCAAGACGGTGCTGGCGGCGGCGATCGCTGCCGCCCTCCGGGCCGCCGGCGACTCCGTGCGCGCATTCAAGCCCGTGGTGACCGGACTCGACGACCCCCCGGACCCCGACTGGCCCGCAGACCATGTCCTCCTGGCCGGGATCACCGGTCAGGCCCCCGAGGACGTCGCGCCCTTCCGCTTCGGCCCCGCGGTCTCCCCCCACCTCGCCGCGGGAGACGATCCCCTCGACCCCGCGGCCATCCGCGCCGCCGCCCCCGGAACGAGCCCCCTTGTCGTCGAGGGGGTCGGCGGCCTCCTCGTCCCCCTGCGCGAGGACTACACGGTGCGCGACCTCGCGCGCGACCTCGGCCTCCCGCTCGTGCTCGCCGCCCGCCCCGGCCTGGGCACGCTGAACCACACGCTGCTGACCCTCGAGGCCGCCCGCGCCGCCGGCCTGGACGTCCGGGCGGTCGTGCTCACCCCGTGGCCGGAGCAGCCGAGCGAGATCGAGGTCTCCAACCGCGACACCCTCACCGCCCTCGCCGCAACGGCGATCCACATCCTGCCCCGGCTGGCCCGCGCCGATCCGGCGCTCCTCGCCGAGGCGGGCGGACGGCTGCCCGTCGCCGACTGGCTCGGTCAGTAGACGAAGGAGATGGGCGGGAAGTGGATCGCCGGGGGCTGCGAGAAGGAGACGCGGTAGAGACCGCGCCCGTGGAAGGCGAAGTGCCGGCGCCAGCGCACGTCGGCCGCGTAGATCCCCCGCCGCCGGGCTTGCAGCCGGAAGTACCGGCATCCGCCGTCTCCACGAGGCGGGGTGACGCAGAGCCTGACGCGGCCCCGGAAGGAGAAGGTGCGCAAGGACAGATGGCGGACGCCCCGCGTGCGGTAGGTCTGCTCGCAGGAGTCTCCACTCGGCGAGCAGTACGCACCCCGCGGCCGGGGCTTCGCCCCCGCCGCCGAGACGACGAGGAGGAGGAGCAGAACCGCGAGGAGCAGGCGGCGACGCATGGAAGCGACCCTACCGCCCGCCGTGGGCGGCGTAGCGCAACAACGAGCTGTCGATGAGCCACTCGACCGGCGCGTGGTCGTCCGTGTAGACCTCCCCGCCCCCCAGGCCGGGCGTGAGGCGGGCGGCGGCCACTGCCGCGAGCGACCGCAGCGGCCCGGGTAGGGCGGCCGTGCGCAGCCGCGCGCCGCCGGCTCGGACCGCCGCGGTGGCCACGAGCTGGGTGTTCGTCGGCTGGGCGGGGTCGCGGAGCACCGTGGGGAACTCGCTGCGCAGCGTGGCCGTGAGCACCTTCTCGAGACGGTCGGAGTCATCGGGGTGCCCGACGTTCACGACGACGACCCCGCCCGGCGCGAGCTTCTCCCGCGCGAGCGCGAAGAACTCGCGGGTGACGAGATGGAAGGGGATGTAGGGCTGGCGGTAGGCGTCGACGAGGATCGCGTCGAAGCCTCCGTCCGGGGCGTGGCGCAGATAGGTGCGGGCGTCGGCGGCGTGGAGGCGCAGGCGCGGCCCGGGCCGCAGCCCGAAGAGCTGCCGCGCGACGGCGTTGAGCTCGGGATCGATCTCCACGCCGTCGACCTGCGTCCGCGGCGAGAAGTGGGCGAGCGCGCGAGCGGTCGTCCCGCCCGCGTCGCCGAGGATCGCGACCCGGCGCGGCAGCCGCCCGAGGGCCGCCGCGGGCGCCACGAGCAGATCGTCCCAGTAGTCCCCGGTCAGCCAGCGCCCCGGCGCGTAGACGGAGTGCACCGCGTGGCCCTCGTTGAGCTCCAGGCGCCGCCGGCCGCTCGGCTCCTCGACGACCCGCGCGTACTGGTACTCCGTCTCGCGCTCCCAGATCACCCTTCCCGCGCCGGTGTCCGCCGCCTTGACCCCGCCCACCGGCAGGGCCACGAGCCCGGCCAGGGCGAGGGGCACGAGCACCAGCACCCGCCGCCCGAGGCCGGCGACGCCCACCACCGCGAGCACGAGCGCGAAGGCGAGGAACGTGCGGCGCGTGCCGGCGAGGGGGATGAGCACGAGCGCCGAGAGGAACGTCCCCACGAGCGAGCCGGCGGTGGAGATCGCGTAGAGCCGGCCGGTGACGCGGCCGGCCTCCTCCACCGAGGTGACCGCGAGGCGGACCGCGTAGGGCGAGACCGTGCCGAGCAGCAGCACGGGCACCGCCACGAGCGCGAGCACCGCGACGAGCGAGCCCGCAAAGCCGCCGGGCGAGACGGAGTCCAGGGCGTCCGCCGACGCCCGCAGGAAGGGCCCGGAGAGGAAGGGGACGGCGGCGAGGAGGATCGAGGCCGCGAGGACGAGGCGCGAGAGCCCCGCGGGGCGCGGATCGCGGTCGGCGAGCCGGCCGCCGAGCCAGTAGCCGACCGACAGGGCCACGAGCACGGTGGCGATCGTGTTCG
>JBBSGJ010000020.1:0-19825 GCA_038254195.1 Solirubrobacterales bacterium
CGGGCCAGCGTCGGGATGTCGAGCGGCCGCGCGTAGGTCCGGTCCATCGCGTCACGGGCGCGAAGGAGCCGGCGGTTGGAATCCTCGACCGCTCGGCTCAAGCGCTACGAGATGTTGCTCATGACCCCGATGACGTGGCCCTCCGGGTCGGCGAGCTGCCCGAGCACCATCGTGTCCATCACGGTGTCGGGACCCATGAGACGTGACCCGCCCAGGCTCTCGGCCTTCGCCAGCGCGGCCTCGACGTCGGGCACCTCGACGTAGAACGTGACGTGCCCGGCGTAGCCCTCCGGCCCCGCGGCGACGCCGCCGCCGATCCCCATGCCGTCGGCCGACACGTTCCCCTCGCGCTGAACGATCCCGTAGTTCATCGGGTTGTCCGAGTCGATCTTCCACCCGAACAGCTCGCCGTAGTAGCTCTTCAGCTTGTCCCCGTCCTTCCCGATGACCTCGAAGTGCACGACGGGCTGTCCCATGCTCTCTCCCTTCGCTGTTTGCGGACCGGTCAGCTCGAGAAGTCTGGCACGGCGCCCCGGGAGGACGTCGCGCGGCCCTTCGGCTCCTCCCACTCCTCCTGCCGGCCCAGCGCGGTCAGGTCGAGGAAGTAGTACGAGCCGCCGGTCATCTCCGCCCCGCGGGCGAAGTTGGAGTACGTGTGGAAGACCCGCTCGCCGTCGCGCAGGAAGCAGCTCAACCCGGGCATCTCCCCCTCGGAGTCGATGGCGCGGTAGTTGTACTCCGGCGGGGCGACGGCCGTGTCGAGCGTGACGTGGAAGTCGTAATTGAAGTCGCTCCCGTACGAGGAGTACCAGGGGAAGGTCCAGCCCATGACCGCCTTGTAGGTCTCGAGCTTGGCCAGCGGCGCACGGGAGACGTAGGCGAACGTCGTGTCGCGGACGTGCAGGTGCGCGAGCTGACCCACGGCCATCTCGTCGGCGCCGGCCGAGCAGCTCGGGCAGCCCTCGTCCCAGGTCGGGTCGAACATGAAGTGCCCGACCATGAGCTGGCGGCGCCCCTCGAACAGGTCGAGCAGCGTGGCGCGACCCTGGGTGCCCGCGAAGACATAGTCCTTCTCGATCTCGACCATCGGCAGCCGGCGGCGGTCGGCGTTCAGCGCGTCGCGCCGGCGGGTGAGCTCCTTCTCCTCGAGGAGAAGCTCCTTGCGGGCGGCCAGCCATTCGTCTCGCGACACGACCTGGGGAAGACTCATCTCGCTCCTTCGGGATCGGGTGCTCTCGACCGCTGAGACCGTGAGGTTCCGCGTCCCGCTGTGAGCCGGTACGCCCGGCTCAGGGCTTGATCGGCTCCACGAACCGGTCGTCGAGGTGCAGCGAGCTCCCGCGCGCGAAGCCGCCGTACTTGTACTCGACGGTGACGCGGGCGGGGTGGCCGCCGACGTCGAACTCCAAGGGCTTCTTGCGCAGCAGCATGCGATCTTCGCCCACGACCTGTCCGTCGAGCTTGACGACGATCTTGCCGGTCATGGTGCTGTCCTCCACCTCGATCTCGTGCTCTTTGCCGTCCGGGTCGACCCGCCATACGTTGTTCGCCTCGCTCATGGTGCGACGAAGGTATCGGGATCCGGCCCGATGCGCTCGCCGGCGTCGAGCTGCTCGATCGCGTCCATCTCCTCCTCGCTCAGCTCGAAGTCGAACACGTCGAAGTTCTGCTCGATCCGCTCGGGGGTGACCGACTTCGGGATCACGACGTTGCCGATCTGGAGGTGCCAGCGGATGACCGCCTGGCCGGGCGTCTTCCCGTGCGCATCGGCGATCCGGGTGATGACGGGGTCCTCGAGCACCTGCCCCTGGGCGAGTGGGCTCCAGGCCTCGGTGACGATGCCGAGCTCCTCGTGCTCGCGGCGCAGCTCGGGCTGCTGGAGGCGCGGGTGCAGCTCGACCTGGTTGACCGCGGGAACGACGCCCGTCGCCTCGATGACGCGTTCGAGGTGCGGCGCCTGGAAGTTAGAGACGCCGATCGCCCGGATCAGCCCCTGGGCGCGCAGCTCGACGAACGCCTTCCACGTGTCGACGTACCGGTCGCGCGACGGCACGGGCCAGTGGATCAGGTAGAGGTCGACGAAGTCGAGGCCCAGGCGCTCGAGGCTCGTGGAGAGCGCCTTCGTCGCCTCGTCGTAGCCATGGTCGTCGTTGAAGCACTTCGTGGTGATGAACACCTCCTCGCGCGGGAGGTCGGCGGCGCGGAGCGCCTCGCCGACCCCGGACTCGTTCGCGTAGGCGGCCGCCGTGTCGATGTGGCGGTAGCCGGTCTCGAAGGCGCGCGTGACCACCTGCGCGGTGTCCCCCGGCGGGACCTGGAAGACGCCGAACCCGAGCTGGGGGATGTCGACATCGCCCCGGAGGGAGATGGGCGGAACCTGGGTGCGAGAAGAGCTCATCGGGGGTTTCGTGCCCGCTGTGAGGGACGCGAAACGCGGTCGTGCCCCGCCTCCGCCTGCCTAGAGGTCGATCACCCTGAGCCGGGGCCGGCGCTCGGTCAGCGCGTCGGCGACCACGCGCCGGTGGCAGCCGCGCGGCTCGGCCTCGAGGCACAGCAGGGCGGTGGGAGGGCCCGCGTCGAGCTCGGCGGCGAGGGCGTCGAGCTCCGCGGAGGCGTGGGCCTCGACGTGCGCGCGGTACGCCGCGGCGGCCTCCTCCAGATGCCCGCTGCGGTAGAGCCCGCGGATCTCGAGCGGCGTCCCGAGCGCGCGCCGGTGCTCGTAGGCGATCCCGCGGTCGCCGAGCAGGAGCCCCAGCTTCGTCTTGGACATCCCGGGCTTGCGCGACTGGGGGCGCAGGCGCACGTCGAGCACCCGCCGCACCCCGGCGGCCCGGAGCTCGGCGGCCAGCGAATCCGGGGAGAGCTTCTCGTAGCCGATCGTCCACAGGGTCGTCACAACCCGACCACCACGGAGCGCCCGGCGATCCGCTGGGCGAGGTCGAGCGGGGTGAGCAGACCCAGGCGGTTCGCGACCCCCGCGGCCCCGGCGACGCGGGAGAGGCCCGAGCCGCGCTCGCCGGCGAAGGCGCCGTCCGCGATCAGCTCCTCGTACCAGGCGACGGTCTCGCGCAGGGTGTCGTCGAGGCTCCGCGGCGCGTATCCGAGCTCGCGCTCGGCCTTCGCGGAGGAGAAGCGCCAGTCGCGGCCCATCAGGTCCACCCCCTCGGCGGGCAGGACGCCCGGGAGGCCCATGGCCTCGCGGATGCGTCCGACGCGGGCCAGAGCGGGTGGCAGGACGACGACGGGGAACGAGACGCCGGAGACGCGCGCGGTGCGCGCGATGAGCTGCGGCCAGGTGACGATGTCGCCGCCGAGGATGTAGCGCTCACCGTCGCGGCCGCGCTCGGCGGCGAGCACGTGTCCCGCGGCGACGTCCTCGACGTCGGCGAACGTCATCGCCGCGGCCACCACCCCGGGAAGGCGTCCGCGCACGTAGTTGCCGATCGTCCGGGTGGAGGTCTCGCCGGGCTGGGTGCGGTCGACGGGGACGCCGAGGATGTAGGCCGGGTTGACGACGACGACCTCGATCCCGTGGCGCCGGCCCGCCGCGAGCGCGGCGTGCTCCCCGGCGTGCTTGGCGTCGGGGTAGGCGAGGCCGAGCCAGTCCTCGGGGTACTCCGTCTCTTCGTCGGCCGGCTCGCGGCCCCCGGGCACGCCGATCGCCGAGATCGTCGAGGTGAGCACGACCCGCTCCAGGCCCTCGGCGGCCGCGGCCTCCACGGCGACGAGAGGCGCGTGCGCGTTCATCGCCCATACCCGCTCGGCGGGGGAGGAGCCGACGTAGCCCGCGATGTGGAAGAGGACCTCCGTGCCCCGCAGCGCGCGGCGCAACGCGGCGTGATCGAGGACGTCGGCCTGGCGCCGCCCGACGCGGACGTCGCCGAGCGCGCGCAGCCGGTCGGGGTCGCGGTAGACCACGCGCACCTCGTGCCCGGCCGCCACGAGGGCCCGGGCGACGTGGGCCCCGACGAAGCCCGTCGCGCCGGTCACGGACGCCTTCACGATTCAGGAGGGTATGAACCGGTCATGGAGCCACGCACCCTCGGCCGCACCGGCGTCACCGTCTCACCCCTCTGTCTCGGCGCGATGATGTTCGGGGCCTGGGGGAACCCCGACCACGACGAGTCCGTGCGGATCATCCACGCGGCCCTCGACGCGGGCATCAATTTCATCGACACCGCCGACGTCTACGCGCGCGGGGAGTCGGAGGAGATCGTGGCCAAGGCGCTGGCGGGCGGCCGGCGCGAGCACGTCGTCCTGGCCACGAAGGTCCACGGGACGATGGGAGACGACCCCAACCAGCGCGGCAACTCCCGGCGCTGGATCACGCGCGCGGTGGAGGACTCCCTGCGGCGGCTGAAGACCGACTGGATCGACCTCTACCAGATCCACCGCCCCGAGGCCGACACGGACATCGACGAGACCCTCGGCGCCCTCACCGACCTCGTCCGGGCGGGCAAGGTGCGCTCCATCGGCTCCTCCACGTTCCCCGCGAGCCGGATCGTCGAGGCGCAGTGGGTCGCGGAGCGGCGCGGGCGTGAGCGCTTCGTGTGCGAGCAGCCGCCCTACTCGATGCTCGTCCGCGGGGTCGAGGCCGACGTGCTGCCGACCTGCGCGCGGCACGGCATGGGGGTCATCTCGTGGAGCCCGCTGGCCGGGGGCTGGCTGTCCGGTCGTTACCGAAAGGGGACCGAGGCGCCTGACTCGAGCCGCGCCGAGCGCATGCCCGGCCGCTACGACCTCTCCCTGCCCGCCAACCAGGAGAAGCTCGAGGCCGCCGACGCGCTCGGGCGGTTGGCGGACGAGGTCGGAGTCCCCCTCGCGACGCTGGCGATCGCCTGGGTGATCCGCCATCCCGCGGTCACTGCGGCGATCATCGGGCCGCGGACCATGGAGCAGCTCGAGTCCCAGCTCCCGGGCGCCGAGCGCGAGATCTCCGACGACGTGCTGGACCGGATCGACGAGATCGTGGCCCCGGGGCGGAACATCAACCACGACGACGACGGCTGGTCGAACCCGGGGCTCGCGCCCGAGGCGCGCCGGCGGGCTTGACAACGTGGGGGAGTGCCGCCCAGGGCTACTAGCTAGAAGGTGGCGGCGAGGACGAGAAGCGAGGCGAACAGCTTCCCGTCCTCCCCGGTCACCCAGCGCCGGTCCGCGTCCCGCAGAACGCGGGCGGGGCCGGTTCCCGCGGCTTCGCGGTGCTCCATCTCGACGTCGAGGCCGGGTCCGACGGGCGTCCCGGCGAGCTCCTCCTCGAAGGTCTCCCAGTAGGCCGCGTTGTTGACGTGACCGGCCAGATCCAGGTCACTGGCCCGGAAGACCCACCCCCGTCCGCCGAGGCCCTCGGGCGGACGGGGGTGGCGCAGCCGCCCGGACACGCGGCGTGCCGTCGCGGGCTCGCCGTACACCGCGCGCACCCGCGGGCTCAGGCGCAGCGGGTGCCCCGTCGTGAAGTCGAGGTGCACCCACAGGGCGATGGCCTCGACCAGCCCGCCGCTCACGCCCTCGATGAGGGTGCGGCGCTCGGCCCACGCCGCCCCGACCCCCGTGGCCCACGTGCGCACCCGGAGCTCCTCGTCGAAGCCGGGGAAGCGCTGCGCGACGATCCGGCAACGCCGCATGACCCACGCGCCCTCGTCGGCGACCCCCGCCTCGCGGACGTCGCCGAAGGCGGCGTCCTGGAGGACGCGGGCCAGGGCGTCGAGCCGCATGCGCCCGTCCGGCGCCGCGTCGCTGAGCCCGACGCGGGAATTCGAGTCGAACACCCGTCCGGTCGCGGGCGGGGGCGGGAGCGCCTCGGGCACGGGCCGAACCTACCCGGCGGAGGCGGCCGTCAGGCGCCCGGGCTCTCCGGGCGCGGGGTCGAGGGTCACCAAGGGCATGGTTTTCCAGCCTGCCCCGGGGGTCACCGGACGACGCGGCGGCGCAGCGCCCGGACGCGCCGGGCCGCGCCGGCGAGACGGGTCGCGAAGGCGGGTGAGTGCCGCGCCTCGGCCCCCAGCGCCCGGTCCAGGCGGATCCAGGAGCCGCGCCCCGTGGTCAGCAGGAGGTCGACCCCCGCACGGAGCCCCGCGATCCCGGCCCGCTCGAGGGAGGTGGTCCTCAGCACCGCGGCGGCCTCGAGGGAGTCCGTCATCACGACGCCGCGGAAGCCGAGCCGGCCGCGCAGCAGATTGGTGAGGATCCGGCGCGAGCGGGAGGCGGGAAAGCGGGGATCGAGCGCGGGGTAGCGCGCGTGGGAGGCCATCACGAGCGGCACCCCGGCGGCGATCGCGGCCCGGAACGGCGCGAGGTCGACCCGCTCGAGCTCGGCGGCGCTCGTGGGGATGTCCACGGGCACGTCGTCCGTGTTGGCCGTCGCCGCCCCGAGCCCGGGGAAGTGCTTGGCGGCGGGCAGCACGCCGCCCGCGGCGAGGCAGGCGCTCGCGGCCGCGACCTGGGCGGGGCCGGGGAACGCCCGGGCGGCGAGCGCCGTGCCCGGCCGGGCCGCGTCGGTCACGGGCGCGAGGTCCACGGTGATCCCGAGGGCGCGCAGCCCGCGGCCCGCGTCGCGGTACTCCGCGCGCACCTGCTCCGGGGCTCCGGCGGCCGGGGGAGCGGCGACGGGACCGACCGAGGGCACCGTCCGCACCGATCCGCCCTCCTGATCGAGCGCGACGAGGAGATCGGCGCCCCCCGCGTGGCGCAGGGCGCTGGTGAGGCGTGCGAGCTGCGCGGGGGAGACGACGTTCGCCGGCGCGAGGAAGACGCCCGCGGCGTCCCGGCGGCGGAGGATGCGGCCGACGTACGCGGGCATGCGCGTCCCGCTGAAGGCGAGGAGGATCACCGCGCCCGGGCGGACGGGCCGTGCGGGCGCCGCCGGCCGTGCCGCGGTCCGCGCCCCGACGGGCGACCGCTCCTCGCCGCCGCCCCCGGCCCCGACGATCGTCCCCACCGTCGCCGCCCCCAGCGCGGCGACGAGCGGCGCCGCGAGCCGTCGCCGCCCCGCACGTCGTGGACCGTCACCCTCAGCGCTCATGGTCATCGCCGATCGGAGAATCCTCCTACGCGCTCGAGGCGGGCGCGCGCGTCGACCTCCCCCCGGCCGGCCGGCCGCACCCCGGCGGCGGCCATGGGACGCGCCATCTCATGCCCGAACGCACGCGGGGACGGAACCTTGCGCGAGCAGGGACTCCGCCGCCGCGAGGGCGTCCTCCGGGGTGACCGGCGCCAGCGCCGGATCGAGCTCGTGGAGCCCGTCGCCCCGCGCCGCTCGCCCGACGACGCGCCCGAGCGCGCGGTGGTGTTCGCGGTCCACCGGCGCCCAGCGCCCGGGGTCCGAGGAGACGAAGACCACGACGCTGGGTGCTCCGACCGCCGCGGCGAGGTGCGACGTGCCCGTGTCGTTCGTGACGAGGACCGCGCCGGCGGCCAGGAGGGCGCCGAGGCCCCCGAGCGAGGTCCGGCCGGCGAGGTCGTGGGCGGGCGCGCGCATGCGCGCCACCACCGCGGCGGCGAGGGGCGCGTCGGCGGGCGCGCCGAGCACCCCGACCGCGAGCCCACGGGCCGCGAGCCCGTCGCCCACCGCGGCGAAGTGCTCGACGGGCCAGCGCCGCCGCGACTCGGCGGCGCCGGGGTTGAGCAGCGCGAAGGGGCGCGGGAGGGCCAGCGCGGCCGCCTCGGCCCGGTCGTCGTCGCTGAGGGGGAAGGCGAGCGCCGGGTCGTCGGCGGGCGCGCCGAGGTGGGCGAGGAGGGCGAGGTGGCGGCGCGGCTCGGGCGCGAGGGCGGGGTAGGGGATGAACAGCTCGGGGTCGGGGCACGGGAGCCCGGGCAGCACGAAGCCCGCGGTGCGTCGCGCGCCGAGCAGGGCGACGAACGGGTTCGAGGAGATCCCCGAGCCGTGGAGCTGCACGGCGAGGTCGAGCTCGCGCGCGTGCATCCGAGCCAAGAAGGCGGCGATCCGGCGCGGGTCGGGCTCCACCTCGGGGATCCCGGGAAAGCCGGGGAAGACGCTGAGCTCGTCGATCAGGTCACCGAAGCGGGCGACGAACCACTCCGCCGCCGGCAGGCCGACGAGGGTGACGTGCGCCCTGGGGAACCGGGCCCGCAGGGCGCGTAGCGCGGGGACGGCGCACAGGAGATCGCCGAGCCCGGGCAGCGCGCGCAGGACGGCGATGCGGCGGACGTCGTCGAGGTCGCTCATCCGCAGGGCCGCCGCCGGAGGGACTTCCGCCGGAGCAGGCGCGAACAGATTCACGCCGGGGCCGGCGCGGCGTCCGCGAGCAGCGTGTGGCACGCCGCCTCGGCCTCGGCCACGGTCACGCCCGCGACGAATGACGCGTCGTGACCGCACTCCCCGCGGGTGCAGTCGACGCCGCAGACCGGGCAGGCGACCCGGAAGTCCGGCAGCGGACGGTGGCGGGCGCGGACGAGCGGGCCGCCGTTGACGAGGTTGCCGATCCAGTAGACGCCGACCGACGGCGTCCCCACGGCGCCGGCGACGTGGAGCGGGCCGGTGTCGTTGGCCACCACCACCTCGGCGCGCTCCAGGAGGCCGACGAGCCCGCCGAGGGAGAGTGCGCCCGCGAGGTCGAGCGCCGGGGCCGCCATCCCCATCGCGACCTCGGCCACGAGCCCCCGCTCCTCCTCGACCCCCGTGAGCGCGACCCGCAGCCCGCGCGTGGCGAGCGCGTCGCCGAGCGCGGCGAAGGAGGACGCCGGCCAGCGGCGGCGCGGGTCGCTCGCGCCGGGGTGCAGCACGGCGAGCGGCCCGTCCTCGCCCACCGCCAGCGTGGCGGTCTCCCGGTCGGCGTCGGTCACCGCGAGGCGCGGCTCGAGCGTGACGGGCGGCGCGCCGACAAGCCCGGCGACCTCGAGCCAGCGCGAGACCTCGGGCTGGTAGTAGACGTAGGGGATGCAGCGGTCGAGGGCCGGCGCGTCGACGTCGCGACAGCCCGCGGTGACCCGGGCCCCGAGCCCCGACACGTAAGGGTTCGACCACGCGCCGCCCCCGTGCATCTGGAGCGCGAGGTCCCAGGACTCGCCGGCGAGATGCTCCGGCGTCTCCCCCGCCACGGCGACCCGGTCGACGGGACCCGGGCGCCCGGACAGCAGCGCGGCGTGCCACTCGCGACCGAGCAGGACGATCTCCGCCGCGGGGTAGGCGGCGCGCAGCGCGTCGAGCGCCGGGAGGGTGAACACCAGGTCGCCGAGCGCGTTGGCCCGGAGGACCGCGATGCGCTCGACGCCGCGGTCAGGCGGCATGGGTGAGGGGTAGGACGCGGGGAGCGTCGACGCGCCGGTCGGGGATCGTGGTGGGAAGCTCGAGGTGGTAGGCCCCACTGGGCAGGATTCCGCAGCCGCCGTTGCGCGCCATGACGCGGAGCTGGGCGAGGACGTCCTCCCCGGCGTGAGCCGGGGGCAGTTCGCGCCAGAAGGAGAATCCGCCGGCGTCGCGCAGCGCCGCGGTGTCGTAGAGCACGCAGCCTCCGACCCACGCGACCTTGTAGCGGACGCGCTGGGCCGGACCGAGGCCGAGCGCCACGGCGACGTGATGGAGGTTGGCGGCGTTGTGGAGCCGGTGGCGCTCCCACGCCGGCGTCCCGGGACGCACCTCCTCGGGCTCGACGCCGCCCTCCCAGAGCTCGAGGACCTGCTCGTGGGGCCGGAGGTCGGAGAGGTACGTCGGGCCGACGAGCCCCGAGCCCACGAACCCGCAGCCCTCCTCGCGGATGGTCGTCAGGAGCCGCTCGAGCAGGTCGGGCTCGAGCAGGATGTCGTCATCGCAGAACAGGCAGTACGGGGCGCGGGCGCGGGTCAGGAGCGAGTCGCGGTGCTCGGCGAGCCCCCGCCGGGGGAGATGGCAGACGAGCTCCACCGCCCGGCCCTGGGCGCGCAGGACCCGGACGACCGCCTGGACCGCGGGGGCGCGCAGCGACGCCCCATCGTCGCTCTGGTCGGAGACCACGACCCGGAAGTCCGGGACGGTCTGGGCCGAGAGCGACGTGAGGAGGACCGCCAGCGCATGGGGCCGGCGGTAGGTCGGCACGAGGACGTCGAGCATCAGCCCGAGCGCACGCGCTCCACGAGCCGGGTCGTGGAGCGGTCGGCGAGGTACCCGAGGATCCGGACCTCGCCGCCGAGCTCGCCGACGAGCGGCGCCTCGGGCAGGGTCTGCGGGGTGTAGTCGCCCCCCTTGACGTAGAGCGACGGACGGAGGGTGCGCAGGAGCTCCTCGGGCCGGTCGGAGTCGAAGGGCACGAGGTGGTCGACGCACGAGAGCCCGGCGAGCACCTCGAGCCGGTCGGCGAGGCCGTTGAGTGGCCGGTCTGGGCCCTTGAGGCGGGCGACCGAGGCGTCGGAGTTCACCCCGACGACGAGGACGTCGGCGAGGGCCTTGGCCTCCGCGAGGAAGGCGACGTGGCCGCGGTGGAGGATGTCGAAGCAGCCGTTCGTGAAGGCCACGGAGCGACCCTCGCGGCGGTGGTGCTCGGCCAGCGCCGCCAGCCGCTCGGGGTCGGGCACGACCTTCCCCGGGGGCAGCAGCGCGCCGCGCAGCTCCTCCGCCGAGCACAGGGCGGTGCCCGGCTTGCCCACCGCGACCGCGGCGGCCGCGGCGGCGACCTCCCCGGCGGTGGTCGTCGTGGCGCCCGCGCCGAGCGCGAGGGCGAACGCGGCGGCCCAGGTGTCGCCGGCCCCGGCGCAGCACGTCTCCTCGGCGGGATGGGCGTAGGTGCGGTGGGGCGGGCGCCCGGACTCGAGCACGACGGCGCCGTCGGCGTCGAGGGTCACGGCGACGACGCGCGCGCCCGTGCCGGCGTGGAGCTCGGCCCGGTGCGCGATCACCGTCTGAGCCCGGCCGGCGTCGGAGGCCGGGCCGCCCGGCGCGAGGAGGCTCATCGCCTCCGCCCAGTTCGGCGTGGCCACGGTGGGGGAGACGTCGCGCAGCTCCCGCGGGTCGCGGGCGTCGGCGAGGACGAGCGGGCCGTCGAGCGCGGCGAGCGCCGCGCGCACCGGCGGCGCGAGGACTCCGCCGTCGTAGGCCGAGGCGATGACGACGTCGGCCGCGGCGCCGCGCCCGGCCACGCGCCGGGCGAGCTCGGCCAGGGCGGTGGCGCACGGCGCGCCCTCCGAGCCCTCGTCCCAGCGCACGAGGATCTGACCCGCGGCCGAGAGGCGATGCTTGGCGGGCGTCGCCCATGCGGGGTCGCGGACCACGGCGGTGACGTCGACCCCCACGGCTTCGAGGCGGGCGAGCAGCTCGTCCCCCGCGGGATCGGTGCCCACCACCGCGAGCAGCGACACCCGGGCGCCGAGCGCGGCGGCGTTCGCGGCGGCGTTCGCCGCGCCGCCCGGGGCGTCCTCGCGGCCTTCCACCCGGACGACGGGGACGGGCGCCTCGCGGGCGATGCGGGGCGCCGCGCCGTGCAGGTAGGCGTCGAGGATGGCGTCTCCGACGACCACCACCCGCAGCGAGGCGAACGAGGTGACGAGGGCGTCGAGGACATGCTCCACCCCCACGCCGATACCCCCTCTGCTCCGCTTGCGAACGCAGAGCTGCTAGGAGAGGCGTCCGGCCGCGTGCGCCGCGGCCTCCGCGGCCTCGAGCTGGTCGGCCACGAGCTCGAGCCCCGAGTCCCAGAAGCCCGGGTCGGTGAGGTCGAGCCCCACGAGCTCCGCGAGCGCTTCGGGCGACCGGGACCCACCGGCGGAGAGCAGCTCGAGGTAGCGGGGCACGAAGGCCTCGCCCTCCTGGCGGTAGCGCCCGTAGACCGAGAGCGCGAGGAGCTGCCCGTAGGCGTACGCGTAGACGTACCCGGGCGTGGTGATGAAGTGCGGGACGTAGCTCCACCACGTCTCGTAGCCCTCGGTGATCTCCACGGAGTCGCCGAGCAGCTCGAACTGGGACTCGGCCCACAGCTCGCCGAGGCGGTCGACGGAGACCTCCCCGATCTCGCGGCGCTCGGTGTGGGCCAGGTGCTCGAAGCGGTTCATTGCGGTCTGACGGAACACCGTGGCGATCGCGCCCTCGAGCGACTCGGCCAGGAGGGCGAGGCGGGACTCCGGCCGCTCCTCGCGGCCGAGCAGCTCGCCGAACACGATCGTCTCACCGAAGACCGACGCGGTCTCGGCCAGCGTGAGCGGCGTGCCCTGCTCCATGATCCCGCGCGGCCGGGCGAGCGCGGCGTGGACGCCGTGGCCGAGCTCGTGGGCGAGGATGAGGACGTCGCGGCGCCGGCCCGTCCAGTTCAGCATCACGTAGGGGTGGACGGAGGGGACCGTGTAGGAGCAGAACGCCCCGCCCCGCTTGCCCGGGCGGACGGGGGCGTCGATCCAGGAGTCCGCGAAGAACTCCTCGACGAGGCGGCCGAGCTCCGGTGAGAAGCGCCCGTAGCAGTCGAGCACGAGCGCGCGCGCCTCGGGCCACGGGACCTCGCCCTCCTCGTCGGTCACGGAGGCCATGCGGTCGAAGTCGGCGAGGCGATCGAGGCCGAGCAGCCGGGCCTTGAGCCGGTACCACCGCTGGGGGATGTCGTAGCGGGCCCGGACGGCGGTGACGAGCGCCTCCACGGACTCGTCGGAGACCTCGTTGGAGAGGTTGCGCGAGGAGATCCACGTGGGGTGGGAGCGCAGCCGGTCGTCGGTGGCCTTGTCGGCCATGACCGTGTTGAGGATGTAGGCGCGCGTCCGCAGCCCGGGGGCGAGGCCCTCCGTCACCGCCGCGGCGGTCGTGCGGCGCAGCTCGCGGTCGGGGGACTGGAGGCGGGCGAGGGCGATCTCGAGCTTCGCCGGGGCCGGCTCGCCGGGCAGCGGGATCTCCAGCGCGGCGGCCTGCTCCTCGAAGAGCCGCGTCCACGCGGCGCGGGCGGTCACGTGCTTCTCGGCGAGGATCTTCTCCTCGGGCTCGGAGAGGAGGTGGGGGCGGTAGCGGCGCTCGGAGCGCAGGTGGTGGCGGTAGAGGTCGAGGCCCGGGGCGGCGAGGAGCTCCTCGGCCCGGGGATCGTCGAGCGCCGCCCACTCGAGGTCGAAGAACAGCAGGTGGGTCGAGAGGCGGGTCAGGCCCTCCTGGAGCTTGGCGAGCAGGGCGCCCCGGACGGGGTCCGCGGTGTCCTCCGCGAAGGAGAGCGACGCGTAGGACGCCGCTCGCCCGGCCGCGTCGTGGATCGCCGCGAGCTCGTCCAGGGCGGCGGTGAGCCCCGGCCCGTCGAGCTCGGCCACGCGGCCCGAGTAGGTCGCCGCGAAGGCCACCGATTGCTCCTCGGCGCGGGCGAGGTGGGCCAGCGCGCCGTCGGCGCCCGCCCCGTCGACGAGGTCACCGAGATCCCACGCGGTGGCGAGGAGCTCGGGATCGTCGAGCAGCGCGGTCTCGGCCATCCTTCGATCCTAGGGTCGCGGCACGCCGCCCGGCGAGCCGGTGCGCATGCGGTCCTGGAGCTCGGCGAGGTCGACGTCGCCCTGGACGATCGCCCCCGCGCCGGCGAACAGGCCCGCGCCGAGCAGGCAGAGGATGGCGTCGCCGAAGTTGAAGCCGATCCAGGCGGCGACGAAGAGGAAGCCCAGGAGGCCGAGAAACTGCTTGAGGGTCATCAGGAGAGCTCCCGTTTGTGCTTGGCGTCGAATCCGGTGAGGGTCATGGAGACGTCGAGGGCCGGTAGACCGTGGCGCTCGAGCGCCTCGCGTACCTCGCCCTGGGCGCGGCGGAGCACCTCGGCGGCGTCACGCGCCCGCGAGACGGAGACGTTGACCGCCACGCCGTCGCCCCCGTAGCGCGAGCCGGCGCCGGAGATGCCGGGCGTGCGCTCGGCGGCGGTCTCGGCCAGGCGCTCGACCGCACGCGGCGCCAACGTCACTTGGCCGCGCTCGTCGTCGGCGAGGCGCAGGTCGTGGCGGGCGAGGTAGGGGCGGGGCAGCGCCTTGTAGGCCGCGTAGCCGAGGATCAGGAAGGCGAGCAGGCCCGCACCGGCGATGACGGCCCGCTTCCACCCGGCGAGGTCATCGGGTCCGAGGCCCGCGAGGAAGTCGAAGGCGGTCCGGTACCCCGAGATCGAGTCGACCGTGCCGGGCGAGACCTTCGCCGCGAGCAGCGCGATCATGGCCCCGTACCAGACGAGCGCGAGGGCGAAGACGAGCACGAGCAGGTCGCCGAGGCGGCCGAGGATCGGCCGGCGGGTCCGTACGCGCTGGCGCAGGATGCTCATTCGACCCGCGTCCCGGCCTTGCCGAGGCGGACGCCGACCTTGGCCTTCAGGTCCCACGGATCCGTCAGCGGCTTGAGCGCCTCCTCGACGCGTCCGCGCACGTCGCCGGCCGAAGTGGTGCGCGAGCGGGTCGCGCGGACCGCGAGCTTGCCCCCGCTCCTGCGGGCGGGACGGGCGCGGACCTTGGCCCCGGTCACGCCGCGCGTGCCCTCCGTGAGCGACTGCCCGAGGCGACCGAGGACACGGCGCCGCGCGGCGATGGAGCCCTCCTTGTCGTCGCGCAGGGTCACGAGGCGCTCGCGTCGCGGCGCCAGCAGCCCGGCGAGCAGCAGCAACCCGAGGAGCACGGCGCCCAGCCCGCACAGCAGGGCGATGATCGCCACGGGGCCGCTCGCGGCGAGCGAGTCGAAAAAGGCGCCCACCTTGTCGCGCAGTCCGGCGAGGTGGAGGATCTTCACGAGGTGCGGCAGCGAGAGGGTCGCCGTGCCGCCCTGGATGGAGAAGACCGCGATCGCGAGTCCCGCCACGGCGAGAACCACGAGGAGTACGAAGGCGAGGACGCGCACGAGCGCACGGGCCAGGAGGATCATTCGACCACCGCCCCTTCGGGGGCGGCGGTGCCCGTCATCGCCTCGGCGGGGACTGCCGGGGTGGTCGGGAGCCGGTCGCCCTCCTCGACGTCGAGCAGGGCGACGTCCACCTCGGAGATCGCGCCCCTGAGCCCCGCGAGCGCCAGGGCGTGCTCGACACGCCCACGCACCGCGTCGGCAAGCGGGCGGAGCGGCACGAGCCCGGCCGTGAGGCCCAGCTCCACCGACCACGTCTCGCCCGCGCTCGCGGTGACACGGACCCCGGGTAGCCGCTCGCCGCCGATCCAGGTGGCATGCAGCCCCGTGGCCCCCGCGTTGGGGGCCAGCACGCCGGGGGTGGCGAGAGCGGCCTCGAGCGCGAGGCGCGCAAGGCGTTCCCGCACCTACTGGACCCGGGGCTCGGCCTGCGGCTCGGGAACGTCGTCGCCGGGGAAGTAGAGGTCGTTCACCGTCACGTTGACCTCGGTGACCGACAGGCCGCAGATCCCCTCGATGCGCTTGATCACGTTGTTGCGGATCGACTCCGAGACCTGCGGGATCGACTCGCCGTACTCCACGACGACGGTGAGGTCGACCGCGGCCTCGCGCTCGCCGACAGCCACCGAGACGCCCTGGGTGCGCTCGTCGCCGATGCCCACCCGCTGACCGAGGCCGCCGAGGGCGCGCGACGCGCCGCCCCCGAGCTGGTGGACGCCGCGGACCTCGCGCGCGGCGATGCCGGCGACCTTGGTCACCACGGTGTCGGCGATCGCCGTGTTCCCGCGCGAGCTCTGCAGCCCACCGGCCCCCGCGTCTTCGCGCTTGGTCAGTGCTCCTCCGCTCGCGGAGCCCGTGCGCGCCCCGCTCGTCGTCGTGTCCTCTGCCGCCATGTCGCTCCCTCTCTCGGTGCCTGTCCCGGTTGTCCCAGTAGTTGTCCCGGCCCCGCGTGCGGTAAACCTCTGTCCATGCCCGCACCCGCCCTACACGAGCTCGCCGAGCGCATCGGCGCCATCAAGGTCCTCGATCTCCCCGCGAAGCCCCTCGGCAAGGTCGTGCGCAAGCTCGTCCCCGCCGGCCCGGCGAAGGACGCGCTGTCGGGCACCTGGCTCGGCCACGCGCTCCATCCTCTCCTCACCGACGTCCCCATCGGCACGTGGACGAGCGCCGGCCTGCTCGACCTGCTCGGCGGGCAGGACGCTCAAGGCGCCGCCGACCTGCTCGTGGGCGCCGGGATCGCCGCCGCCCTGCCAGCGATCGTCACCGGTTACACGGAGTGGGCGGACTCCGAGCTCGGCGACCCCGCGGTGCGCCGCATCGGGATCGTCCACGCGGTCTCCAACGCGACGGCGCTCGGGCTCTACGTCGCCTCCCTCGCCGCGCGGCGCCGCGGCGCCCGGACGCGGGGCAAGCTGCTCGGTCTCGCCGGCGCGGGCGCGCTCGGGGCGGGCGGGTTCCTCGGTGGTCACCTCTCCTACGCCAAGGGCGTGGGGGTCGACGCGACCGTCTTCGACGCCACCCCCGAGGGCTGGACCGAGGTCGCGCGCGCCGGCGAGCCCGCGGAGGGCGAGGTGCGCAAGGTCGAGGTGGAGGGCGTCGCGGTCGCCCTGGTACGCCACGGAGGGGAGCTCTTCGCCCTGGCCGACCGCTGCACGCACCGCGGCGGCCCGCTCTCCGATGGCGAGCTCGTCGAGGGCTGCCTCCAGTGCCCGTGGCACGCGTCGCGCTTCGCCCTCACCGACGGTGGCGTCGTGCGCGGCCCCGCCTTCTCCCCTCAGCCCGCCTACGGGGTGCGCGAGTGGAACGGCGTGGTGGAGATCGGCCCGCCGTTGTAGGCCTCGGACGTCTTCTCGACGGTGCTCGTCGCCGCGGCGCAGTACGAGAAGGCGCTCTGCAGGAAGTCGTTGACGGCGGCGGCGCCGGCGGGGGCCCTTGGGGAGGGGTTCCCCGGGAGCACCCGTCTGTACCCTCCGCCGAAGTGCCGTCGCTCGAGCTCCACGCGCAGGATCGGGGGGAGGCCACGATCATCAGCCTCACCGGGGAGCTGGACATCTCGAGCGCCGTACGGGTGGAGCGCGAGCTCTCCCGGGTCGAGGGGCGCGAGCCCGCCCTCCTCGTCCTCGATCTCTCCGGGCTGGACTTCATGGACTCCACCGGGCTGCGGGTCGTCGTCTCCGCCGACGCCCGCGCCCGGGAGCGGGGCGCGCAGTTCGTGGTCGTCCGCGGCCCGGACGCCGTGCAGCGGGTCTTCCACCTCACCCGGCTCGAGGAGCGGCTCGAGATGGTGGATCAGGTCCCGCCTCACATCCCCAACTAGTCCAGACGCATCGACCCCGGGCGAGGTTGGTCGATTGGCCGTTACTGCTCGCCCGTCCGGTGGGATGATGGCGCTGCTTCTCGTTTCCCGCGCTGCTCCTGTTGGGTAGGAGCGGTCGATGCCGGCTGCTGCTCTCCCTGCCGCCGTGCTCTTCGACCGGGACGGGACGCTCGTGGTCGACGTGCCCTACAACGGCGATCCAGACCGCGTGGAGCCCATGGCGGGCGCTCGCGCGGCGCTCGACCGTGTGCGCGAGCGCGGCATCCCGACCGCGGTCGTCTCCAACCAGAGCGGCGTCGCCCGGGGCCTGCTCACCGCAGAGGCCGTCGCGGCGGTCAACGCCCGCGTCGAGGAGCTGCTCGGGCCGCTGGGGCCATGGGCGATCTGCCCCCACGGGCCCGAGGACGGCTGCGCCTGCCGCAAGCCCGCCCCCGGCCTCGTGCTCGAGGCCGCGCGCGCCCTGGCGGTCGCGCCCGGGCGCTGTGCCGTGATCGGCGACATCGGCGCCGACGTCGAGGCCGCGCGGGCGGCCGGCGCGCGCGGGATCCTCGTGCCGACGCCGGTCACGCGACCCGAGGAGGTCGCCGCGGCGGACGAGGTATCGCCCGACCTGCGCGCGGCGGTGGAGCGGCTGCTCGGATGACGCGCGTCCTCGCCGCCCGGCTCGACAACGACGGGGACGTCCTGCTCACGGGGCCGGCGCTGCGGGCCGTGGCCGCCGGCGCCGACCACCTCACCCTGCTCTGCGGCCCGCGCGGGGCGCGGGCGGCGGAGCTCCTGCCCGGCGTGGACGAGATCTGGGTGTGGCGGGCGCCGTGGATCGATCCCGAGCCCGACCCCGTCGACCGCGCCGACGTCCTCGGCCTGGAGCGGCGCCTCGCGGCCGGCGGCTTCGATCAGGCCCTCATCTTCACCTCCTTCCACCAGTCACCGCTGCCCCTCGCGCTGCTCCTGCGCATGGCGGGCGTTCCCGCCGTCGCGGCGATCTCCGAGGACTACCCGGGGTCCCTGCTCGACGTCCGCCACCGGGTCTCCGACGAGCTCCACGAGGTGCGCCGCGCGCTCTCGCTCGCCGCGACCCTCGGCTACGGGCTGCCGGGCGGTGACGACGAGCGCCTGCGGGTGCTCCGGGGCGCCGAGGCGCCGGTCCTCCCCGCGCCCTACGTGGTGGTGCATCCGGGCGCGAGCGTTCCCGCCCGCGCCTGGTCGGCCGGGCGGCACGCGGCCCTCGTCGGCGCGCTGGCGGAGCGCGGCTGGAGCCCGGTGGTGACCGGCGCGCCCTCCGAGCGCGGGTTGACCGCGCGGGTCGCGGGCGCGGACGGGATCGACCTCGGCGGGGAGACGTCGCTCGCCGAGCTCGGTGCGGTGCTCGCGGGCGCCGCGGCCGTCGTCGTCGCCAACACGGGGCCCGCCCATCTCGCCGCGGCCGTCGGGACGCCGGTCGTGTCGCTGTTCGCGCCCACCGTCCCGTGGGAGCGCTGGCGGCCGTGGGCGGTCGAGTGCGAGCGCCTCTTCGTCGACGTCCCGTGCGCGGGTTGCCGCGCGCGGGAGTGCCCGGTGCCCGGCCACCCCTGCCTCGAGGGCGTGGAGGTCGAGGACGTCCTCGCCGCCGTGGAGCGCCTCGCGCGGGTGGCGGTCGCGGCATGAGGATCCTGCTCTGGCACGTCCACGGCTCGTGGACGACCGCCTTCGTCCACGGCGCCCACGAGTACGCCGTGCCGGTCCTGCCCGGCCGCGGCCCCGACGGGCTCGGGCTGCCGACCACGTACGTCTGGCCCGAGGAGGTCTCCGAGCTCTCCCCGGCGCAGATCCGGGAGGAGGACTGGGACCTGGTCGTCCTCCAGCGCCCGCACGAGCTCGCCCTGGCCGAGGAGTGGCTCGGTCGCCGTCTGAGCCGCGACATCCCCGCCGTCTACGTGGAGCACAACGCCCCACAGGGCCGCGTGAACGAGATGCGCCATCCCTGCGCCGAGCGCCCCGGGATCGGAGTCGTGCACGTCACCCACTTCAACCGCCTCTTCTGGGACTGCGGCGCGGCGCCGACCCACGTGATCGAGCACGGCATCGTCGACCCCGGTCACCGGTACTCAGGCGAGCTCCGGCGGGTCGCCGTCGTGATCAACGAGCCCGAGCGTCGCGCGCGGGTGACGGGAACCGACCTCGTGCCGGTCCTCGCCGGCGCCGCGCCCGTCGACCTGTTCGGGATGGGGGCGTGGGAGCTGCCCCACGACGCGCTCCACGACGAGATGGCACGGCGGCGGGTCTACCTGCACCCCATCCGCTGGACCTCCCTGGGACTCTCGCTGCTCGAGGCCATGCAGCTCGGGATGCCCGTCGTGGCGCTGGCCACCACGGAGGTCCCGCGTGCCGTGCCTCCGGAGGCGGGGATCGTCTCGGCCGACCTCGACGAGCTGCGGGCCGGCGTGCGGGCCCTCCTCGACGAGCCCGCGCGCGCCCGGGAGATGGGCGCTGCCGCCCGCGCCGCCGCGCTCTCCCGGTACAGCCTCGAGCGCTTCCACTCCGACTGGGACGCGCTGCTGCGCGACCGCGTGGGAGTGCTCGCATGAGGATCCACATGGTCTCCGAGCACGCCTCGCCGCTCGCCGTGCTCGGCGGGGAGGACGCCGGGGGGCAGAACGTCCACGTCGCCGCGCTCTCGGGCGCGCTGGTACGCCGCGGGTGCGACGTGGTCGTCCACACGCGCCGCGAGTGCCCCGACGCGCCGCGGTGGGTGCCGATGGGGCCTGGCGTCTGGGTCGAGC
>JBBSGJ010000021.1:0-19324 GCA_038254195.1 Solirubrobacterales bacterium
GACACGGTCGGTCGCCGTTCCGGCGGCGAGTCCCGGATCGATCGCTTCCGCGATCTCCCCGGGACGGGTGTGCTGCTGAGGGACGGCGTTGTCCGCGGCCCGCAGGGGCTGCCATCCCGCCCGCCGATTGCCCCGCCCCGTCGTCCTTCGCGTGCCCGTCCCAAGCGCTCGTGAAGGCGAATGGGCGGAGTCCGTGCCCATTATGTCCCACACCCCCAAGTCCACGATGGGTGCGGGGATTAAGGGGGCCTATAGCGCCCGTACGCCCGTAGCGCACCCACGTCAGGCTTGCCGGGGGGTGTGGGGCAGTGCGGGCGTTGATTCGCCCTTCCCCAGCCAAGAGATCCGCGCGCGCGCGAGCGAGGTCCCACAGGAGCTCAGCTCCGGCGCCGCGCCGCCGGCGGAATGGAGAACCTGACCGCAGGGGCAAGGCTCGACCCGAGCCCACGCATCCGCTCGCCCCGCCCACTGCACCACGCCTGTCCAGGGAGATCGCGCAGCGATCGATCCGGGACTCGCCGCCGGAACGGCGACCGACCGTATCCTCGGGCCTCGGGCAGGGATGCCCGAGCCTCGTGTACCTGAAGTGCCGTTCTGACGAGCGTCTCTGCGCCATCTGACCAGCGGCGGTGCGCCGCCCTCATCCCGACAGGGCCGCTTCTTCGTAGAACGATTCGTGCCCACCCAGCGCTCCAGCACCATCCGCCTCCGCACGGCCCTGTTCGACGACTCCCGCGCGATCGTCGACGCGGAGTTCGGCGAGGACCTGGCCCTCGACGAGATCGCCCGGCGCGTCGCCTCCTCCCGGCGACAGCTCCAACGCGCCTACGCCGAGGTCGGCCACACCACCTTCCGTGAGGACCTCACCCGGGTGCGGATGCAGCGCGCGGCGGAGATGCTCTCCGCCCGGCGGATGACCGTCCGTGAGGTCGCCCACCGGGTGGGCTACCGCCAACCCGCCCAGTTTGCCAAGGCCTTCCGGCGCGCCTACGGGGTCTCGCCGTCGGACTTCCGGCATACGGCCCCGCCCGTCCGTGAGGATCGGGCGACCCAAGGCGCGCTGGCCGCCGCCGCCTGACACCGTCTCCGCTCCCTTCGGCACCACGAGCCGGCCGAGCGCGTAGAGTGCGCGGCCGGTTTGGCCCAGCAGGAGAGGACAGCTGAGAAGAGCCAGGGTCGGCGCGAGTACGCGCAGCTCGTGGGCATCATCCTCGTCGCCTCGATCCTGGGGATCGCGCTCGCGCTGATCATCGACTGGTTCCCCACCCAGGCCTCGGCCGAGGCGCACAAGATCGACACCCTCTACGACGTCCTGATGATCTGCTCCGTGCCGTTCTTCGTGCTCGTGGTCACGGTCGTCGGGTTCGCCGTGGTGAAGTGGCGGGTGAGGCCCGGCCAGGAGCTCGAGGACGGGCCGCCCATCCACGGCAACACGCGCCTGGAGGTCATCTGGACCTCGATCCCGGCGCTCATCCTCGTCTCCCTCTGCTCCTACGCCTACGCGGTGCTGCACGACGTCGAGAAGGCGCGGGCGAACCCCGCCGAACGGATGACCGTGCAGGTCTACGGCCAGCAGTTCGCCTGGCACTACGTCTACCCGAAGGCCGTGAAGGGCAAGGACCTGACCACGAATTCGCTCTACCTGCCTGCGGGCAAGCAGATCCAATTCGACGTCCACGCCAAGGACGTCCTCCACGACTTCTTCGTCCCGGCCTTCCGCCTGAAGATCGACGCCGTGCCGGGCATCACCACCCATTTCCGCGCCACCCCGACGAAGCTCGGCGCCTACCCCGTGGTCTGCGCGGAGCTCTGCGGCCTCGGCCACGGCCTCATGCGCTCCACCGTGCACGTCGTCTCCCAACGGGACTTCGACGCCTGGCTCGCCCGTCAGAAGCCCTCCGCCGGCATCTCCTCGCCCCCCGACCCCACTCCCTGAACATGTCCACGATCACGCCTCCCGCCGCCTCGACGGCTCTCGCGCCGGCGCCGCCGGCGCGCAATCGCCTGACGGCGCCCGGGTGGTACCGCGCGGCCCTGGGCGTCCTCATCTCCTTCGCCTTCGCCTTCGGGCTCACGGTCGGGGTCCGCGCGCTGTACGGCTACCACCCGCTCATCTCCGGCGAGGCGATCACGCTGGTGTCGATGCTCGCCGTGCCCTTCGGGTTCCTCATCGGGCTCGGCGTCTTCGAGTACTGGTTCTACTGGGCGGTCGGGAAGCCCTCCCGCGCGGAGGACCACGCCTCCCATGGGGCGCGCTCCTGGCGCGACTACTTCAAGGTCAACACCGACCACAAGGTCATCGGCATCCAGTACGTCGTGACCTCGTTCTTCTTCTTCTTCGTGGGCGGGCTGATCGCCATGCTCATGCGCGCGGAGCTCGCGCAGCCCGGCCAGCAGTTCGTGGACTCGCAGACCTACAACGGCCTGTTCTCCGTCCACGCCTCCCTGCTGATCTTCCTGTTCATCATCCCGGTGTTCGCCGGGCTGGCGAACTTCGTCCTGCCGCTCATGATCGGCGCCCCGGACATGGCCTTCCCGCGGCTGAACGCCCTGTCCTACTGGCTCCTGCCGATCGCCGGGACGATGATGCTCTCCTCGTTCCTCGTGCCCGGTGGCGCGTTCCAGAGCGGGTGGACCGCCTACGCGCCCCTCTCCACCACCCAGCCCGTCGGCCAGATGTTCTTCACGATCGGGGTGCAGTTCGCAGGGGCGTCGTCCATCGCCACGGCGCTGAACTTCCTGGTGACGATCATCACCATGCGCGCGCCGGGGATGTCCTTCTGGCGCATGCCACTGCTCGTGTGGGCGAACTTCTCCACCTCACTGCTCGTGGTCATCGCCACCCCGTTCATCGCCGCCTCGCAGTTCTTCGTGCTGCTCGACCGCGCGCTCGGATTCCACTTCTTCGACACCGGCCTGGGGAATCGCTCGGGCGACGTGCTCATGTACCAGCACGTCTTCTGGTTCTACTCCCACCCCGCGGTGTACATCATGATGCTGCCCGGCTTCGGGATCATCTCCGAGGTCATCTCCGCCCGCTCGCGCAAGCCGATCTTCGGCTACCGGATGATGGCCTTCTCGCTGCTGGCGATCGTCGTGCTCGGCTTCACGGTGTGGGCGCACCACATGTTCGTCTCGGGCATGCAGGGGTGGATCCGCGTCCCGATGATGATCACCACGGCGATCATCGCGGTCCCCACGGGGATCAAGATCTTCTCGTGGCTGGCCACCCTGTGGCGAGGGGTGATCCATCTCGAGACGCCCATGCTCTTCGCGCTGGGCTTCCTCACGATGTTCGTCCTGGGCGGGATCTCGGGCGTGATGCTCGCGATGATCCCGTTCACGATCCACGTGTCGGACACGTACTTCATCGTCGCCCATATCCACTACGTGCTCTTCGGCGGATCGCTGTTCACGATCTTCGCCGGGGTCTACTACTGGTTCCCGAAGATGACGGGCCGGATGTACGACGAGCGCCTCGGGAAGCTGCACTTCTGGACGACGTTCGTCTTCTTCAACCTGACCTTCGCCCCCATGCACGTGATCGGGATCCAGGGGATGCCGCGCCGCGTGTCGGACTACGCCCAGCAGTTCGCGGGCTTCAACGTCCTCATCTCCATCGCCTCGTTCTTCCTCGGGCTCTCGGCGCTCATCTTCCTGTACAACATCGTGGCCTCGTGGCGCTACGGGCCGCGCGCCCCCGCGAACCCGTGGCGCGCGCTGACCCTGGAGTGGCAGGTGTCCTCACCGCCCCCGATCTTCAACTTCGACCGGGTCCCCACGGTGGTGGGCGGGCCGTACGAGTACGGGGTCCCCGGCGCGGTGCACGGCACGTTCTCCTCGCCCGACCCCCAGAAGACCACCGCCTCCGGATAGGAGCTGACGCCCATGGCCACCGTCCTCGTCGTCGCCAACGAGACGCTCGCGTCGCGGACCCTGGTCGACGCGATCCGCCGCCGCCACGAGCAGGGCGACGCGCACTTCTTCCTCGTGGCTCCGCAGAACCGCGCCGCCTCGGGCCTCGTGTCCTACGAGGACGTGCTGCGCGACGCCGCGCAGACGCGCATCGACATGACCATCGCCCTGTTGGGTGAGGACGGCATCGACGCCGAGGGCGAGGTCTTCGATCCCGATCCGTTCTCCGCCGTGCTCGACGCCGTCGCCGAGTTCAAGCCGTCGGAGATCATCATCTCCACCCACCCGGCCTCCCGCTCCGGCTGGCTCGGGCGCGACCTCCTCGAGCGCGTCTCCGACGCGACCGGCCTGCCCGTGGAGCACGTCGTCACCGATCTCGAGGCCGAACGTGGCGGCGCCGGCCACACGCTCGTCGTGGCCAACCAGACGGCCGGGACCCCCGCGCTGATCGAGCACCTCCGCTCCCGCGCCGGCGAGGGGCCACGCAACTTCATCGTCCTCATCCCCCAGGGCGGGAAGGATGGGCACTCCCTCGAGGAGGCGCGCGAGCGGCTGCGCACGGTCCTCGACACCCTCCGCGACGCCGGGCTCGAGGTGGTCGGCTCGGTGGGCGACCCCGATCCGTTCACGGCGATCATGAACGCGCTGTCGTTCTACAAGGTGGACGACATCGTCATCTCCACCCTGCCCGAGACCCGGTCGGGGTGGCTGCGGGCCGATCTCGTCGCGCGGGTCCGCCGCGCCACGAGCGCGCCCGTGGAGCACATCGTCGCCGAGCAGATGCCCTCCGAGCAGGAGGCGGGGACCTGATGGAGGCCGCTTCGGTCGGCGCCCACCCCGCCGGCCACGACGACCATCAGCACGGGCCGCCCGAGGCCCACCGCTCGTCGCGGGTGGAGCCCCAGTTCCTCGGGATGCTGCTGTTCATCATCTCGGAGATCATGGTCTTCGGGGCCTTCTTCACGGCCTACTTCTTCATCCGGGTCGTGCAGAGCCACCCGTGGCCCGGCCCGGGGGCCGAGCTGCCGAAGCTCGTCGCCGGCTTCAACACGGCGATCCTGCTCTCGTCCTCGCTGACGATCCACTGGGCGCTGACGGGGATCAAGAACGGCAACCGCTGGGCGCTCAAGGCGGGGATGACCACGACCTTCCTGCTCGGGCTCACGTTCCTGTTCGTGCAGATCAACGAGTACGTCCACCTCGGCTCGGCCCCGCACGACTCCGCGCAGATGTCGGTGTTCTACGGGCTCACCGGCCTGCACGGCGCGCACGTCTTCATCGGCCTGACCCTGCTGGGCATGGTCACGGTCCGCTCCTTCCGGGGGCATTTCTCCCCCGAGGAGCACCGCGGCGTCGAGGTGCCCGGCATCTACTGGCACTTCGTCGACGTCATGTGGGTGGTCGTCTACACGACGATCTACCTCCTGTAGATGCTCAACCCGCTGCGCTCCGAGGCCGAGGCCTTCCGCTTCCTGCTCTACGTCCTCGCCGTGGTGATCGCCGTCGTGGCGATCGTGCTCATCGCGCAGGCGCTCTGACCGCCTCCTGGCACTAGCCTCGCCGGCGTGGTGTCGCTCGACCCCGTCGCGGTCGCCCTCCTGCTGCTGGCCGGCGCGTGCTACCGGTCGGGGGCGCGGCGCCTCGCCGCGCGCGGACGCCCGGTCGACCGCTGGCAGCAGACCGCGTGGTGGTCGGGGCTCGGGCTCGTGGCCGTCGCGCTGCTCGGGCCGCTGGACCCGCTCGCCGACTCCCTCCTCGTGGCCCACATGGGCCAGCACCTCATGCTCGGGGACCTCGCCGCCCCGCTGCTCGTCGCCGGGCTGCGCACGCCCATGCTCCAGTTCGCGCTCCCGCGGCCCGCGCTCGTCGCCGTGGCGCGCCGGCGCGGCCTGCGCCGGCTGCTCGCCGTCGTGCGCCGTCCGCCCGTCGCGCTCGCGGTCTACGTGATCGGGCTCTACGGCTGGCACGTGGCCGGGTCCTTCGACGCCGCGCTGCGCCACCCGGTCGTCCACGCCCTCCAGCACGAGACCTTCCTGCTCACGAACATCCTCGTCTGGTGGGTGGTGCTCGAGCCCGCGCGGGCCCGGATGCCGGGCGAGCTGTGGAAGATCGGGCACATCTTCGCCGCGCGGATGTTCTCCATGTTCCTCGGGGTCGGCCTCGTCTTCTCGCACTCGGCCTGGTACTCCGGCTTCTACGGCACGAGGGCCGAGCAGCACGGGCTCACGCCCCTCGGCGACCAGCAGTTCGCGGGCGGGATGATGATGTCGCTCGACATCGCCATCATGTTCTTCGCGCTGACCCTGTTCTTCTGGCGCTCGGCGCAGGACGCCGACCGCACCGCCGCCGTGCGCGCTACTTGACGACGAGCTTGCCCTCCATGCCGCCCGCGCGGTGGCCGGGGACCGAGCAGTAGAACGTGTAGGTGCCGGGCTTCAGGTTCACCGTGATCTTCGATGTCGCCCCGCCCTTGATGACCGGGCCCTTCGCGCTCACCCCGGGCCCGGTGAGCGCGATGTTGTGTCCGATCGACGCCTTGTTGACCGAATCGAGCTCGAGCTTGCCGGCGGGTGCCGTCGCCTTGCTCACGAGGTAGGCGAGCTGCCCGTTGGGGTCGGTCGGGATGTCGACCTTCCCGCCCTTCGCCGCGACCGTCTTCTTCTTCGCGGCCTGGCCCACCTGGGCGAGCGCGCCCTGGTCCTGGCCCGGCGCGTTCACCGACTGGGCGACGTAGGTGGCGACGTCGTAGGCGTTCTCGCCCGTGACGAGCTTGCCCGGCATGATCCCGGCGCGGTTGGGATAGAGGATCTGCCGATTGACGACCCCGCGGATGGAGTCCCGGTGGAAGCCGTCGGCGAGATCCTGGGCGAACGCGGCGTCGAGGTTCGGCCCCTGGACGCCCTTCGTCCCCGCCCGGGTGAGGACATGGCACGAGCCGCACTTCTGCACGAAGAGCTGCTTGCCGTTGGCCGCGTTGCCCGGCGTGTCCTTCACGCGGCAGCCGGAGAGCACGAGCAGCAGCCCCGCGGCGAGAACTGGACCGATCCTCCTCATGGAGGCGCGCACTCTAGCCGAGGCCGGGGACCTCGGGTAGCGCGTCGAGGCGCCCTGCTGCGGCGGCGAGCACACCCTCGGCGACACCCTCCCAGCCGTAGCGCTCGCGGGCCACGGCGGCGAGACGGCCGCGTACCCGCGCCCGGCGCTCCGCGCTTGCTCCGAGCCACTCGATCACCCGGGCCGCGAGCTCCGGCACCGCACGCGGGCCGACTCCGAAGGAGAGGAGCCGGGCGTCCCCGGGCTCCAGGGCCGCCGCGAGGGTGGCCGCGACCTCGGCGAGGCCGGAGTGCGCCGCGGAGACCGGCAGCGCGCCGCACGCCGCGGCCTCGGCCGCGACCATCCCGAACGCCTCGGGGAAGGTGGAGGGCACGACCTGCGCGGTGCAGGCGGGCAGCAGGCCCGCGAGCTCCGCGTGCTCCAGGCGCCCCGTCCACGCGATCCGCCGGGGCAGGGCGCGCGCGGCGGAGAGGTAGCGCGCGCGGGCGGACGGGTCGCCGTCGAGAGCGTCGAGGAACGCGAGGAGGTGGGCGAGCGGCTCGGGCTCCCCGCCCTCGAGCCCCCGGCCCGCGCACGCCCACGCGCGCACCGCGGCCAGGTCGCCGGCGGCGAGCTTCGCGGCGAGATCCTGGAGCGCGGGCCGCAGGGCCCCGAAGCCGACGACGACGAGGCGCGCCCGCGGCACCCGGGCGAGCACGAGCGGCCACGCGGCGAGGAGGAGGTCGACCCCCTTGGAGACGATCAGCTTGCCCACGAAGGCGACGAGCGGGTCGCCCACCTCCACCGCGCCGACGGCGCCCGCGAGCGCCCGCGCGGCCTCGGCCGGGTCGCGAGCGAAGGCCGAGCCCTCGTCGCCGGGCGAGGCCGCCGTCCCCGCCAGCCGGCCCACGAGCGCGGCGAGGGCGGCCCGGGCCTCCTCGGGGGAGCGGGGGTGGAAGGCGTGGATATCGACGCCGGGCGGCCCCAGGCGGGTGCGCGGGGGCAGCCCGGGATCCGCGAGCGCCGCCCACAGGCTCTCGGCCGTATGGCGCGAGCCCACGAGGATCCCGCGGGCGCCCGCGAGCCCCTCCCGGGCGTAGGGGAGGAACCGCTCGGGGTCACGCTTGACGGTGTACTCCAGCGCCGAGCCGTGCACCTTGACCGCGTAGGGCACCCCGCGCGGCCCGAGCGCCCGGGCGAGGATCGCCGGGCCCATGACGAGGTGGTTGGCCAGCGCGACATCGGGGCGCACCCGGTCGGCGACCTCGCCCACGGCACGGACGTTGACGCTCAGGTAGTCCTCGAGCTCGGCTTCGGAGAGCTCGGCGAACGTCCGCGCCTCCACCCCGGCGTAGCGGTCGAGCACGTAGACGGGCAGGACGCCGGCCAGGGGCGGGCGGTGGACCGTGACGCGCACGGGCTCGCGCAGCACGCGCGAGCCCACCGCGTCCACCCATCCGAGCTCCTCCGGAGCGGGGTCCTGCGCGAGCAGGTGCACCTCGTGCCCGAGGGCGGCCAGGGCGGGAGCGAGCTCGGCGGTGTAGACGTTCGAGCCGGTTCCCCGCAGGAGGTAGCCGTGGAAGATCATGACCTTCATCGCTGTGTAACATGCCGGTTCGTGCGGCTGCGCCAGAAGTACCGACTCCGCGCACCCTCCACGGGCCGGGAGACCGTGGTGGAGGCCGAGCCCGGTCGGACCTACCTCGATCGGACGACGGGCGAGCCGCTGGAGGTCGTCGCCGAGCTCCTCCCCCTCGCCCCCACGCCCTCCGAGTTGCCGTGGTCGGTCGACAACCTGCGCTTCTGCAACTGGTGCGACCAGCTCGCCCAGAAGGACCTCAACGACTGCCCGACGTGCGGCCGGCGAATGGCCGCGCTCGGCGGCTGACGGTTCGCCCCCCATGCCCCGCCTGCTGGTGTCCGCCCGCCTCGCCCTCCTGAGCTGCCTCTTCGTCCTCGCCGCCGCGATGGTGGGCTGCGGTAGCGACAAGCCCACGGCCCGCAAGGATCCGATCGCCGGCGCCCCCGCCCTCGTCCCGCCGCCCCACAACTCCGGCGGGGCCGACGCGGTGGCCAACGGGACGTCCACCGACACCACGACGACCGGCGCCACGACGACCCCCCCGAGCTCGGGCACATCGTCGTCGGGCACATCGTCGTCGGGTACCGCGTCGTCGGGCACCGCGTCGTCGGGGACGTCCTCGTCGGGCACCTCGCCGTCGGGGACGTCGTCCTCGGGTGGCGCCACCCCCAGCACGTCCTCTTCGGGGAGCGCGGGCGGCGCCTCGGGCACGGCGACGCCGACACCCACGTCCACACCCACCACTCCCGCCCCCACCACCACGCCCTCCACCTCGGGTGGGGCGAGCCCACAGAGCGCCTTCTGCACGCAGAACCCCGGCGCCTGTTGACCCGCTGAGCGGGTCGGCCTGCTGCTGCCGATGGTTCAGGGGATGGGGAGCACGACGCCGACCTCCCCGGCGGCCGGTTACCCCCCGGCCGGCGGCCTCGCGCTCGAGGCCGTCGTCGCGACGCTGCGGCGCTTCGCGGCGGCCGCCGCCCGGGCCGTGAGCGCCGACGAACTGGCCGACGCCCTGGCGGAGGCGTTCCACGACGCCCTCGGGCCCGACGAGGTCCACCTCTCGGAGATCTCCCAGGACCACCGCGTGGGCGTGAGCTGGATCTCCGCCCGCGACGGCGACGGGGTGGCCCGGCCCGTGGAGCGCTACGTCCAGGAGCTCGACGGGCGCGCGTCGGGCCTGGAGGCGGTGGTGGCCAGCGGCACGGTGCTCCACGTGCCCGACGCCCACGCGTCGGGCGTCCTGCGCCAGGACCACGTGGAGCGCTGGGCCTGCGCGAGCGCGCTGTTCCTTCCCGTGCGCGTGCGCGAAGAGGTGCGTGCGGTCGCGATCCTCATGACCCACGCGCCGCGGACGTTCACCTCCGGTGAGATCGCCGCGGGCGAGGCGCTCGCGGAGGTGGCCGGTGGGACGCTCGCCCGGCTCGACGTGCGCGGGGGCCAGGAGGAGTCCGGCCGATCCGCCGCGGTGGCCCGCGCGGCACGGGCGCTGACCTCCTCCCTCGAGCTCAACGCGGTGCTGAACGCGGTCTGCCGGGAGGCGGCGCTCGCCCTCCACGCCGATATGGCCAGCGTGTACCTCGGAGACGGGCAGCGGGGGGGCGTCGCGGTGGCGGGGCACGGCGTGGCGGCGGAGTGGATCGGGCGCACGATCAAGCCCGGGGAGGGCGTCGGGGGGCAGGTCCTCGTCACCGGGCGATCCGTGTTCGCCGACGACTACCGGGACACCCGCCGGCCCGACATGCACGGGGACGCAGACATCCGCACGGCCGTCTCGGTCCCGATGCGCTGGGATGGCGAGCTGCGCGGAGCGGTGTCCGTCGCCTTCAACCGGATGCGGCGGATCGGCGACGAGGACCTCGCCGTGCTCGAGGCGATCGCCGAGCTCGCCGCGCTCGCCTGCCAGAACGCCGAGGCCTACGGCCGGGCGCGCGCCGCCGCGCGGACCGACCCGCTCACCGGCGTGCTCAACCACGGGGCCATGCAGGGGCGCATCACGCTGGAGATCGACAACGCCCGGACGGCGGGCACCCCGCTCACCCTCCTGCTCATCGACCTCGACAACTTCAAGGCGCTCAACGACCGCCACGGCCACCAGGCCGGCGACCGGTTCCTGCGCGAGGTCGCCACCGCGCTGGCGGGGGCGGCCCGCGGCGCGGGCGGCCTCGCGCGCTACGGCGGCGACGAGTTCGTCCTCGTGCTGCCAGGCTACGAGGTCGCCGACGCGATCGGGGTCGGCGAGCGCCTGTGCGACGCCGTGCGCGGTGTGGGACGCCGTGCGGGGGACGGGGAGGCCATGGGCGCCTCCGTGGGCGCCGCGGCGTGGTGCGAGCCGCTCACGGGCGCGGAGCTGCTCGAGCGCGCCGACCGGGCCCTCCTGCTGGCCAAGCGCTCGGGCAAGGCGCGGGTCGCGGCGGCCGGCGCCGAGACCGACGAGCAGCTCGCGCTCCTCGAGGCCGCGGGAATCGGGCCGGGGCCGGTGCGCGAGCTGTGGGACGCGGTCGCCGCCGATCCCGCCCGCGCGCTCGAGGCGCTCCCTCCGCTCCTGCGCCGCCAGCTCGACCTCGAGGAGTGCGCGCTCTACGAGGTGGCCGTGGGCGAGACCGCCCTGCGGCGCACGGCGTTCGCGCGCCATCCGGAGAACCCCTCCCCGACAGCCTTTCGCGCCGAGCCTCTCGTCGCCGTCGACGGCCGCGCGGGGGGCGACGTGGGGGCGCTGTGGCGCACCCGCCTGCCCGAGCTGCTCTCGGCCTTCCACCTCACCGGCCTCGCCGGCGCGCCCTCCGGGGCCTACGCGGGGATCCCGCTCGTGCGCGCCGGCCGCCTCCACGGGCTGCTGTTGCTCCGGGCCTCGGCCGGGACCGCGGTCTTCCCGGCCGACGCGCTCGCGCGCGCCGAGCTCCTGTCCCGCCAGGCCGTGCTCATCCTCGCCGGCCGGCGCGACGGGTCTCCGCCCGCCGGGCGGGCGCTCGCGGCCGCGATCGACGCCCGCGACGCCTAACGCCCGCGGGCGTCGGGGACCATCGTCACCGTGTAGGTGAGCCGCGCCTGGGTGTACGTGCAGCCGATCTTCCGCGCGCCGCCGAGCACCTGGAGCGCCGTCTGCTCGAAGAAGGGGTTCGGGTCGGCGGCCGAGCCGCAGTGGCCGGGGCGGCGGGAGGCCCGCCAGCGGTTCGAGCCCGAGAGGCCCGTGGCGAGCATGGGCATGTACGTGGGGACGGTCATGGCGACCGTCTGGCCCTGGCGCACCCGGAGGGAGGTGACCAGGGCGAACGTGTTCGTCGTGCCGAAGAAGGGGGTGAGGCGGAAGACGCCGCTCTGAGCCGCGACGCGGCGGGTCAGCGGTCGGCGCTTCGTGGTGTCCAGCACGGTGACCCGGGCCTTCGCCGCGCCGCCGAACTGGCGCTCGAACTGGCTGATCTGCTGCCGGGTGGGCGCGCCGAGGGAGAGCGTGAAGGCGACGACCCGGCCGGTGACGGGCGCGGTGAGCGGCTCCGCTGCGGCCCCGACGCGGGACTGGTAGGCCGTCGTCCTCGTCACCGCGAGGCATGTGCTCACGGCGGGACACCCCGGGCGCGGCATGTCCAGGGTCGCCCCGAGCTCGATCGTGCCGGCGTCGGCGGCGGCCGGGGCCCCCAGAACGAGGAGAAGGAGGCCGGCGAGGGCGAGCGTGGCGCGCGGGCGCATGAGGTCATTCAACACGTTCACGCCCCGGAAGTCGCGGCACCTCCAGCACCTCACCCACCACGCAGCTCCTCTCCCGCCCGGGCGATCTCGTCCATGACCCCCGGCGCGGGGATCCAGGGCAGCCGGAGCGGATCGTCGGCGTAGCGCGGGATGACGTGGATGTGGAAGTGGAAGACGGTCTGCCAGGCCTCGTGACGGCAGGAGTTGAGGAGATTGACCCCGGCGGCGCCGAGGTTGTCGCGGGCGAGCCGGGCAACGTCCTGCGCGGCCCGGGCGGTGGCGGCGAGATCCTCCGGGGCGATGGACCAGAGGTCCTCGGAGTGGCGCTTGGGGAGGACGAGCGCGTGGCCCCGGGTCGCGGGCGCGGTGTCCATGAAGGCGAGGGTCTGCGCGTCCTCGCGCACCCGCGTGGCGGGGATCTCCCCCGCGACGATCCGGCAGAAGATGCAGGGGTCGGCCACGGCGGCGGGAGCCTAGTGTCCCGGATCGCAAGTTCGCGAGCAGTGTCCCGCTGCGAACCGGCGCGCATGGGCGATGGCCTCCTCGGGGCTGGCGACCTCGCCGGCGAAGCGCGCGGCCTCGAGCTCGGCCAGGAGGCGGCCGATGGCCGGGCCGGGCGGGAGGTCGAGCGCCCGGGCGAGCTCGTCGCCGCGGACCAGGGGCGCGGGGCGAACCGCGTGGGCCAGCGCCTCGCCCAGCAGCTCGGAGGCGAGCCCGAGGTGGGCGGCGATCGCCGGCTCGGCGTTGCGCCCGCGGGTGGCGAGGCGGTCGGCGACGGTGAGGACGGTGACGTCGACGGTCACGCCCTGCGTCGTGCGCAGGTACTCCCACACCGTGCGCCGGGGCAGCGGGCGCTCGTGGACGAGGAAGCCGAGGCGCAGATGATGGCGCGCGAGCGCGGCGACGTGGGCGCGGAGTCGCTCGCTCGTGCGCAGGCGGGTGAGGACGTCCCGCGCCAGCTCCGCGCCCGCGGCGTCGTGGCCGGGGAACCCGACCCGGCCTCCGGGGGCGAGGCGGCGGGTGGCGGGCTTGGCGGCGTCGTGGAGCAGAGCGCCGAGGCGCAGGGCGTGCCAGCGTGAGAGCTCGTCGGCCAGCGGTTCGGTGAGCCGGGTGGCGACGGCGTCGGCGTGCGGGCCGAGGACGGCGGGCTCGCGCTCGAGCGCGACGACCTCCCCGAGCACCGCCAGCGTGTGGTCGAAGACGTCGAGGTGGTGGTAGCGGCTCTGCTCCACGCCGCGCAGGGCGGCGAGCTCGGGCAGGACGACACCGAGGACGCCGAGGGCGTCGAGCGTGCGGATCCCTTGGGCCGGATCGGGCGCCCGGACGATCCTCCGGAGCTCACCCCACACGCGCTCGGCGGCGACCCGGACGACGCCGGGGGCATGGCGGCGGATCGCCACCGCGGTCGCCGGCTCGACCTCGAGGCCGAGCTCGAGGGCCAGCCGCCCCGCCCGCAGGTTGCGCAGGGGATCGTCGCCGAGGGCCTGCTCGGAGACCATCCGCAGGGTGCGCGCCGTCAGATCCTCGCGCCCGCCGAAGGGATCGACGATCGCACCGGCCACCGCCGACCGGCCGCCCCCGGAGCCTCCCGCCGTGTCCCCCGCCAGCGGCGTGGCCATCGCGTTGATGGTGAAGTCGCGCCGGGCGAGGTCCGCCTCGAGCGTGCCCCCCGAGAGCGGGGCGAGGTCGAGCTGCCAGCCCTCCCGCCGGGAGGTGACCCGCCAGGCGCCGAACTCCTCACCGAGGGGGAAGACCGCGGCCCGGGCGGCGCGGGCCACCGCGCGCGCGGCCGCCTCCACGTCGCCCGCGAGCACGAGGTCGACATCGGTGGTGGCACGCCGCAGGAGCGCATCGCGGACGGTGCCGCCCACGAGCCACGCCGCCGCGCCGGGCAGGGCGGCCCGGGCGGCCGCGATCGCGCCGGCGCTCACCGGTAGGCCCGCGGCACCCGGGCGGAGATGCCGCAGGTGATCTCGTAGTTGATCGTCCCGATCCGCTTCGCGAGCTCCTCCGCGGTGAGCCCGCCGCCGATGAGGACGGCCTCGTCGCCCGCCTCGACCCCGGCGTCCCCCACGTCCACGGTGATGTTGTCCATGCTCACCGTGCCCACGAGCGGGAAGCGGCGGCCGCGGATGAGGACGTCGAGGTCGTCCGAGAACGCGCGGCGCAGCCCGTCCCCGTAGCCGATGGGCAGCGTGGCGATCCGGGTCGGCCGGCTCGCCCGCCAGGTCCGTCCGTAGCCCGTGGTGTCGCCGGGCGCGGCGGGCTTGACGGCGGCGACCCAGGAGCGCAGCTCGAGCGCGGGGACGAGGCCCTGGGCACGGGCATCCTCCCCGAAGGGATCGAGGCCGTAGAGCGCGATCCCGCAGCGCACGAGGTCGAGGTGGGCGCGGGGCTCGCGGAGCGTTCCGGCCGAGTTCGCGGCGTGGAGGACGATCCCCGGATGGCGATCACGCAGGGGCTCCGCCCACGCGAGGAACGTCCCGAGCTGCTGGGTGAGAAAGCCGCCGTCCTCGGGGTCGTCGGCCGTGGCGAAGTGCGTCATCGCCCCGACAAGAGCGAGGTCCTTCCGCGCCGCGAACCGCTCCGCCACCCGGTCGGCCTCGGCGGGGTCCCGGGTCCCGAGGCGCCCCATCCCCGTGTCGAGCTTGACGTGTACGCGGGTGCCCGGGGGCAGGGCGTCCACCCAGTCCTCGTGCCAGGCCACGACGTCGGCGCGCGCCGCAGCCGCGGTCGCGAGCTCCGCGCGCTCGAGCGCTCCCATCACCACGATCGGGGCGTCCTCGAGGCCGTCCGCGCGCAGCTCCGCGGCCTCCTCCGCGGCAGCCACGAAGAGCCAGCTCGCCCCGCCGGCGAGCGCGGCCCGCGCGACCGGCACCGCCCCGTGCCCGTACCCGTCGGCCTTCACCACGGCGCCGAGCTCCGTGCCCGACCCCATGTGCGCGCACAGCGTGCGGGCGTTGGCCTCCACGGCCCCGAGGTCGACAAGGGCGAGCGCGCGCCGGGGCATGATCGACCACGCTACGCATCGCCATTCGCCTACGCGCGCAGCCGGGCCTCCTCGAGGTCGAGGTCGCGCTCGATGAGCCGCAGGACGTCGGGCCGCAGCCGCCCGTCCCCGCGCAGATCGAGCAGGGTCGTGCGCTCGGCGCGGATGAGCTCGCGGCGCAGCGAGGAGAACGACCGGTAGGAGTCGTCGAGCTCGGGGGGGCGCTCGCCCTCGGCGTTCAGCACCGCGACGCACTGCCGGAAGCGGGCGCGGTAGAGCTCGCGCAGCCGGCGGACGGGCTCCGCGGCCGCACCGTCCTCCTCGAGCTCGTCGAGACGATCGAGCGCCGACTGCGCGGCCTCGAGGCGCGCCACCGCCTCGTCGGGGGACCACACGCGGTCCGCACGCAGGCGAAGGGCGCGCAGGAGCGGCGGGAGGGTCAGGCCCTGACCCACGAGCGTGAGGAGGATGACCCCGAACGTGACCGCGATGAGCGCGGGGCGCTCGGGCACGCTGCGCGGCACGGAGAGCGCGGCGGCGAGCGAGATCGCGCCGCGCATCCCGCTCCAGCCGAGCACCGCGCGTTCGCGTACCCCGTCCCCCGCTCCGGTAGCGGGCAGCAGCGTCCACGCCAGGCGCACGGCGACCACCGTCGCGGTGACGAGCAGGGCGTCGAGGGCGAGCTCCCCCGTCGGGGTGGGGAACTGGAGGCCGAGCAGGACGAAGAGCGCGGCATTCAGCCCGAACACGAGCACCTGCCAGAAGGCGAAGGCGGAGAGGCGCGTGTCCGCGTCGAACGCGTCGTGCTGGTGCCAGCCGAGGTAGAGCCCACTGACCACGGCGCCGAGGACGCCCGACACCCCGAGTCTCTCGGCGAAGATGTACCCGGCGTAAGCCGTGAGCAGGGAGATGAAGATCGACAGCGGGGCGTCCGAGAGCCGCCGCTGGAGGTGCTGGACGACCCACCCCACCGCGAGCCCGACGGCGACCCCGCCCACGGCGGTGAGCACGAAGTCCAGCGCCGCGTCGGCGGGGTGGAACGTCCCGTCGACCGCCGCGGCGAGCGCGACCCGGAAGGCCACGAGCGCGGTGGCGTCGTTGATCATCGACTCGCCCTCGGCCAGGAGAGTCACCCGCTCGGGGGCGTGGGCCCGGGCGAAGGTCGCGATCGCCGCCACGGCGTCGGTGGGCGCGAGGATCGCACCGAGGACGAACGCGGCCGGCCAGCTCAGCCCGGCGACCACCGCGTGGGCGACCACGGCGACAGCCCCGAGCGTGAGCAGGACGAGCCCCACGGCAAGCCCTCCGAGGGGCCGCCGCTCGGCCCAGAGCTCCTTGGGCGAGGACCTCCACCCCGCCGAGTGCAGCAGCGGGGGCAGGAAGACGAGGAAGACGACGTCGGGATCGAGCTGGATGTCCGGCAGGCCGGGCACGAGCCCGATGGCCAGCCCCCCGAGCACGAGCACGATCGGATAGGGGACGCGGATGAGGTCCGCGAGCCGGACGAGCACCGCCGCCGCGGCGAGCAGCGCGAAGAGGAACTCGAGGTCGGACACGGGGGTGCTGAGAGAATCTAGGCATGAGTTCCCTGACCGCGCCCGTCGGCCCCGAGGACCACGTCCTCGGGGACGCCGACGCCCCGCTCGTCCTCGTGATGTACGGGGACTTCGAGTGCCCGTACTGCGCGGCGGCGCAGGGCGTCGTGCGGCGCGTGCGAGCCCGGCTCGAGGGCCGGCTGGCCTTCGCGTTCCGCCACCTGCCGATCGCCGAGCGCCACCCGCACGCCGAGCTCGCCGCCCAGGCCAGCGAGGCCGCGGCGGCCCAGGGAGAGTTCTGGGCCTACCACGACGCGCTCTACGCGGCCCGCGGCCGCCTCGGGCTCGAAGATCTCGTCGCGCACGCGGAGCGACTCGGGCTCGACAGCCATCGACTGCGTGAGGAGGTGGAGTCGGGCGTCCACCTCCCCCGGATCTGGCGCGACACCGAGTCCGCGGTCGCCTCGGGCGCGACGGGGACGCCCGCCTTCTTCGCCAACGGGACGCTCGTCGAGGGCGCCTTCGACGCGGGCTCGCTCGTGGAGGCGCTGGGGGTGGGGGCCTAGCTGCTCGCGAGGGCCCGGGGCAGCGCGGCGATCACGTCCGAGGCGATCACGCCGTCGGCGGAGCCCACCGTCTGCGTGGCGATCCGGCCCGCCTCGAGGTGGATCCACACCGCGGCGCAGGCGGCGTGGAAGGGGCCGAGGCCGCGGGCCAGGAAGGCGCCGAGGACACCCGAGAGGACGTCGCCCGTCCCCGCGGTGGCCAGCGCCGGCACCCCGCCCCGGGAGACCGCCACGCGACCGCCGGGCTCGGCCACGAGCGTGTCGTCGCCCTTGAGGACCACGACGGACCCGGCCGCCGCGGCGGCCTCGCGCACGGCGGCGAGGCGGTGGGCGGCGACGTCGGCGGACTCGCGCCCGAGCAGCCGGGCGAGCTCGCCCGCGTGGGGCGTGAGGGCGGTCGGGGCGAGGCGGTCGGCGAAGCGCTCCAGGGCGCCCGCGTGGGCGTTCAGCCCGTCGGCGTCGACCACGAGCGGCCGGTCGAGCCGCGAGGCGAGCGTCCGCGCGAGCTCGAGCGTGCGCGGCGCCCGCCCCAGCCCCGGGCCGAGGACCACGGCGTCGGCCCGCTCGGCCCGCTCGACGACCCGGTCGCCCGCGGCGGGCACGAGCGCGCCGTCCGCGTCGGCCAGCCCGACCGTCATCACCTCCAGCAGCCGCCGCTCGAAGAGGATCTGCACGGACGCCGGCACCGCCGCGGTGACGTACCCCGCGCCCGCGCGCACCGCGGCCTCGCAGGCCAGGGTCGGCGCCCCCGTCAGGCCGGCGGATCCGCCGCACACGAGCACGGCGCCGGAGTCGAACTTCGACCAGCCCGGCGCCCGGCGCGGAAGCCCGGCCAGCGCGCCCGCCCCGATGAGGCCGACCGTCGGCGTCACCGGCGCCCCCGCGGGGATGCCGATGTCGGCGATGGAGACCTCGCCCGCGTGCTCCTTGCCCGGGGAGATCCACAGGCCCGGCTTCGCGGCGTGGAAGGTCACGGTCGCCTCCGCGCGGACCGCGACGTCCGCGGCCTCCCCGGTCTCCGCGTCCACCCCGCTCGGGACGTCGACGGCCAGGACGGGCACGCCCGCCGTGATCAGGGCCCCCAGCGCCACGCGCGCGGGCTCGCGGGGCTCCCCCGCGGAGCCCGTCCCGAGCACGGCGTCCACGGCGAGGGCCGTTCCCGCCAGCGCCTGGGCCGTGAACGGGACGGGCGGCGGCCCCGGGAGCCGCCCGAGCGCCACGCGCGCATCCCCCGTGCTCTCCGCGAGCTCCCCCACGGCGAGGACGGCGACGTCCCGTCCCTCCTCACGCAGCAGGCGCGCGGCCACGAGCCCGTCACCGCCGTTGTTGCCCTTCCCGCAGAGGATCGCCACGCGGCCGGCGGGCGCCCGCGTGGCGACCGCCTCGGCCACCGCCGCCCCCGCCCGCGCCATGAGCTCCTCGCCGGGTACTCCTCCGTCCGCGATCGCCCACGCGTCGGTCGCCCGCATCTCCTCCGGGGTCAGCAGCGGCTCGAGCCACTCCGGCAGCGCGGCGCTCATCGCGGGCGAGCCAGCGCGACCGCCGCCGCATCGCGCCGCGTGTGGGTGAGCGAGACCTCCACCTCCACCCCGAGCTCCTCAGCGCGCGCGGCCACGTCGCCGTGGAGGTGGAGCTCCGGGGGCCCGTCTCCCCCGCCCAGGACCTCGACGTCGCGCCATGACCACGCTTCGAGCGCGAGCGCCTTGGCCACCGCCTCCTTCGCGCAGAACCGCGCGGCCAGGCGCCGCGGGTTCTGAGCGGCCAGAGCCCGTTCACGCCCGGTGAAGAGACGCTCGGCGAGTCCGGGACGCCGCGCCAGTGCCCGGGCGAGCCGGTCGACCTCGAGCAGGTCGATCCCGACGCCCGGCGCGATCACTCGACGGTGACGGTCTTTGCGAGGTTGCGCGGCTTGTCGACGTCCAGTCCGCGCGCGCGGGCGATGTGGTAGGCCAGGAGCTGCAACGGGACCACCGCGAGCAGCGGCTCGAGCAGCGGGTCGGTATCCGGCACGCCGACGACC
>JBBSGJ010000022.1:0-19049 GCA_038254195.1 Solirubrobacterales bacterium
GCGGGGGGCGATTGGCCTCGACCCGGAAGCGCTCGAGCACGCCGGGGGGCAGGGTCGCGGGACGCCCCCGCAGGGCCGCGAAGCCCCGGACGAGCGCGAGCATCGCGCGCACCCCGCGCGCGCAGTCGGGACACTCCGCCGCGTGACGGTCGAGGCGGCGGCGCCGGGTGTCGGGGAGATCGCCCTCCACGTAGTGCGAGAGATGGCGCTGGGCCCACCGGTGGTCGCGCGCGAAGGAGCCGAGCAGTGACACCGCCGGCACCCCGATCAGACGAGCGAGGCCGCGCACGCGGCCCGGCCCTGCTTCTCGAGGTAGCGCTGGTGGTACTCCTCGGCCCGGTGGAACTCCGGCGCCGGAACGATCTCCGTGACGATGGACCGCCGGCGGCGCTCCTGCTCGACGGCCCGCGAGGCCTCGGCCCGCGCCTGCTGCTCGTCGGAGTGCGTGAAGATCGCCGAGCGGTACTGGCTGCCGAGGTCGAAGCCCTGGCGATTCCTCGTCGTCGGGTTGTGGACGCGCCAGAACGCGTCGAGCAGTTCGTCGTAGGTCACCCGCTCGGGCTCGAACCACACCTCGACCGCCTCGGCGTGGCCGGTGCGGCCGGTGCACACCTGCCGGTAGCCGGGGCGCTCCGCGTGGCCTCCGGTGAAGCCCACCGCGGTCTGCACCACCCCGTCGAGCTCCCGGAACGCGGCCTCCACGCCCCAGAAGCACCCGGCCGCGAACGTCGCGGGCTCGGCGCCGGGCGGGCCGGGGGCGGGAGCCCGCCGCTCTACGCTCGGTGGGACCGGGGCGGGGTTGGTCCTGCGGTCAAAGAAGCTCGGCATCTCGGATCTCCTCGGGTCGTGCTCGGCCGGGTCAGGCGGAAGTCAGGGCGCGCCGGGGGTCCGCGGCGCTGTCCGCCTCGCGCTGCTCGAGCAGCTTGAGCCACACCTCGCTCCGGGTCGGGAAGGCCGGTACCGCCTCCCACAGTCGCTCGACCCGGATCTCCGAGACGATCGCGATCGTCGCGGCCTGGAGCCAGTCGGCCACGTCGCTGCCGGTGAACGTCGCGCCGACCACCACCCCGCGGCCCTCGTCGACGACCAGGCGCGCCGTGCCCGGCGTGTCGCGCCCGTGGAAGCTCGCTCCCGCCGTCCCCGAGCTCGGCACGTCCACCGCCCGGGCGTCCCGTCCCTCGTCGAGCGCGGCCTGGAGCGTCAGCCCGACCGCCGCGAGCTGTGGCTCGGTGAAGACCACCCGGGGCGCGCCCGCGTCGTCGCGGGTCGCCCGGGCCGAGCCGCCGAGGATGTTCTGGGCGGCGACGTGGGCCTGGTACTTGCCCATGTGGGTCAGCAGCGAGCGGCCGTTGACGTCGCCCACCGCGTAGAGCCAGTCCAGGCCCCGGACCCGGAGAGTGTCGTCGACCGCGACGACCTTGCCCGGCTCGAGCCCGACCCGCTCGAGGCCCAGGTCCTCCGTGAGCGGCCGGCGGCCGACCGCCACCAGGAGCTCGTCGCCGGCGACCTCGGCGCCGTCGGCGAGCGTCACCGTGACCAGCGCGCCGGATCGCTCCACCCGCTCGGCGCGCGCCCCGAGGTGCACCGCCACCCCCCGCTCGGCGAAAGCCTCGCGGAGCTGCTCGCCCGCGAACGGCTCCTCGCGGGGCAGCAGCCGGTCGGCCGCCTCGACCACGGTGACCTGCGCGCCCAGCATGGCGTAGGCCTGGGCGATCTCCACGCCCACCACCCCGCCGCCCAGCACCACGAGCCGCCCGGGGATCGCCGCGGCGGTCGTGACCTCCCGGTTCGTCCAGGGACGGGCCTCGGCGAGCCCGGGGATCGGCGGCATCGCCGCCCCGCTGCCCACCGCGATCACCACGGCGTCGCGCGCCTCGTAGATCACGCCCTCGACCTCGACCCGCCGGTCTCCCGTGAGGCGGCCGTGGCCCCGCAGCAGCGCGATGCCCTGGCTCTCGAGCCACGGCACCTGCTGGGAGTCGTCCAGGTCGTGCACGATCTGATCGCGCCGCGCCAGTACGGCGCTCACGTCCAGCTCCCCGGTGACCGCCTCGGCCGCGCCCGGCACCCGGCGAGCCTCGGCGAGCGCCTCGGCCGGGCGCAGCAGCGCCTTGGACGGCATGCACGCGTAGTACGAGCACTCGCCGCCGACGAGGTCGGCCTCCACGATCGCGACCTCGCGCCCGCCCTCCGCCAGCCGCCCCGCCAGCACCTCGCCGGCCGGGCCGGCGCCGATCACGATCACGTCGAAGCTGTGAGTGTTCATGCTCCTTATGACCCGGCCGCGCGTAGAAGGGTTGATCGGCGTCAGGAAGCGGTCCGCAGAGTGCGCGGACGCATCGTGGCGATCGCGGCGCGGTAGGCCTCGACCTCCTCCGCCGCGCGGGCCGCAGACCACCCGAGATGATCGCGGGCCACGGCCGCGGCGGCCGCGTCGGGGCCGACGCCGACGGTCGGGCCGAGGCCGACCATCGTCCGCCGCAGCAGGACGTCGGCGAGGGTTCGCGCGCGCTCGTGCTCGCAAGCCCACACGACCTCGGCGGCGAGGGCCCCCGTCGCGGGGTCGAGCGGGGCGGCGAGCGCCCGGTCGGCGTCGGCCAGGGCCACGACCTCCCGCGCGCGTACGCCGTAGATCCGGACGAGCCGGCGCGCGGCGCGGTCGTCGCACCCCGCGCCCGCGGCGAGCTCGCGCCGCACGGCGCCGAGGTCACCGCGCGCGCCCGGGAGGGGCTCCTCTCCCGTCGTCGCCGGGCGCTGCTCCAGCGCGAGCTTCAAAAGCGCGACGTCCACCACCTGCTCGGCCAGCTCCCGGTAGGTCGTCAGCTTCCCGCCGATCACCGAGACGATCCCCTCGAGCTCCGGCGCATGGTCCTCGATCACGTGGCGACGGGTGACGCCGCCGGCCTCCCCCTCGGGCACGAAGGGCAGCGGCCGCACGCCCGCGTAGGTGTAGAGCACGTCGTCCCGTCCGAGCCCCGCACCGGGGATCACCGAGTTCGTCTCGGCGAGCAGGTAGTCGATCTCCCCGTCGGTCGCGACGACGCGGTCGAGGTCGCCGTCGTAGGGGTCGTCGGTCGTGCCGATGAGCAGCAGCTCGTTCCAGGGAACGATGAAGTACGGGCGCCCGTCCGCGGCTTCCACGTAGAGCGCCTCGTCGGGTGCGCCGGCGAAGGGCGCGAGCACGAGGTGCGTTCCCTTCGTCCCGCCCACGAGCGGCCGCTGCTCCGCACCTCCGAGCACCTCGTCGACCCACGGCCCCGCGACGTTCACCGTCAGGGCCGCGCGGATCTCCCCTCCCCCAACCCGCACACCGCGCACCCGTCCTTCCTCGCGCAGGAGGGAGTCGACGCGGGTGTGGAGCCGCACATCCGCCCCCGCCTCCCCCGCCGCCAGCACGTTCTCCAGCGCGAGGCGCTCGGGGAACTCCGCCTGGGCGTCGGAGTACACGGCCGCGCCACGCAGGCCCACGGGGTCGAGCCCCGGCTCGCGCGCCAGCGCCTCCGTCGCCGAGAGCATCGCGTGGCGCCCGAGCGACCCGTCCCCCGACAGCGCGTCATAGGCGAGCATCCCCGCGCGGATCGTCGTCCGCCCGCGCCGGTCGTCGTCGTAGACCGGCACGAGGAAGGACAGCGCCGAAACGAGGTGCGGCGCGATCCGCAGCAGCCGCTCGCGCTCGCGCAGCGACTCGCGCACGAGCCCGACCTCGGCGTGCTCGAGGTAGCGCAGCCCACCGTGGATGAGCCGCGTGGACCAGCTCGTCGTCCCGCTCGCGACATCGCCCTTGTCCACGAGCGCGACCGACAGCCCGCGCAGCGCGGCGTCCCGGGCGATCCCCGCCCCGTTGATGCCCGCCCCGACGACGACGAGATCGACCGTCACGAGGCGGTCGTCGCCCAGCGCCGCGAGCGCTCGAGCGCCCGCCGCCACTGCGTGAGCAGCTCGGAACGCTCGTCCTCGCCCATCCGCGGCTCGAAGCGCCGGTCCTCCCGCCACATCTCCCGGGTGTCCCGCTGGCTCCAGGTCCCCGCCGCGATCCCCGCCAGGTATGCGGCCCCGAGCGCCGTGGTCTGCGTGATCTCCGGCACCACCACCGGCACCCCGAGCACGTCGGCCTGGAACTGCATGAGCCAGCCGTTCGCGGTCGCGCCCCCGTCGACGCGCAGCTCGTCGAGGTCGATCCCCAGCGCGGCGTTCTGCGCATGCACCGCGTCGACGGACTGGTACGCGATCCCCTCCAGCGCCGCCCGCGCGATGTGCGCCCGTGTGGTGCCCCGGGTCAGGCCGACGATCGTCCCGCGCGCGTACGGGTCCCAGTGGGGGGAGCCGAGCCCGGTCAGGGCGGGGACGAAGTACACGCCGTCGTTCGAGTCCAGCGACGCGGCGAGCTCCTCGGTCTCGGCGGCGTCCGCGATGATCCCCAGGCCGTCGCGCAGCCACTGGACGCCCGCGCCGGTGACGAAGATCGAGGACTCCAGCGCGTAGTCGACCCGGTCGCCCAGCCCCCATGCGATCGTCGTGATCAGCCCCTGCTCGAGCAGCGGCGGTCCCGCCCCCGCGTTCTGGAGCAGGAAGTTCCCCGTCCCGTAGGTGTTCTTGCCCTGGCCCTGCTCGTGGCAGGCCTGCCCGAAGAGCGCCGCCTGCTGATCTCCGGCCATCCCGCAGACGGGGACGTCGCCGCCGAACTGGAGGGTGCGCCCGTACTCCTCGGCGTTCGACCGCGCCTCGGGGAGGTTGCCGATGGGCACGCCGAGCAGGTCGCAGAGCTCCCCGTCCCACCTGCGCTCCCGGATGTCGAACAGGAGGGTCCGTGACGCGTTCGAGTAGTCCGTGACGTGCTCGCCGCAGAGCTTGAAGACGAGCCATGAGTCGATCGTCCCCAGCAGCGCGCGGCGGTCCACGCCGCCCTCGGTCAGCAGCCACTCGTACTTCGTCCCGGTGAAGTAGGCGTCGAGCACGAGGCCGGTCCGCTCGCGCACCATCCCCTCGTGGCCCTGCTCGCGCAGCTCGTCGCAGCGCCCCGCCGTGCGGCGGTCCTGCCACACGATCGCCTGCGCCAGCGGCTCGCCCGTCCCGGGGTCCCACGCCACCGCGGTCTCGCGCTGGTTGGTGATCCCGATGCCGTCGAGGTCCTTCCCGGCGACGCCCGCGTCGTCGAGCGCCGCGCGCGAGACCTTCTGCACGCTCTCCCAGATCTCGTTCGCGTCGTGCTCCACCCAGCCCGGCCTGGGGAAGAACTGCCCGAGCTCCGCGTAGCCGCGCCCGGCGACCTTGCCGTCGGGATCGAAGACGAGGCAGGTCGTCCCCGTCGTGCCCTGGTCGATGGCGAGGATCATGCGTCTCCCTTCGGCTGCTCCTCCACGTGGCCCACCATCGGTCCCACGATGACGATGGTCCCACAACCGCTCAGGGCGAGCGCGTCCGTATGGCCCCCGGCGGAATCTCGTTCGGCTTGCGGGACGACGCCGGCCGCTGCGGCACCAGCTCACCCCCCGTTCGCTGCTACGGGCGTAGCATATGGAGGAGGTGCGGACGATCGCGCAGCGAGAGCTGCGCAACAACGTCGCCGAGGTGCTCCGCCAGGTCGAGGCCGGCGCGCATCTCCGGGTCACGGTCAGTGGGCGCCCGGTCGCTGATCTGGTGCCCATCCACAGGCGCCGGCAGTTCGTGTCCCGCGAGGTCGTCGACGAACTGCGCGCGTTGCCCGTCGACGAGGACCTGTGGCACGGTCTCTATGAAGCGAGAGCGTACAGAATAATGTGCAACGTGCGGCCCACAGAAACGACCCGCCTACGGCAAGCCGGCCGGCTCCAATCGAGCCGCTCCCTCTGCCGCTCCACCCTGAACGGAGTGCATCGTGAGCCACGGCGCCCGCCCCGTCGATTACTCCCGACGTCATGACGCGACGGTCTCCGCGTCCCGAGCGCCGCGCTGCGGATGCCCGGCTGATGGGCTCGCCGCCGTGGCTGCGGCGTCGACGGCGGCGGCCTCGCGGGTAGGGCGGGGAAGCAGGCGCGTCATGACGACAATGCCGACGGCGAGCGCAGTGAGCTCGACGAGGCCGTGCGCGAACGCGCGGGCGATGTCGTGGTCACCGAAGAAGATCAGTCCGGTGACAGCGACGCCGGTGGCGAAGCCGGCCTGCTGGGTGGTGGAGAGGGCTCCGGACGCGGCGCCCGCGTGGGCAGGGTCGATATGGGAGAGGACAGTCGAGGTGAGTGGCGTGAAGCACAGCCCGATGCCGGCGCCGGCGAGGACGAGTCCGGGGACGAGCGCGAGGATCGTTCCGCCGACGCCGATCTCCCCGATGGCGGCCGCGAGCAGCGCCAGCCCGACGGCGAGGCTCGTCCCCCCGGCGGCGATGACCGTCCGCCCGTAGCGGGCGGTGAGGGCGGGCGCGGGCACCGAGACCGCCACGTAGGCAACGGCGAGGATGGTGAACACCAGGCCGACCTGGAGCGCGCCGAGCCCGCGGCCCTGCTGGAGGTACAGAGCGAGGTAGACGAAGAACGAGGCCTGCGCGCCCGCGAGGAAGAGCTGGCAGAGCAGCCCCGCGGAGAAGGCACGCTCGCGGAACAGGTCGAGATCGAGCAGCGGGCTCTCACCACGCCTCGCGCGCCGGGCCTGATGGGCGACGAAGCTGGTGAGGATCGCGGGGGCGGCGGCGAGGCAGACCCAGGTCCACAGCGGCCAGCCGTGCTGACGACCTTCGATGAGCGGGAGCAGCAGGGCGGCCAGGCCGAGCGCGAGCGTGGCGGCGCCGATCACGTCCAGGCGAGCACGCTGTGGCGCTCGCGACTCCGGGACCAGGCGGCGGGTCAGGGCGAGCGCGGCGAGCCCGATCGGGACGTTGATGAGAAAGCACCCGCGCCAGCCGAGTCCGGCGACATCGGTCTGGACGAGCGCGCCGCCGATGACCTGTCCGCCGACGGCGGCGACGCCGAGGGCCATGCCGTAGATCGACAGCGCGCGCACGTAGTCCTCGCCGCGGTAGGTGACGGCGATGATCGCGAGCACCTGGGGCATGACGATCGCCGCGGCGATGGCCTGGACGATCCGTGCGATCACCAGCGTGCCCGCGGTGGGCGCCACGCCGCACGCGGCCGAGGCGGCGGTGAACAGCGCGAGCCCGACCGCGTAGGTCCGGCGCCGGCCGAGCTGGTCTCCGATCCGCCCGGCGGTGATCAACAACACGGCGAAGCTCAGGCCGTAGCCCGCGACAACCCACTCGAGCGAGCTCGGGCTCGCCCCCAGGTCGGTGGACATGGACGGGAGCGCGACGTTGACGATGAAGAAGTCGAGCACGACGATGAACGCGCCGGCGAGCAGCACGGGCAGCGCCGCCCACGAGCTGCGGCCCGCCTGCGATGCGGCCGCCGGAGCCCGGTCGGCGACGGCGGTGGGGGAAGTGCGAGGTTTGCTCATGCCAGCGACGGTCGCAGCCGTCGCACGGTCACACAATGACCTCGCAGGTAGGGCGCGGCCGGCGGTTCACGCGATGACCTCTGAGGTAAGTGCGCCTGCGCCGGTGCCGACTACGCACCCCGCTACGCCCAGCGCGACCTCGATGCCCCGGAGATGGGGCCGGTGCGCGATGCCCTCGAGCAGGTGCTCCGAGCGCACAACCCCTATCCCGCCGCGGTCGTCGACCGGCACTGGGGGCTGGTGTCGGCCAACGACGCGATCGCTCTGCTCACCGACGGTGTCGCGCCGCACCTGCTCGAACCTCCGGCCAACGTCCTACGCCTCAGCCTGCACCCCGAGGGGATGGCGCCTCGCATCGTCAACCTGCGCGAATGGCGCTCCCACCTCCTCGAGCGACTGGGCCGCGAGAGCGTCATCAGCGGCGACCCCGCCCTCGCCGCGCTGCACGAGGAGCTCAGCTCCTACCCCGGTGGAGGACATGGCCCTGCGCACGACCTCGCGGCTGGCGACATCGCGGTACCGCTGCGGGTCCGCGTCGGCGAGAGCGAGCTTGCGTTCATCAGCACCGTCACCACATTCGGAACGGCGACCGACGTGACGGTCTCCGAGTTGTCGATCGAGTCGTTCTTCCCCGCTGACCCGACCACGTCAGACCAGGTACGGGCGCTCGCAAGCTCGCGGTAGGCCGAGACCAGCGGAGTCGGTCAGGACCTGATCACATGAAGCAAACAGGAAGCCCCGGTTGCCCGCCCCCTCCACCGGCGGCTACGCCGACGGCCAGTCGCGGGGCAGCTCGTACTCCTCCTCGCCGAGGGTGGCGACCATGGGCTCGTCGCGGCGCGCGGTGAGGAACAGCGGGCGGGCGGGATCGGTGGACTCGAAGCCCGCCGAGAGCACCGAGCGGCCGGGGAAGAGCGCCGCGGTGTCGCGCACCGACCGGGCCACGAAGTCCAGGGCGCCGAACGGCGCGGTCACCGTCAGCGCGGAGAAGTCGACATCAAGCGGGCCGAACGAGCGCAGGGGCGGGAGCGGCCCGAGGGGCGCCGCGTCGAGCCACTCGGACTCGGCCACCGGCCGGACGTCCTCGCCCTCGACGACCTCCGCGCTGCCGTCGAGCAGGCAGTCGACTACAAGCGGCGCGGCGGCCTCGCCGCGGTCGAGCAGAAGCACGGCACGCAGGGCCTGGGAGCCCTCGAGGAACGCCTGGAGCGTCGCCAGGATCCGCGGCACGTCGGGCGCGTCGGCCACGACGGCGGAAGCTAGCGTGAAGGCATGCCGGCGGGACGGCCGAGTGACGACTGCGCCGGCTCAGTCGCGCCCGAGGAGGAGATCGATTCCGACCATGATGCGACCGAGGTCGGCATCTGAGAGGCGGCCGACGCGTTCGGTCAACAGATCTCGATCGATTGCGACGATCTGCGATACGTTGGCCACCGAGTCCTTCGGGAGTCCCGTAGTCCCAGCGGGAAGCGTGATGTTCCCAGGCGCAGCGCCCAAGCGCTGATTACTCGTCAACGGCACGACGACGGCGGTCGAGATCCGGCTGGCGTTGAAGCTGTCCCCCTGCACGATCACCACCGGTCGACGAAACCCCGCGCCGGAACCGACGGAATCCTCGAGCGACGCCCAGCAGACGTCGCCCTGGCCGATCACCATTCGTTGCGTCGCAGTGACCTGCGCGCAACCTCACCGACGAAGCCGGCCCGATCCCCCGCGAGCTCGTCGGCGATCTCGTTGAGCGCAGACGTGACCGCCCTCGGGTCCCGCCGCGCCACGTAGTCCGCGAGCGCCTCGCGATAGAGCTCACTGCGGCTCTTCCTCAGCCTGGTCGCAAGCTCGTCGGCACGCCGGAAGAGATCGTCCGGGATCGAAACGGCGGTCTTCATACCCGAAGTATAACTTGACGAGTGGCAGGGCGGTACCACCAACATCGCCCTGCTCAACGGCATCCATAAGGGCGCCGCCCGCCAGCTCGGCCTCGCGCTCGGCATCGCCATACTCGGCAGCGTCTACGACGGCCAGCGCACACCCCACGGCGACGCCAACGCGCTCGCCACCACATTCCTCGTCGCCGGCACGGCCGGCATCGCCCCCTACGACGCGGCGGGGCTGCTCGCCTTCCTCGCCGCCCGCGCGGTGCCGGGCGTGGAGGAGGTCGTGGGCGGGATCTACCGGCGGGTGCTCTCACTCCCCGACGGTCCGGGTGTGCTTGAGCTCGAGCCCCGCGCGGACCGGGTGCGGGTGGGCCTCGACGGGATCGGCGAGACCGACGTCTCGGTGGCCCGTACCGCCGCCGCGCGGATCGCCGACGTCGACCACGATCCCGAGGCCGTCGCCTACCAGTTCGCCGGCGATCCCGTCCTCGGCGCGCTCTCGGCCGCCCGCCCCGGGGTGCGGGTCCCGGGCGCGCCCGACCCCTTCGAGGTGCTCGTCCGCGCCGTCGTCGGCCAGCAGATCTCCGTCGCCGGGGCGCGCACCCTCCTGGGCGAGCTGGCCCGGCGGTTCGGCGCGGCGCTTCCCAGCGCGGCCGGCGCGCTCCGCCACGCCTTCCCCGAGCCCGCGGCCCTCGCCGCCGCCGACCCTTCCACGCTGCCCATGCCCCGGGCGCGCGGCGCCACGCTCGTCGCCCTCGCCGGGGCCGGGCTCTCCTTCTCCGGCGACCCGGAGGAGGTCGGCCGCGTCCTGCGGGAGCACCGCGGCGTCGGCCCGTGGACCGCCGGTTACGTGCGGATGCGCGGCCTGGGCGATCCCGACGTGCTCCTCACCGGCGACCTGGTCCTTGACCGCGCCCTCGCGGGCACCGACCCCGATCTTCCCCGCTCCTGGCGCCCCTTCCGCTCCTACGCGACGATCCTGCTCTGGGGCGCCCCTAACCTCCCGCCGCGATCGCCTCCCGGGCCTCCTTGAGGTCGCGCCGGCGGCCGACGCTCAACCCCCCCACGATCTTCCCGGCCTGCTTGTAGAGGATGGCCCACGTCCCGTCCTCGAGCGATCCGCGCAGCTCCTCCTCGTCCCACGCCGCCGCCGGCCCGACGTATTCGAGCGTGAGCCAGTCGGCGAGGTCCGACCAGAAGTAGGGCACGTCGCGGTGCCCGCCGTCGCCGAGACCGAGCATGTCGCGCGCGGCGGTCCGGCCCTGCTCGATCGCGTGCGTGAAGTGCTCGACCCGCAACCGCCGTCCGTGCAGCACGGACTCGTACTCGCACATGTCCCCGCCCGCCCAGACGCCCGCGGCCGACGTCCGCAGGTGCGCGTCGCAGCGCACGCCGCCGGTCTCGCCGAGCTCGAGCCCCGCCGAGCGCGCGAGCATCACGTCGGGCACGGCGCCGGTCCCCATGACCACGAGGTCCGCCGGCAGCTCACGGCCGTCCGCGAGCACCACGCGCTCCACGCGCTCCCCCTCGCCGGCGAAGCCCGCGAGCTCCACCGAAGGCACGATCTCCACGCCCCTCTCCTCGAGACGGTCCTGGAACCACCGGCCGGCGGTGTCGCCGAAGTGGCGCTGGAGCACGAGCTCCTCCTGCATGACGACCGTGCACGCCAGCCCGAGCTCGGTCAGCGTGGCCGCGACCTCGCAGCCGATGTAGGAGCCGCCCACGAGCACGGCGCGCCCGGCGCCCTCGAGGTCACGCCGGATCGCGTCGGCGTTGCCGAGGGCCCGCAGGTAGTGGATCCCCTCGAGCTCGGAGCCCGCGACCGGCAGGCGGCGGACGTTCGCGCCGGTGGCCACGAGCGCCCGGTCGAAGACGACCTCCTCCTTGCCCACCCGCGCCGTCCGCGCCGCCGGGTCGAGCTTCATCACGTTCGCGCGCGTCCGCAGGTCGATCCCCTGCTCCGCGTAGAACGCCGGCGCGCGGTAGAGCGCGTCCTCGCGGGTGCTCACGCCGCGCAGGTAGCCCTTCGAGCACGGCGGGCGCTCGTAGGGCGGGTCGAGCTCGCGCCCGGCCAGCAGGATCGATCCGGAGAAGCCCTGGGCGCGCAGCTCCTCGGCGCAGGCGGCGCTCGCCACCCCGCCGCCGATCAGCAGGACGTCGACCGACGCGTCAACCACTGCGCTCGCCGTTGGGCGAGAACAGCGCGGCGGTCTCGGCCTCGAGCCCGGGGTCGAGGATCACCATGACCTCGTCGCCGGCCTCCACCACCGTGCTGGCGGTCGGCACCTCGCCGCGCCCGGCGCGCAGGACGGAGATGACCAGGGCGCCGTCGGGCACGCCGAGGGACCGCACGGCGCAGCCCGCGGCCGGTGACCCCGGGCTGACCTCGAGCTCGATGATCTCGAGCCGCTCCTCCTCGAGCGCGAGCAGGTGGACCAGGCCCATCTGCGGGACCTCGTGCTCGATCAGGCGGAGGATCAACTGGGTGGCGCTCACCGCGGGCTGGATCCCGAGCAGCTTGAAGTGCTGGTAGTTGCGGGGGTTGTTGACCCGGGCGACGATGCGCTCGCACATGTACTTCTCCTTCGCGAGCTGGCAGATGAGGATGTTGTCCTCGTCGTCGCCGGTGACCGCGATGACGAGGTCGGCGCGCTGGACCCCGGCGCGCTCGAGCACCCAGAGCTCGGCCGCGTCCCCGTACTGGACGGCGTGCTCGAGATCCTCCTCGACGACGAGGTAGCGGCGGCGCTCGCCCTCGATGAGCGTGACCTCGTTCCCCCGGTCGATGAGCTCGCGCGCGAGGTTCAGCCCGACCTTGCCCGCCCCGGCGATGATGACGTACACGGCCTCGCCCCTACCCCAGCGCCGCCTGGCCGACCATCTCGATGGCGGTCTTGGTGGGCGAGACGATCTCCAGGCCCTGCCCGGCGTACCACGCCGCCCGCCCGGGATCGAGCACCCGGGCGACGATCTTGCCCACCCCGTAGCGCTTCTGGGCCACCTGCGCGATCACGAGATTGGTGTTGTCCCCGTTCGTGGCCGCGACGAACACATCGGCCTGCTCGATGCCCGCGGCCTCGAGGGCGTCGATCTCCAGCGCGGTGCCGACCGTGAAGCGCCCGCCCCGGTCCTCCCACGGGCCCTCGGCCTGGGAGTCGAGCCGCTCGTGGGACAGCGGGTCCTCGTCGAGGATGGAGACCTCGTGGCCGCGGGAGAGCGCCTCCCGGGCCACCGCCGAGCCCACACGCCCGGCGCCGACGATCAACACGAACACCGCGGCGCAGACTAGCCAGTGGCCACTACGAGCTCACCGTCTCTGCCGCCGCCGTGAGGATCACCCGACACGGCGCCTTGCGCAGCACGTACTTCGTGATGTCGCCCACGAAGTCGTCGAGCGGGCCGGACGTCCCGCCCAGCAGCGCGCCGCCGCGGATGCGCGAGGGCGGCTCGGCGGCGAGCACGATGGCCTCCACCCCCCGGCGGCGCGCCTGGTCGACGATCGCCGCCCCCGCCCGGCGGGCGCGAACCGTGGCGGTGGCCACCTCCACCCCCACGTACTCCTCCCCCACCGCCTTGGCCCGCGCGAGGGCCTGCCGCGCGCGCTGGAGCTGGGCGTCGGGGAGCCGGGCGTCGAGCGGCAGCGCCATGGGGACCTCGAAGACCCAGAGGGCCTCGATCACCGCGCCCTCGGAGGTGAGGTCGTCGTGCTCGTCGCCGGCCAGGCGGCCCGCGGTCTGGATGATGTCCACGTCGAGCTCGTTGCCGAACACGGGCACGAGGATCGAGCCGAACTCGACCTCGAGCTCCTCCGGGGTGCTGCGCAGGGCACGCTCGGGGACGGAGACCTGGCCGAGGAGCGGCAGGGACTGCAGACGGCGGTAGCCCACGTAGAGCGCGAGCCCGAGGGCCATCCAGCCGATGCCCACCCACCGCGCCCCGGAGTGGGCCACGACGACCCCCGCCCAGCCCAGGGCCGACAGCACGGCCCCGAGCAGCGCGGGAACGGGCAGGTCGGCGCCGCCCACGCGCACGGAGCCCGGGATCCGGTACGGCCGCACAAGATCGGGCTCCGAGCGGCGCAGGGCGATCACCGAGACGTGGGCGATCGTGAACGCGAGCATCGCGCCGAAGGCGACGATCCCCAGCAGGAGCTGGAGGTCGGTCGGCAACACGAGCGCGCCCGCGAGCACCGACGCCACCGCGATGACGAGCCAGGGCGTCCCGAAGCGCGGGTGCAGGCGCCCCACGCCGCTTGGGATCTGCCGGTGCGTGGCCAGCGCGAGCGCCAGCCGCGAGACGCCCAGCATCGCCGAGTTCGCGGCGGCCACGAGCATGAGGACACCGCCGGCGGCCACCACGTACATCAGGATCTTGCCCACCGCCCCGTGGCCGATCCCCGCCGCCACCCCCACGAGCGGCGCCTTCTCGTAGCGGCCGCCGAGCGCAGTGGCGCCGTCGTGGACGGGCAGCGCGGAGATCCCCACCGCCGCGACCCCCACGTTGACGAGCACGATCGCCCCGACGCCCGGCCCCACGAGCAGCTTGAGCGAGCGCAGGGACGTCCGGGTCTCCGCCGCCAGCCCAGCCGCCGCCTCCAGCCCCGTGAAGGCGATGACCGCGATCGTCACCGCGAAGATGAGGTCCTGCCAGGTCGGCGAGGTCCCGAGGTCCACCCCCGCGGCGATGTCGTTCGGGTGGAAGACGAGGACGAGCCCGATGACGACCACGAGGGCCTGGAGCCCGAGATCGATCGCCGCGATGAGCAGGCGCCCCTGGAGACGCCGGGCGCCGACCCCGCGGACGTTGGCCACCGCCGCGAAGGCGACGACGCCGAGCGACACGAGGATCTCCGGGGCCCCGTGCCCGAGGGGGCTCCAGAACGTCGCGAGGTAGTTCGTGGCGGTGAGCGCGCAGACCGCCACGACGATCACGTAGTCGAGCGCGACGGCCCACCCCGAGACGAACGAGACGAGCTCGTTGAAGGCGTAGCGGGCGAAGTTCGTCGACCCTCCGGGCTGGCGGTGCAGCGAGGCGCCCTCGACGTAGGTCAGGGCCGTGAGCGCGAAGAACCCACCCGCGGCGAGGAACACGATCGGGGTGAGCCCGAGGGCGCGGTCGGCCACGACCCCGAGCGAGAAGTACAGCGCGGCGACGGCCGTGACGTAGACCACGGCCCACAGCGCGCGCGAGGAGAGGCCGCGCTCGCTCACGCGCCCCGGGAGCGGCTCTCGAGCCAGAGGCGCCCGGCCCCCGCGACGACGAAGAGCGCGCCGATCAGGACGCCCTGGGCGATCGCCCCGCCGCCGGCGGCCACGGTGCGCACGACGAGGGCGATCCCGACGAGGACCATCGCCCAGGAGAGGATGTGCGTCGCGCTCCCGCGCATCACACGAGGGCGCTCGCGGGGACGCGCCGCGCGCTGTCGGCGGGCAGCGACTCGATGATGACCCGGCACGGCCGCTCGTCGAGCACGGTTTCGAGCGTCCGGTCGAAGAGTGACCCGGCCCCGTTGCGCTTCGACATGGGCATGACGATCGCCTTCGCGTGCATCTCCTGGGCCTCCTTGACGATCCGGCTGCCGGCCTCGCCGGGGCGCACGGGCTTGCAGTGTCCGCTCACCCGGCGGCCCCCCTGGATCTTCGCCTGCTCGATCACCGACTGCGCGGCCTCCTCCTGCGCCCGGAGGTGCGCGCCGATCGGCGCGTTCCACGGCACGGTGATGTTCACGAGCACGTGGATGCCGCGCCGCCGGTGGGCGGCCATCCGCTGGGCGGTGGCCATGAGCTCCGGCTCGTAGCCGCGCTCGTCGAAGACCACGAGGATCGACTCGTACTCCGCCTCCGTGTCGACCACGGACCGGGGGATGACCACCTTGTGGGTGGTCACGAGATCGAGCCCCTGGCGGCGCCGGTAGATCAGGTAGAGCAGGACGCCGAGCGTGAGCCAGCCCGCCCCCGCGGCGGCGACGGGCGGGTAGAGGACGGTCACGGTGAGAAAGGCGATCCCGGTGCCGATCCCGCCCAGGACGGCGAAGAGCGGCAGGTCGCGCCCGGCGATGCGGATGTTCCCCGGCCCGCGGTAGGGCCGCTCGCGGTCGGGGTCTGAGAGGCGCAGGCGGATCACCGAGGCGTGGGCGATGGTGAACGAGAGCATCGCGCCGAACGCGTACATGTTCCCCAGGAAGGTGGCCTGGCCCGGGATGAGCGTCACGCACGCGATCCCCCCGAAGACGATGATCCCGATCCAGGGGGTGTTGAACTTCGGGTGCAGTTGACGCAGGCGATCGGGCACCTGGCGGTGCAGCCCCATGGAGTAGACGAGCCGCGAGACGCCGATGAGCCCGGCGTTCGCGGCGATGAAGAGGATCGTCGCGGCGAGGATGCCGACGTAGATCTCCCCCGCGTGCTGGAAGACCCCGAGCCCGAGGGACTTGACGATCCCGAGCACGGGGTCGGCGGCGAAGCCCCCCTGGCTCTCGGGCTGGCCGAGCTTCGTGACGAAGGAGCCGTCGCCCTGCCGCATGACGGGCAGGGCGGAGAGGGCGACCGCGGGCAGGAGCGCGTAGATCGCGAACACGGCGATGACCACGCGCTTGATCGCCGCGGGGACGGTCCTGCCGACGTCCTTGGCCTCCTCGGCCATGTTCGAGATCGTCTCGATTCCCGTGTAGGCGATCATCCCCAGCGGGATCGCCAGGAAGAAGTCCTTCCACGTGGGCGCGAGGCCGAGGTGGACGTTGTCCACGAGCGTGCTCGGCGAGAGGACGAGGAAGGTCCCCACGAGCACGAGCAGCAGCTGCGTGGCCAAGTCGGTGACCGCCAGCACGATGTTGAGCCGCGCCGCCTCCTTGACGCCGACGACGTTGATCGCGGAGAGCACGGCGACGATCGCGATGCCGGCGATGATGTCCCCGGGGCCGTGGCGTAGGGCGTCCCAGAAGAGCCCCCCGATGTAGTGGGGGACGAAGAACGCCGAGATGGCGATCGTGATGACGTAGTTGAGCATCTGGCCCCACGCGGCGAAGAAGGACCAGAACTCGTTGAAGGCGTGGCGCGCGAAGGAGGAGGAGCCGCCCGCCTCGGGGTACATCGTGGTCGCCTCGGCGTAGGTGGCGGCCGTGAGGTAGAAGATGACCCCGGTGATGATGAACACCACCGGCGTGAGCCCGAGCGCGAACGAGGCCACGAGGCCGAGCGCGTAGTAGATCGACGACCCGACGTTGCCGTAGGCCGTCGCGAAGAGCGCGTTGACGCCGAGCACCCGCTCGAGTCCGTGGAGGCGGCGCTGGGCCATCGTGCGAACTTCGATTGTATGTGGGGATGGCCTCCCACCACGAGCCGCGGATCGTCGTCTTCGGGGCCACGGGCTACACGGGGCGGCTGGTGGCCGAGGCGCTCGTGCGCGACGGCGCCCGGCCGGTGCTCGCGGGACGCTCCGCGCCGAAGCTCTCGGTGGCCGCTGTGGAGCTCGGGGACCTCGAGACCGCCGTCGCCGACGTGGGCGACCCGCGGTCGGTCCGGGCGCTCGTGGCGGCCGGCGACGTGCTCGTGTCGACCGTGGGTCCGTTCCAGAGGTACGGGGAGCCCGCCGTCCGCGCCGCGGTGGAGGCCGGCGCCCACTACCTGGACTCGACGGGCGAGCCTCCCTTCATCCGGCTCATCTTCGAGCGCTGGGCCGGGCCGGCCCGGGCCGCGCAGGTCGGGCTGCTCCCGGCCTTCGGGTACGACTGGGTGCCGGGGAACCTCGCCGCCGTGCTCGCGCTCGAGCGCGCCGGGCCGGGGGCGGTCGCCGTGCACGTGGGCTACTTCATGACGGGCTCCGCCTCGCGCGACGGCATGAGCGGCGGGACCGCGGCGTCGCTCGGGGGCGTCCTGCTCGAGCCGGGCTTCGCCTGGCGCGGTGGACGCCTGGTGACCGAGCGGGGCGCGGCGCGGGTCCGGGGCTTCCACGTCGGTGGCCGGCTTCGCCAGGGCTTCGCGGTGGGCGCGTCGGAGCACTTCACCCTCCCGCGCTGGCGGCCGTCCGTCGCGGAGGTCGACGTCTACCTCGGGTGGCTCGGGCCGGCGTCGCGCGGCATGCAGGCGTTCTCGGCCGTGGGCGCCCTCGCCCGCCGGGTCCCCGGCGTCCAGAGCGGGGCGGAGGGGCTGCTCGACCGGTTCCTCAAGGGGTCGACGGGCGGCCCGGACGCCGCCGCCCGGTCGCGGTCGGCCTCGCTCGTCGTCGCCGAGGCCCGCACCGCGAACGGCGAGATCCTCGCGTCGAGCACCCTCCGCGGGCCCAACCCCTACACCTACACGGCCGACATCCTCGCCTGGGCCGCCCGGCGCGCACTGGAGCACGGGCTCGAGGACGTGGGCGCGCTCGGCCCCGCGCAGGCCTTCGGTCTCGACGTCCTCACCGAGGGCAACCGCGCGGCGGGGATGGTCGAGGCCCGTTAGGCGATCAGCGGGATGATGAGGATCGCGACGATGTTGGCGACCTTGATCATCGGGTTGATCGCGGGGCCGGCGGTGTCCTTGTAGGGATCGCCGACGGTGTCGCCGGTGATGGACGCCGCGTGGGCCTCGGAGCCCTTGCCGCCGAACGCCCCGTCCTCGATGAGCTTCTTCGCGTTGTCCCACGCACCGCCGCCGGCGGTCATCGAGACGGCCACGAAGAGCCCGACGACGATGACGCCGATGAGCAGGCCGCCGAGCGCCTTGATCGACAGCAGGCCCACGACGAGCGTGAACACGATGGGAATCAGCGACGGGATGATCATCTCGCGCTGCGCGGACTTCGTGACGATGTCGACGCAGGTCGCGTAGTCGGGCTTCTCCGTCCCGTCCATGATCCCCGGCTTCTCGCGGAACTGGCGGCGGACCTCCTCGACGACCGCGCCGCCGGCGCGGCCCACGGCCTCCATCGAGAGCGACGCGAACAGGTAGACCATGAGCCCGCCGATGAGCAGACCGATGAGCACGGGCGGGTCGTCGATCCGGAAGGTCGTCGGCGAGCCGGCGCGCGCGAGCTCGATCCGGAACGCCGCGAAGAGCACGAGGGCGGCGAGCACGGCCGAGCCGATCGCGTATCCCTTGGTGACGGCCTTGGTGGTGTTGCCCACCGCGTCGAGGGGGTCGGTGACGTTGCGGACCTCCTCGGGCATCTCGGCCATCTCGGCGATGCCGCCCGCGTTGTCGGTGATCGGCCCGAAGGCGTCGAGGGCGACGATCAGGCCGGTCAGCGAGAGCTGGGCCATGACCGCGACGCCGATGCCGTAGATGCCCGCGAGCGAGTCGGCGCCGAGGATGCCCAGGGCGATGACCAGGGCCGGCAGCGCGGTGGCCTGCATCCCCGAGGAGAGGCCCTGGATCACGTTCGTCGCGTGGCCGGTCTCCGACGCGCGCGCCGTCTTGCGCACCGGGCTGAAGCGCGTCGACGTGTAGTAGTCGGTGATCACGAAGAGGAACCCGGTGATGGCGAGGCCGATGAGCGCGCAGAGGTAGAGGTCGCCGACGCCGGGGACGTCGCCGGGGGCGCTCGCGTTCTGGAGCGAGAGGTTGTCCATCAGGAACTTCGTCACGGGATAGAACGCGACCGCGGCGATGACACCCGAGACGATCAGGCCCTGGTAGAGCGCGCGCTCGACGTTGGACCCGCGCACCGCGAAGGTGCCGATGATCGAGGCGATGATGGAGACGGCGCCGAGCACGAGCGGGAAGAGCGCGACCTGGGTGGCGTTCTCGCCCCCGAACGTCAGCACCCCGAGCAGCA
>JBBSGJ010000023.1:0-19029 GCA_038254195.1 Solirubrobacterales bacterium
GACCTGTTGGCGCCGGTGTCCGGCCCGATCGACGCCATCGTCGCCAACCTGCCCTACGTGGCCGCGGGGGAGACGGTCGCGGAAGGGGTGAGGTGGGAGCCCTCCGTCGCGGTCTGGGGCGGCCCCGACGGGCTCGATCTCATGCGTCGACTCGTCACCCAGGCCGGCGTGGGCCGGATTACCCCTCTCCTGGGGGGGAAAACCAGCCCACGCGGTCCCGGACCGCTCCCCTTCCTGGCCTTGGAGGTCGGCGCGACGCGGGCGCCGGAGGTCGCCGGGCTCTGTCAGGGCGCGGGGTATCGGTGGACGGAGACGCATCGGGATCTCGCCGGGCGCGACCGGGTGGTCGTGGCGCGCGCGTGACCCCGCACGCCGAGGCGTTCGAGCGCTGCATCGCCGCGGGCGGCGTGGTGGTCTTCGGGGCCGACACCGTCTACGGCCTCGCCTGCGACCCCGAGAGCCCCGACGCGGTCGCGCGCCTCTACGCCCTGAAGGGCCGGGCGGCCGAGAAGCCGTCCGCCCTCATGTTCTTCGACGCGGAACGCGCCCTCGCCGCGCTTCCGGACCTCGGGCCCCGCACCCGGGAGGCGCTCCGCCGGCTGCTTCCCGGGCCGGTGACCGTGGTGCTGGCGAGCGGGGGCCTGCGGGTGCCGCGCGTGGAGTGCGACCACCCGCTGCGCGACCTCCCGCGCCCCGTCCTCCAGTCCTCGGCGAACCGCGCGGGCGCTCCCGAGGCGCGCCGACTCGAGGACGTCGACCGGGCGATCCTCGCCGGGGCCGACCTCGTCCTCGACGCGGGCGAACTGCCGGGAACGGCTTCGACGGTCGTCGATCTCCGGCGCTACGAGCAGCGCGGGGAGTGGAAGGTCATCCGGTTGGGGGCGCTCGGACTCGGGACGCTGGAGGGCGAGCTAAGGTCGTCGGGGTGAACGATCCGCTCGCCCGCTCCCTCGCCGAGGTCGATCCCGAGATCGCCGACGTGCTCGCCCGCGAGCTCGACCGGCAGCGCACCACGCTGGAGATGATCGCCTCGGAGAACTTCGTGCCCCAGGCCGTCCTGGCGTGCCAGGGGTCCGTGCTCACGAACAAGTACGCCGAGGGCTATCCCGGCCGGCGCTACTACGGCGGCTGCGAGTGGGTCGACATCGCCGAGCAGCTCGCGATCGACCGCGCGAAGGAGCTCTTCGGCGCCGAGCACGCGAACGTCCAGCCGCACGCCGGCGCGCAGGCCAACGCCGCCGTCTACCACGCGCTGCTCCAGCCCGGCGACACCCTCATGGGCCTCGAGCTCTCCCACGGCGGCCACCTCTCCCACGGGATGAAGCTCAACGTGTCGGGGCGGCTCTACCAGGTCGTGCCCTACCACGTGGACCCCGAGACGAGCCTCGTGGACATGGACGAGGTCGAGCGCCTCGCCCACGAGAAGCGGCCCGGGCTGATCATCGCCGGCTGGTCGGCCTACCCCCGCTTCCAGGACTACGAGCGCTTTCGCGCGGTCGCCGACGCGGTGGGCGCGAAGCTCATGGTCGACATGGCCCACTTCGCGGGGCTCGTCGCCGCCGGCCTGCACCCGAGCCCGGTGCCCCTGGCCGACGTCGTCACCACCACGGTGCACAAGACGCTGGGCGGCCCGCGCTCGGGGATGATCCTATGCCGGGAGGAGTACGCGAAGAAGATTGACTCCGCCGTGTTCCCCGGCCAGCAGGGAGGCCCGCTCGAGCACGTGATCGCGGCGAAGGCCGTGGCGTTCAAGCTCGCGCTGGAGCCCGCCTTCCGCGAGCGCCAGGAGCGGACCGTCGCCGGCGCGCAGGCCGTCGCCGGGCAGCTTCTCGGCGCCGGCCACGGGATCTCCGTCCTCACGGGCGGCACCGACGTGCACCTCGTCCTCTGCGACCTGCGTGGATCCGAGCTCGACGGGCGCCAGGCCGAGGACCGCCTCCACGAAGTCGGCATCACCGTGAACCGGAACGCCGTGCCGTTCGACCCGCGCCCGCCCGCGGTGTCCTCCGGACTGCGGATCGGCACCTCGGCCCTGGCCACGCGCGGCCTGGGCGAGGAGGACTTCCGCGAGGTCGGTGAGCTCATCGCCATCGCGCTCTCCCCGGAGTTCGAGGACCGCCGGGACGAGCTGGCCGAGCGCGTGACCGCCGTCACGGAGCGCTTCCCGCTCTACGCGCACATGGGGGACCCCGCCCGCCCCGAGCCGGCCCCCGTCGGCTGATCGGCTCTCCCGGCGACGCTCCGACTCCCGCGGCGGTTATCGTCTCCGAGGCGGGATGCGGCCCCTCGACGCCCTCTACGCCGGTCTCGCAGCTGCGGTCGCGGCGGCGCTGCTGACCCCGCTCGCGGCGCGGGTCGCGTACGCCGTGGGCGCGGTGGACCGCCCCCGGGAGCGCGGGCTGGCCGACCGCGACACGCCGCGCCTCGGGGGGCTGGCGCTTTTGGGCGCCGTGCTCCTCGCCGCGCTGATCTGGCTCGGGTGGCACGGGAGCACGCGGGGGATCCTGCTCGGCGCCGTGCTCATCTGCGCGGTGGGCGCGCTCGATGACGTCGTCGAGCTGCCGGCCGCCCCGAAGCTCGCCGGGCAGGTGCTCGCCGCGGTCGTGCCTGTGCTCTCCGGGCTCACCGTCGACCGGCTGAACATCCCCTTCCTCGGCCCCCACGAGATCGACCCGTTCCTCGCCCACGTCCTCCCCGTGCTCGGGCTCGTGGCGCTCATGAACGCCGTGAACTTCTCCGACGGGGTGGACGGGCTCGCGGCGGGCGTCTGCGCGATCTCGGCCGTCGCCTTCTCGATCATCGCCTTCGACCTCCAGCGGGGCACCGCGGGAGTGTTCGCCGCACTCATCGCCGGCGCGTGCGCCGGCTTCCTCGTCCATAACTTCCACCCCGCGCGGGTCTTCATGGGGGACTCCGGCTCGAACCTCCTGGGCTACCTGCTCGGGTGCGTGGCGATCCTGGGGACGCTGAAGACCAACGCGGTCATCGCCCTCGTGGGCCCCCTGGCGATCCTCGCCGTGCCCTTCCTCGACACGGGCTTCGTGCTGGCCAAGCGCCTCCGCTACCGCCGCCGGGTGTGGGAGGCCGACACGAACCACTTCCACCACCGCTTCGCCCGCATCGGGTTCTCGCAGCGCCGGACGGTCCTGTACCTCTACGGATGGAGCGCGACGCTCGCCGGGCTCGCCGTCGCCCTGCGGTTCGTCCCCTACTACTCCCACGGGGCCTACCAGCCCTTCTGGCTCGCCGTCATGGGCCTCATCGGGCTCGTCGTCCTCGCCGTCTCGCTCTACCTCGTCCTCGTCCTCGAGATCCTCAAGTTCCGCCGCCTGCGCGCCCGCGAGCTCCGCGCCGCCGACCCGGGGACCGCGGAGTGGGAGATCGACGCCGAGGTGGCGCGCGAGATCGAAACCGGGGAATGGGAAGCCGTCGGCTCCTGAGCCGGGCCCGTGCGGATCTGGATCGACATGACCGCGCCCGCGCACCCAGTGGTGTTCCGCCCGCTGACCGCCGAGCACACCCCGCGGGGGCACGAGGGGGAGGTGACCGCCCGCGACTACGCGCAGACGCTGCCGCTCCTGCGGCGCATGGGGATCCCGCACGTCGCGGTGGGCTCCCACGGCGGCGCTTCACGGACGGGCAAGCTCGTGGCGCTGGCCCGCCGCACCCCGCCGCTGGCGCGCCGCGGACGCCGGCACGGGTTCGCGCTCGCCGTCGGCCACGGCTCGAACGACCTCGCCCTGGCCGCCGCCGCCCTGCGCGTGCCGGCCGTCAACATGTTCGACTACGAGTGGGCGACCCAGCAGCACCAGATCGGCTGCCGGCCGGCGCGGCGGGTGCTCACCCCCGACCGGATCCCCCCCGAGCGCCTACGTCGCTTCGGGGCCCACCCGGGCAAGCTCCGCCAGTTCCCCGGCCTCAAGGAGGAGTACTACCTCCACGACTTCGCGCCGGATCCCGGGGTACTCGCCGAGCTCGGGCTCGAGCCCGGGCGCCCCGTCGTGGTGGTCCGCCCGCCCCCGGACGTCTCGCTCTACCACCGGCGCTCCAATCAGCTGTTCCCGCAGGTCGTCGAGGCCCTCGGCCGTCGTGAGGACGCGCAGGCGGTCGTCATCCCGCGCACGGCGGCGCAGCGGAGCTACCTGCGGGCGCTCGGGTTGCCGTCCCTGCGGGTCCCCGAGGGCGCCGTCGACGCCCAGAGCCTCATCGCCCTCGCCGACCTCGTGGTCTCCGCCGGCGGCACGATGAACCGGGAGGCGGCGGCGCTCGGCACCCCGGTCTACACGACCTACGGCGGGCGTCTCGGCGGGGTGGACGAGGCGCTCATGCGCGAGGGACGGTTGCGTCCGCTGACCGACCCGCGGGCGATCGAGGTGCGCCCGTGCCCCCCGCGGACCTCGCTCGACCGGCGTGATCCCGCCCTCCTCGTCGATCTGATCCTCGAGGCCGCGGGATGAGCGCTCCGGCCCCGGCCCCCGCCGTCGCCCTCGAGCGGGTTCTGGACCGTGGGTGGGAGCGCGTCCCCCACGCCTTCGACCCGGAGCCCGTCGACGTCGCCCTGCGCGCGCTGGATCTCGTCATCGCCGGCGCGGCGGGAATGCTCCTCTCGCCCGTCGCCGGGGCGGTGGCGCTGGCCATCCGGGTCACCGATGGCCGGCCCGTCCTGTACCGCGGTGCTCGCGTCGGACGTGGCGGGCGCCTGTTCACGATGGTGAAGTTCCGGACCCTGCGCCGCGACGCCGCGCACCGGCTCGACCCCTTCCTCGGCCCGGAGCTGACGCGCCTCACCGAGCAGGAGATGACGGGGGTGGGCCGGGTCGTCCGGGCGACGCACCTCGACGAGCTGCCCCAGGTCCTGAACGTGCTGCGCGGCGACATGAGCATCGTCGGGCCACGCCCCATCCGCCCGACGTTCTTCGTCGAGCTGACCGAGGAGATACCGGCCTACTGGCAGCGCCTCGCCGTCCGCCCGGGGATGACCGGCTTCGCCCAGCTCCGCCTCACGCGGGAGATGACCTGGGCGGAGAAGCTCCACCACGACTTCGAGTTCATCGCCGACCGCTCGGTCGGGCTCTACCTCCGGGTCGTCGCCGCGACTGGGGTGCGGGTGCTCGCCCGCCTCGCCCTGGCCGCCGCGGGCCGCGCCCGCGAGGTCACCTAGTGAAGGGCCACTAACCGATGTGCGGGATCGCGGGGGTCGCCCGCTCCGACGGGGCGGCCGCCGACGTGCGCGAGGTAGAACGGATGCGCGATGCGCTGACCCACCGCGGGCCGGACTCCGCCGGGCTGTGGGGCGACGGCCCGGTGGCGCTCGCGGCGCGGCGGTTGGCCATCATCGATCCGGAGCACGGCGAGCAGCCCGCGCGGTCCGAGGACGGGCGCGTGGTGGTCGTCCTCAACGGGGAGATCTACAACCACGGCGAGCTGCGCGCGGGGCTGCGCGGGCGCCACGAGCTCGCCTCGCGCTCGGACACCGAGGTCCTCGTGCACCTCTACGAGGAGGAGGGAGAGGCCTTCCTGCACCGTCTCCGGGGCATGTGGGCGCTCGCCCTGTGGGATGCGCGGCGCGACACGCTGCTGCTCGCGCGCGACCCGTGGGGGATCAAGCCGCTGTACGTGAGCGAGAGCCCCACCGGGCTCGCCTTCGCCTCCGAGCTCAAGGGGCTGCGGGCGATGGACGGGTTCACGACCGAGGTCGACCCCGACGCGCTCGCCGCCTTCCTCGCCTTCAACGCGATCCCGGCGCCGCTGACGATCTTCCGGGGCACCCGCAAGCTCGGCCCGGGCCACCTGCTGCGCTGGGCGGGCGGGCGGGCGAGCGTCGAGCGCTGGAGCCGCCCCCGGCCCGTCCCGGCCGCCGAGGTGCGCCGTGACGCCCCCGACGCGCTCGCCGCCGAGCTGCGCGAGCGCCTGCGGGACTCCGTCCGGGCCCACCTCGTCTCCGACGTCCCGGTCGGCGTCCTGCTCTCGGGCGGGGTGGACTCCTCCGCGCTGGCCGCGCTCGCCGCGGAGGCGCGGCCGGGCATCGCCACGTTCTCCATCGGCTTTCGGGAGGAGTCGTGGAACGAGCTCCCCCTCGCCCGGCTCGTTGCACGGCGCTACGGGACCGACCACCATGAGCTCGTCGTCGCCCCCGACGCCGCCGAGCTGCTCCCCGAGATCGTCGGCGCCTTCGACGAGCCCTTCGCCGACTCCTCGGCGCTGCCGACCTATCTCGTCTCGCGCCTCGCCGCCGGTCACGTCACCGTCGCCCTGTCCGGGGAGGGGGGCGACGAGCTGTTCGGGGGCTACGAGACCTACGTAGCTGACCTCCTCGCCGCCCGGGTCGGCCGGGTCGCGCGGTTGGCCTCCCCGCTCGTCGAGCGCCTTCCGAGCTCCGCGGAGCGCGTCTCGCTCGACTACCGGCTCAAGCGCTTCACCCGCGCGGCGCACCTCCCGCCGCTCGAGCGCCACCACGGCTGGAAGGAGATCTTCGGGCCCGCGGCGCGCGCCTCGCTGCTCGCCCCCGGCCTGCGCGACGGGCGTGATCCCGTCGACCTGCTGCGCGCCCGCTGGGCCGAGACCGCCGGGGCCGAGCCGCTGGCCCGCCTCCAGGACGTCGACCTCGGGATCTACCTGCCCGACGACCTCCTCGTGAAGACCGATCGGGCGAGCATGGCCCACTCGCTCGAGGTCCGCGTCCCCTTCCTCGATCCCGTGGTGGCCGAGCTCGCCCTCGCGCTGCCGACCGCCCAGAAGGTCCGGGGCACCGCTAAGAAGCGCCTCCTGCGGCGCGCAGTCGCGCCGCTCGTGCCCGCCGAAGTGCTCTCCGCGCGCAAGCGGGGCTTCTCCATCCCCGCCGCGGCATGGCTGCGCGGCCCCCTGGTCCCCTTCGCCCGCGAGGTCCTGAGCGTCGGGACCCTGCGCCGCCACGGGCTGCTCGAGCCCGTCGCGGTCCATGCGGTGCTCGAGCGCCACGTCTCGGGCCGCGAGGACCTCTCGCGCCAGCTCTGGGGGCTCCTTTCGCTCACCCTCTGGCGGGAGGGGCTGGACGCTCAGCGGCCGTAGACCGCGCCGAGCCACACGGCCGACAGGGCCTGGACGAGCTCGTCGAGGTCGCCGGGGTCCTGGGCGGGCGGGCTGCTCATCATGTGCTGGTAGGCGGTGCGCTCGGTCATCCACGTCAGGGCGAAGGCGACGCCCCGCGCCGGCAGGTCGGCATCCACGCGGCCCGCGGCCTGCTCGGCCTCGATGCGCACCCGGCTCGCCTCCACGAAGCGTCCGATGAGGTCGTCGCGCCAGAAGCGGGCGACGTCCTCGTCGGTGGCCGAGGCCTCCACCACCGCGCGCAGGACCGCGCCGTGCTCGTGGTAGAGCCCGAGGACGGAGCGCAGGGCGGCCACGAGGTCCTCGGCCCCGTCGCCGTCCCCGCTCCACCAGGCCTCCGCGACTCCGAAGAGCTGCTCGGAGACCTCGGCGGTCACGCGCATGAGCAGCTCGCGCTTGTCCGAGAAGTAGAAGTAGAACGCCGTCCGCGAGATACCCGCCCGCGTGGCGATGCGCTCGATGCCGAGCTCCCCGAACGCGGTCCCCTCGTCGAGCAGGTCGTGGGTCGCTGAGACGACGGCCTGCTCGATCTGCTCGCGGCGGGCGGTGGGCATGACGGTCGATCAGGGTAAGGAGCGTCCATGCGGCTCTGGCCCACCGTCAAGCGGACCGCGAGCGAGTTCTCCGACGACAACCTCACCGACTGGGCGGCGGCGCTGACGTACTACGGGCTGCTCGCCCTGTTTCCCGCGCTCATCGTGCTCGTCTCCCTGCTCGGGGTCTTCGGCGACGCGGGCAAGACCACGGACGCCCTGTTCAACATCCTGCGCCAGTCGGGGGCGTCGGGAAGCACCATCGACTCCGTGCGCGGCCCGATCAACGGGGTCATCTCGTCGAAGGGGGGCGCGGGCGCGCTGCTCGGCTTCGGCCTGCTCGGGGCGTTGTGGTCGGCGTCGGGCTACATCGGGGCGTTCATCCGCGCGTCGAACTCCGTGTACGAGATCAACGAGGGCCGGCCGTTCTGGAAGCTGCGCCCCCTGCAGATCGCGGTCACCCTCGCGGCCGTCGTGCTCCTCGCCCTCGTGCTCCTCGCCGTGGTCGTCACGGGCCCCCTGGCGCAGGCCATCGGCGACCAGATCGGCCTGGGCTCCACCGCGGTGACCGTGTGGAGCATCGCGAAGTGGCCGGTGATCCTCGTCGCGCTCATGGCGATGATCGCCTTCCTCTACCGCGCGGCGCCGAACGTCCGCCAGCCGGGCTTCCGGTGGATCTCGCCCGGGGGCGCGGTCGCGGTGGTGCTGTGGATCCTCGCCACCGGGGGGTTCTTCTTCTACGTGGCGAACTTCGGCTCCTACAACAAGACCTACGGCACGCTCGGCGGGCTCATCGTCCTGCTCGTGTGGATGTGGCTCTCCAACGTCGCGCTGCTCTTCGGGGTGGAGTTCGACGCCGAGCTCGAGCGCACGCGGGAGCTCGAGGCGGGCGTGCCCGGCGCCGCGCGGGCCATCCAGCTCCCACCGAAGAAGGCCCCCAAGGACGGGCCGATGCGCGAGGGCGAGGACACGGAGCTCGCCGTGCCCGAATTCGATCCCGCGGCACGGCGCTCCGGGTGAGCGGTCACCGCCCGTGGATCGTCGCCGGGATCGCCGTCGTCACCGCGCTGGCCGGGGTGCTGCGGTATTCGGACGCGCCCGCGCTGCTCGCCTTCGTCGTGGCGACGGTGTCGCTCGCCGGGCTCGCCTGGGTCGTGTCGGTGGCCACCGAGCAGGTCGGCGAGCGCTTCGGTCCGGCGGCCACCGGCGTCATGCAGTCCACGCTCGGGAACCTGCCCGAGTTCTTCGTGGTGATCTTCGCGCTCTCGGCCGGGCAGGTCACCGTGGCGAAGTTCTCCGTCCTCGGCTCCATCCTCGCCAACGCGTTGCTCGTCCTCGGCCTCGCCATCGTCGCGGGGTCGCGCGCGGCGGACGACGGCGTGATGCGCTTCTCGCCACGGCTGCCGAACGACACCGCGACCCTCCTGCTCCTGGCGAGCTTCATCATCACCCTCGTGGGGGTCGCGCTCGCCACCCAGGACGTGAACGCAGGGGAGGCACGCGACATCTCGACGATCAGCGCGGTGTGCCTGCTCGTCGTGTACCTCGCGTGGGTGATCCCGTACGTGCGAAGCGGCGCCGGCGCGGCGGGAGGAGAGGGCGAGAAGCCGCGCCACGCGGTGCCCCTCACCCTGCCCCTGGTCCTCCTGGGGGTGGGCGGCGTGGCGTCCGCGTTCGTGTCGGACTGGTTCATCCACGCGCTGGAGCCGACGATCACGCAGCTCAAGCTCTCCGAGGCGTTCGCGGGCCTGGTGATCGTCGCCGTCGCCGGCAACGCCGTCGAGAACGTCGCGGGGATCGTCCTCGCCCACAAGGGCCAGGCCGACCTCGCGATCTCGGTGATCAAGAACTCCGTCGCCCAGGTGGCCGCCTTTTTGTGGCCGACGCTCGTGATCGTCTCGCTGCTGCTCCCCCGGCGGCTGGACTTCGCGCTCGACCCGGTGTACATCGCGGCGCTGTTCGCGACGGCGATCGCGATCTACCAGGTCACCGCCGACGGCGAGGCGACCCTCTTCGAGGGGTGCGCCCTCGTAGCCTCGTTCGTCGTGCTCGGCGCCCTCACCCTCTACGAGTAGATGCGCGGGCGAACGCGCGGCCTGGGCCCCGCCGTGCTCGGGGTGGCGCTCGGCCTCGCCGCGGGGCTGTTCGACGCCGAGGCGCTGTGGATCCCCGCGGCCGGGCTCGTCCTCCTGTGGGCGCTGGTGGCGGGAGCACTGTGGGGCGCGGCGCGCGGCGCCCGCGTCGAGCGCGAGCTCGGGGCGGCGCGGGTGGTGGAGGGCGAGCCGCTGGTCGTCCGCGTCCGGGCCCGCGCCGGCCGTCTGCGCCTGGCGGGCGGCGAGCTCGTCGCGATACCGGGCCCGCACCCCCAGGAGGCGCCGGTCGCGCGCCTCGCAGCCGGGCGTGGAGGTGTCGCGGGGGAGGCCGCGGTCTCCTTTCCCCGGCGGGGACGGGTGACCCTGCCGCCGGCCGAGCTCCGCCTGGTCGACGCGCTGGGCCTCGGCGTCCGGACCGTCTCCGGCGGAGAGGGGGACGACCTTCTGGTGCTCCCACGCGTGGATCCCGTCCGCTCGCTCGCCGCCGGCGGCGGTCGGCTGCGCGGGGGCGAGGACGGCGCCCACACGGCGCCCGGCGCCGAGTCGGAGATCGACGGCCTGCGTCCCTACCGCGAGGGCACGCCGGCCACCCGGATCCACTGGCCCGCGCTCGCCCGCGGTGCCGGCCTCGTCGAGCGGCGGATGCTCCCCGAAGCCGAGCGCCTCCCGCTCGTGGCCCTCGACGCCGGCCGGGAAGCCGATGACGACGCGCTCGACGCCGCGGTGCGCGCGACCGCGTCGCTCGCCGTGGCGCTCGCCGCGCGCGGCGGGTGCGCCGTGCTCCTGCCCGGGGACCGCCGGCCGACCTCGCTCGAGCCGGCGCTCCTGGCGTGGCCCGGCCTGCACGCGCGGCTCGCCCTGGTGGAGCCCGGCCCAACCCTGGCCCTCGGCGGCCAGGCGCACCGCCACCGCACGCTCGTCCTCGTCTGCGCCCGCGCGCCCACGCGCGCGCCCGTGGCGCTCACCGCCGGCCCGCGCGGCGCGCGGCTGCTCGTGGTGCCGGGAACCTGGGGATCCGCCCCACCCGTGCTCGCGGTGGCGGGCTGCCACGGCTACGCGCTCGGCGCCACGTCCGGGCGCAGCGCGGACCCCGTTCGGGAGGCGGTGCTCTCGTGAGCGCCCTCGCCGCGCCGCGGGCCATGCGCCGCCGCATCGCGCTCCCCGACGTCCCCCTGGTCGTCCGCGGGCTCGCCGTCCTCGCCCTCGTCCTCGCGGGGGGGACGTGGTGGACGCGCATGCTCGCCCCCGCGCCCACCCACCGGGCGCTGGCGTGGACGGCTCTGGGCGGCGCGCTCGCCGCCTGCCTCGTCCTGGCCGGACGCCTCCCCGGTCCGGCGCGCCAGGCCGGGGCGGCGCTCGCGGCCGTCGCCGGCCTGGCGGCGTCCCTGCCCGCCGTGGGCGTCCCGCTCCGGCTGCTCGCGCCCGCGCACTGGGACGAGCTCGGCGCCGGGATCGGGCGCGGCCTGGCCGCGCTGCCCGGGTTGCTCGTCCCCTACGACGGGGCGCCCGGCGGCTGGACGGCGCGCACCGTCCTGGCGGGCGGGGCCGGCCTCGTGGTGCTCGCCGTCGCCCTCGCCCTGTGGCCGCGGGGCTCGCGCCGCGGGTTCCCCGCACTCGCCGCGGTGCCGCTCATGGTCCTCGCCGGAGTCCCCGCGGTGGTCGTCCACGGCCAGGACCCGGTGGGCCAGGGCCTGGTCCTCTTCGTGGGGCTCGCGGCGCTCCTGGCCGCCGACCGCGTCGTCTCACCCGACGTGCCCGTCGCCCTCGTCGCGCTGCTCCTGGCCGCCGTCGCCGCCGTCGCCCTGCGCCCGGCGCTCGACGCCGAGCGCCCCTGGTTCGACTACGAGGCCGCGGCGGGCCGGCTGGGCGCCGTACCCGTCACCTTCGACTGGTCGCAGGGCTACGGGCCGCTGGACTGGCCGCGCACGGGGCGGGAGGTGCTGCGGATCGCCTCGCCCCGGCCTCTGTACTGGAAGGCGCAGGATCTCGAGGGCTTCGACGGAGTGGGCTGGACGCCGCTGCCCCCGGGCTCGGTCTCCTCGGACGCCGGCGGGCGCAACCCGTTCGACCTCGCCCTGGAGCACCCGGAGTGGGTCCGCCGGATCCGCGTGGCCGTGGGCGGGGTGCGCTCGGACCGGGTCTTCACGCCGGGCGAGCCCCTGGACATCACCGGCGCGCCCCACCCGGTCGCGACCGAGAGCCGCTCCGGCGCCTTCCCGATCGCCGAGCCGCTGCGCGACGGCGACGGCTACGCGGTCACGTCGTACGTACCCCGGCCCGGCCCGCGCGCGCTGGCAACCGCCGGCGACGTCTTTCCCGGCGCGCTCATCGTCGATCGGGTCGTCCGGCTCCCGCCCGCCGGGCTCGCCGATCTCGGCCCCCGGGGCGCGGCGTCGCGCGCGCTCGTGCGCGCCGGGACCCTTCCCGAGCTCGTGGTGCCCGCGTGGGGCTCGGGTGCCGGCCTGCGCATGTTCGACGGCGCCTCTCCGTCCGACGCCATCCGGGGCTCGGCCTACGCCGGGGTGTGGGATCTGGCCCGGCGGCTCAGGGGGGGCACGGCGACCCCGTACGCGTACGCGCGGCGGATCCTGGCCTACCTCTCGAGTCGCCCGTTCCGCTACACGGAGTCCCCGCCGCCGGCCGGAGCGCCCCTGGCCGACTTCCTCCTGCGCACCCACCAGGGCTACTGCCAGCACTTCGCGGGCGCGATGGCGCTGCTGCTGCGCATGGGCGGGGTGCCCGCGCGCGTCTCCACCGGCTTCGCGCCCGGGCAGCGGGACGCCCAGAGCGGCGAGTGGGTCGTGCGCGACACCGACGCGCACTCCTGGGTCGAGGCCTACTTCCCCGGTCTCGGGTGGGTCACGTTCGATCCCACCCCCGCCGCCGCGCCGGCCCGCGGCCAGGAGACCTCGAACCTCGTGCCCAAGCTCGTCGAGCGCGTGGGAAGCGGCCCCGCGGGGGCGGCGACCCCCCTCGATCCGCGCGGAGGGGGCCTCCACCCCCTGCGGGGGACCACCTCGGCCCCCACACGCGGCGCCGGTGGCCCGGGCGCCTGGCTCTGGGCGCTGCTCGGCGCGGGCGTGCTCACCGCGGCAGGGGCTGCGCTCCTCCTCGTCCGGAGGGCCCGGCGGCGGCCGGGCTCCCCGGCCGAGCGCGCGTTCGCCGAGCTCGAACAGGCGCTGCGGCGCTCGGGGCGCCCCGCCGCGGCGCCCGTGACCCTCCGCACGCTCGAGGAGCGCCTGCGCGCCGCGCCCGAGGCGGCTGGCTACGTCCGCGCCGTGCGCGCCCTGCGGTTCGGGCGCCCGGGAAGCGGGCCGAGCGCGGCCCAGCGCCGCGCCCTGCGCACGGAGCTCGCCCGCGGGCTCGGTGTCGTCGGGCGCGTCCGCGCGTGGTGGGCCCTGCCGCCGCGGCGCCGCGAGGGGCCCGGGACGGTCTGAGCATGGCCGCGACGCTCCCCGAGGTGGACCTCGACCGCCTTGCCGCCGACGCCCGGGCGGGCGGGCGGCTCGGCCTGGACACGGAGTTCATGACCGAGGGTCGCTACCACGCCCTCCTCTGCCTCGTGCAGGTCTCCGTCGAGGACCCCGCCGCGCCCGCCGGCGTCCGGGTCGAGCTCATCGACCCGCTCGCCCGCACGGGCGACCCCGCACCGCTGGCCGCCGTGCTCGCCGATGGGACCGTCGACGTCGTCCTCCACGCCGCCCGTCAGGACGTGGCGATCCTCCGCCGGGTCTGGGACACGGAGATCTCCGGTGTGTGGGACACCCAGATCGCCGCGGGGTTCGCCGGCTTCGCCGCCCAGGCGGGGTACGTGAACCTCCTCGGCGAGGCGCTCGGCGTCCGCCTGCCCAAGTCCGCGAGCTTCACGCGCTGGGACGTCCGTCCCCTCACCTCCGAGCAGCTCGAGTACGCCGCCGGCGACGTCCTCTACCTCCTCGCCCTCGCCGACCGCCTGCGTGAGCGCCTGCGCGAGACCGGGCGCGAGGGGTGGGTCCGCGACGAGTGCGCCGCGCTCGAGCGCGTCTCGGACACCCGGGACCCCGGCGAGGCCTGGCGTCGGCTGCCCAAGGCCACCAACCTCCCGGCCGGCGCCCGGACCGTGGCGCGTGAGCTTGCCGCCTGGCGCGAGGAGACCGCCCAGGTTGAGGACCGCCCGGTCGCGTCGGTGCTCGCCGACGCCGCCCTCGTGGAGATCGCGCGGCGCCGGCCCGCAAGCGCATCCGAGCTCGGCACGATCCGCGGGGTCCACGGCGGGGTCCTGCGCCGGCGGGGCGAGGACGTGCTGCGCGCCGTGGCGCGCGGGGCGGCCAAGCCGCCCATGGCGCGGGAGCCCGAGTCAGGCCCGGGCCTGACCGCCCGCGACGCGCCCCTCGTCTCCCTCGCCGAGGCCTTCCTGCGTCAGCGCGCGCTGGAGGAGGGCCTGGCCTACGAGGTCCTCGCGACGCGCGCCGATCTCAACCGGGTCGTCGGAGCGGCCCGGCACGGGCGCGACTCCGACGGGACGCGCGTGCTCGAGGGCTGGCGGCGCGAGGTCGCGGGCGAGGAACTGCTCGATCTGCTGGCCGGGCGCCGGTCGCTCACGGTCGCCCCCGGTGGGCTCGAGGTGGGGAGCACTTCTCCGCCTTCCCGCTAGTATCGGTGCCGACATGGGCATCGGCACCTCGCTCTTCCTCATCGCCCTGGGGGCGATCCTCCACTGGGCGGTGACGGCGACCCTCTCGGGCGTGAACGTCCAGACCGTCGGCCTCATCCTCATGATCGTGGGGGTCCTCGGCCTCGTGGTCTCCGTGCTGTGGCTCACGGTCCTCTCGGACCGTCGGCGCGACCCTGGCGCGGCCCCGCGGGACCGGGACGTCTACTGATCGGGCGTACCAACGGGACGGGAGGCTCCGTCCGCGCCGGGGCATGACGGGCGGGTGCACGCACTAGGGCCTCACGCCGGCCGCGCTCCCAGGGGTCGAGGATGTCGCCCGTCCCGAGGAGCTCCGTGCAGGTGTGGCCGGCGAGGCCCACGTCGCGGGCGAAGACGCCGGAGAGCAGGAGCACGCCCAGGGGGGAGCGACGGGCGGCGGGTATGCGTTCGACCTCCCACGGCCCCGTGGCGACCTGGAGCTCGGGGGCCACGACGTTGGCGACCGCCCGCGGGAGCAGATCGGAAAGGGAGATCCTCCGCGAGCTACGGGTCGAGCGCGAGGATGCGAAGACCGGATGCCATCGCGCCAGAAGTGCCCGCCCCGTCAGATCAAAAACGTTCGAAACCAACGTAACTCCCCAGATCCAACGCCAATGGAACTACCGTCAGGACCGTGAGCGCTCTCGCTGCCCCTCTCGTTCCCGCCGCTCCCCGACCGGTGCTGAGCGAGGAGCCGGACGTCCTGCTCCGGCGCTATGCCCGCTTCGCCGATCCGGCGGACCTCGACCGGCTCGTCCGCCGCTTCCGGCCCCTGGCCCGCAAGCTCGCGCTGCGCTACGCCCGGGGGTCCGATCCTGTGGACGACCTCGAGCAGGTCGCCAACCTCGGCCTCGTCAAGGCGCTCAAGCGCTTCGACCCCGACCGTGGCTTCGCCTTCACGTCCTTCGCGGTGCCGACGATCCTCGGCGAGCTGAAGCGCTCCTTCCGCGACACGGCCTGGTCGGCGCACGTTCCGCGCGCCGTGCAGGAGCGGGTGGCGGAGGTCCGCAAGGTCATCGACGGCTGGGCGGGAGAGCAGGGGCGCTCCCCGACGCCCCGCGAGGTGGCCGAGCGGCTGAGCTGCACGGAGGAGGAGGTGGTCGAGGCGCTGCACGCGCAGACCGCCCTGGCGCCGGTCTCCCTCGACGGCCGCGTGGGCGGCGACGAGGAGGACGGCGTCTCCCTCGGCGACCGCCTCGGGGACACCGACCCGGGCTACGAGCTCGTCGACGACCGCCGGGCGATCGCGGATGCCCTGCCCCTGCTCACCGAGCAGCAGCGCGCCGTCCTGCGCCTGCGCTTCGAGCACGACATGAAGCAGAGCGAGATCGCCGCCCAGCTCGCCTGCTCGCAGATGCAGGTCTCCCGGGTGCTCCGCGGAGCGCTCGAGACGCTCGGGCTGGTGGTCAACCACCGCTCCTGCGCTCCGGTCCGTCAGACGGCCGCCTAGGCAGAGGAGCCGAGGGCGGAGCGCCGCCCGCGCCAGCGCTGCTCGGCGAGCGCCTTCAGGCGCTCGAGGCCCTCGACGTTGCGGCCCTTGAGCGCGAGTCCGACCACCGGCCGGGCCACCAGGAGCGGCCCCGCGACCGGTCGCTCGCTCATCCGGATCCGCGTCTGCTCGGTGCCGAGCGGCTCGAGCCCGAGCTCGATGTGGAGGACGGCCAGCGGCCGCATCCGCGCCTCGAGCAGCAGACGCCGCTCGGGCGCGGCCTCGAGCACCTCGGTGTAGTCCTGCACGAGCGTCTGTGGCCCGACGCCCTGGGTGTGGTGGATGCGGGAGCCGGGCTCGGGCCAGCGCCCCTCCCAGTCGCGGATGTCCTTCGCGCCCACCACCCAGACCGCGTAGGTGTCGGGATCGGCGAGGACCTCCCACACGCAGGCGGCGGGCGCCTCGGCGACGGTGGTGTGCTCGGCCATGGCCGCCTCGCCTACCCCGATGCGACGGGCGCGTCACAATCCGCCCCAGCGTGGAAGCCGCCGTCCCCGAGCACACGCGCGGCTTCCTGGAGAAGGCCGGCCGCGTCCTCGCCGCAACCCTCGACTACGAGACGACCCTGGCGGAGGTCGCCCGGCTCGCCGTCCCCGAGGTCGCGGACTGGTGTGCGGTGGACATCTCGGAGGCGGATGGGAAGGTGCGGCAGCTCACCTCCCGCCATCCCGATCCCGAGCTGGAGGCCTTCCTGCTCGAGCTGCGCCGCCGCTTCCGCGTTCGCTCCCACGGCGGCGAGGGCGCGCTCGCGGTGATCGCGTCCGGGCAGCCCGAGCTCGTCGAACGGGCCGAGCCGGTGCCGGAGCTGCTCAGAACCGACGCCGAGCGCGCCCTCTACGCCCGTCTCGGCCCGCGGTCCTACCTCATCGTCCCCCTCGACGTCCGCGGCGGCCGGATCGGGGCGCTCACCCTGCTCTCCTGCCGCGACGAGCTGCGCTACGGGGCGGAGGACCTCGAGTGGGCCGGGCTGCTGGCCGAGCGCTGTGCGCTCGCGGTGGACAACGCGCGGCTCTACACGGAGGCCGAGCAGCGCTTCGCCGTGCTCGACGCGGTCTTCGCCACGGCACCGGTCGGCCTCGGCCTGCTTGACGCCGACCTGCGCTTCGTCCGGGTCAACGAGCGCCTCGCCGCGCTCAACCGCCTTCCGGTCGCCGAGCACATCGGCCGGACCCCGGACCTCGCTGGGCCGGCGGGTGTGCGCCGGCGCCGGCTCTACGAGCGCGTGCTCGCGACCGGCCGCCCGGTCGTGGAGCACGAGATGGAGGGCCCGGGCGGCGCCTGGTGGCTCGTGTCCGGCACCCCGATCGCCGGATCCGCCCACCCCGGCGGCGGCGCCGCCGTCGGCGTCCTCGAGACCGTCGTGGACATCACGGAGCGCCGCCGCTCGCTCGAGCGCGCCGCGCTCCTGGCGCGCGCGGGGGACTTACTTGAGTCCTCCCTGGACTTCGACACGACCCTGCGCAACGTCGCCCGCGTGGCGGTGCCGGCCTTCTGCGACTGGTGCGCGGTGCACCTCCTCGAGGACTCCGACGCGGGGCACCCCGAGCTCCCGCTCGTCGCGGTCGCCCACGCGGACCCTGCCCGGGAGGCCACGGCGCGGGCGCTGGCCGCGCGCTTCCCGGTGGACCCGGACGACGCCACCGGCGTCGCCGCCGTCGTCCGCACCGGCGTGCCCGAGGTCACCCGCGACGTCACCGACGAGCAGCTGCGGGCGGGGGCCCGCGGGCCCGAGCATCTCGAGTTCCTGCAGAACCTCGGGATGCGCGGGGTGGTCATGGCGCCGCTGCGGGCGCGGGGACGGACCTTCGGGGCGATCTCCTTCGCCACCGCGGGCTCGGGCCGGAGCTTCTCCGCCGCCGACGTGGAGGTCGCCGTTGACCTGGGGCGCCGGGCGGCCATGGCCGTCGACAACGCCCGGCTCTACACGGCGCGTGCCGACATCGCCCACACCCTCCAGTCCCGTCTGCTGCCCACTCGGCTGCCCCACATCCCGGGCGTCGGTCTCGCCGCGCGCTACCGGGCGGCGGGCGAGTTCAACGAGGTCGGCGGCGACTTCTACGACGTCATGTCCTGCCCCTCGGGCGACTGGATCGTCGTGGTGGGCGACGTCACGGGCAAGGGCGCCGAGGCGGCTGCGGTGACCGCGCTGGCGCGGTACACCCTGCGCGCCGCCTCGCTGCAGACCGAGAGCCCGAGCGAGATGCTCGGACTGCTCAACGCGGCGATGCGCACCCAGGACGAGGGCGGCACCCTGTGCACCGCCGCGGTGGCGCGGCTGCGGCCGGGGGAGGGGCCGTTGGGCGTGACCCTCGCCCTCGGCGGGCACGAGCCGGCGCTCGTGCTGCGGGCGGACGGCCGGGTGGAGGAGGCCGGGCGCTACGGCTCGCTGCTCGGGCTCCTCGACGACCCCCGGCTCCACAACACGGCGCTCGAGCTCGCGCCGGGCGAGACCCTGCTCCTGTACACGGACGGGATGACCGACGCCGGCGCGCCGGCGGGGGCGATCGGCGAGGACGGCCTGAGCGAGCTGCTCGCCACGCTGGGCGCCGGGGCGCCGGACGCGCTGCTCCTGGGCCTCGAGCACGCGGCGGTCGCGGCCCAGGAGGGCGAGCCCCGCGACGACATCGCGCTGATGGCAATCCGGCCTCACTCGGGAATGGGGCGTGGCGATCCGGGTAGTCCTGAGACTCAGATGACTTTCACCGAGGTCGAGGTCGCCGGAGGGCCGCACGCGCCCGCCCACGCCCGCCAGGCCCTCCAGGAGCGCCTGGAGGGCACCGTGCCGGCGCCCGTGGCGCAGGACGCCGGCCTGCTCGTCTCCGAGCTCGTGACGAACTCCGTCCTCCACGGAGGCGGCATGGAGGGGGGCGACCGGGTCGGCGTCCGGATCGGCCTGACCGAGAAGCGCATCCGCATCGAGGTCTGCGATCCCGGCCCGGGGTTCGACCCCGCCGACCCGGGCCACGACCCCGACGAGCCCGGCGGCTACGGCCTGTTCCTCGTCACCCAGCTCGCCGAGGCCTGGGGGGTGGACGTCGCCGACAAGACCCGCGTCTGGTTCGAGCTGCGGCGCTGACGCGGGGAGCATGTGTCGCTAGAAGATCCCGAGCGCGTGGGAGCGCATCAGTGACGGGTCAGACCGATCGTGATCGCCGC